>CADDYT010000001.1 GCA_902810755.1 Chloroflexota bacterium
CTCCTATTACTTCCCGGTCAAACGAGCAACGACTGGCGCGAAGACTTCCATCTCCTCCTCAAAGACGGAGAGGTAGGAAATCCCATACAGGGCTCGCCGCTCTTGCACAGCTTCGCATATTTGCTCCGGGGTGCCAACCAGGCAATGCGGGATCTGCAGCACCTGCTCCGCAGTGGTCTTGAAGCGCGCTGCAAGCGCCTCTGCTCCCTTGAGCCGATCCTGGGTAACTAATACCGCGAAGATGAGGATATTCAACTCAAGCTGATGGAAGCGTGTTCCTGCCGCTTGCTGCACCCATGCGATCTTTTGTCTCGTTGCCATTGGAGTGGTATCGGTCACATCCAGCCTGCTTCCGTCGGGGAGAATTCTCGCGGTGATACTCACAATCGAGGCTTCGTGGGCGGCGATGGACAGAAGACGTTTACTCGCGCCGCCCACGAGCAGAGGCGGATGCGGTCGCTGCACAGGCTTCGGAAATCCTGTCAGATGGTTGACGGTATAATGGGCACCGGAAAAGGTCAGTGGCTCTGCGGCGAATAGCCCTTTGACAATGTGCAGCGTCTCCTCCAGGCGACTGACGCGGACGGCTGCCGGGGCATAGGGAATGCCTGCGTGTTCGTACTCGGTTCGCATCCAGCCTGCCCCGATGCCCAGTTCGAACCGTCCCTCTGAAAGGACATCGAGGGTCGCCGCCTCCTGTGCAAGCAGCACGGGATGTCGGAAATCATTGGCGAACACGTAGCTGCCGACCCGCAAGGAAGTGGTGGCCTCGGCTGCCGCCAGCAATGCCGGGACGGGAGCCAGTTGTGCTTCCAGGTGGTCTGGGACGAGCAGGACGGAATAGCCCAGGTGCTCTGCTCGCCTCGCCTTCGCCCACCATTCTTCCTTTGACCCGGCGTAATACGCAATGACGCCGAAGCGAAATGGCCGAGATGCTATCACTGCACTTTTCCCTTTCCTATAAAAGAGCGATGAACCTTGCTTCCGCCAGGCCAGTATCGACAAGGCCCTCCGGTCACCTCTATCCGCTTTATCGCTTTACTCCTCTCCCCGTTAAGAAGTATACTTGAAAGCAGGATCAGGAACTTATCAAACACTTAACATTCCGTTGCCCCTCTGTTCTGCCTTCCCCTGTTGGCGGAGAGAGCGAGGACAAGCGGCTGCAAGAAGATCTCGATCGATTGAGCTATGAGCAATGCACAGCAGGCGTCAAAACAGAGCAGAACGAAGGCAGCGCGAACGCCCAACGAGCGGTTAAAAGCGCAGCGGCTCAAGAAGAACTGGACCCAGGTCTACGTGGCGACCATGATCGGCACCAGTGATGTCGAGGTCTCTCGCTGGGAAAACGGGGTCACCGAACCCACGCTCTACTTTCGTGAGAAGCTGTGCGAGTTGTTTGAACAGACGCCTGAAGCACTGGGCTTCGTCTCTAATGCCGCTGCACCATCACAGCAGCGCCCGATAGGAGCTTCCTCCCCACCCCCATTACCACTCACCTCGCTCATTGGGAGAGAACAGGAAGTCGTCGAACTTTGCATGCTCCTGCGGCGTTCAACGACGCGCTTGCTCACCCTCACCGGGACTGGGGGGGTGGGCAAGACCCGCTTGGCGCTCCAGGTCGCACATGAGATGCAGGAGGACTTCACGGATGGGATCTGCTTTGTCTCGCTGGCCTCCTTGCACGATGCGGCCTTCGTCCTTCCTACCATTGCCCGGGCGCTTGGCTTGCAAGAGAGCGTGGCGCGATCGCCACTCGGGCAGTTGAAAATGGCTCTCTCTGGGCACCACCTGCTACTCGTGCTGGACAACTTCGAGCAGGTGGTGGATGCTGCTCCGCCCCTGATGGACCTGCTGGCGAGCTGTCCACGCCTGAGACTGCTGGTGACGAGCCGGGAGAGGCTGCGCGTGCGAGGCGAACGCGAGTTTGTCGTCCAGCCGCTCGCCGTGCCTGATCCCGTTCCTCTTGCCGACAAGGAGAAGCTGTTACGTACTGGAGCAGTGGCCTTGTTTGTCGAGCGGGCACGAGAGATCATTCCTGACGTTGCGTTCACCGACGAGGATCTTCCACTCATCGCCGAGATTTGCCGGCGCGTTGATGGCTTGCCCCTCGCCATTGAACTCGCCGCAGCCCGGCTCAAGCTGCTGCCTCTGTCTGCTCTCTTAGAGCGGATGACCCAGCGCTTAGCTGTATTGACCGGTGGGGCCCGGGATCTCCCAGAGCGGCAGCAGACCCTACGTAACACGATCGCATGGAGCTATGAACTGCTTTCGGAGCGAGAACAGCGCCTCTTCCGACGACTTGCCGTGTTTGTCGGTGGCTGCACCTTGGAGGCAGTAGAGGCTCTCTCAGCAATGCTTGATGGCTGCAAGCCTGCAGACATATTGGATGAAATTACTTCGCTGCTCGACAAACACTTACTCTCCCAGGAGAGGCGAGAAGGGCAAGAACGACGCCTGCGGATGTTGGAGACCATTCGTGAATATGGCCTGGAGTGCCTGGCCGCCTGCGACGAACTCGAACCGACCCGCCGTGCTCATGCGCACTATTATCTGCATCTCGCTGAGGAGGCCGAGGCCCACCTGTTTGGAGCAGAGCAGGGGGATTGGTTCGATCAGTTGGAGCAGGAGCGTGGGAACCTGCGAGCCGCTTTTGATTGGTCAATGGAACCAGCCGGGGAGGAAGAGATGGTACAGCGAGGAGCAATCGCTTTACGACTGGCTGGTGCCCTGATACGTTTTTTGACAGTGCGTGGTCCTGAGCTTGAAGGGCGTATCCTGCTGGAACAAGCGCTGGCCAGGTACGTGAGCCTCAGTGCATCCGTACGGCTCAAAGCAGTGAGTGGGGCTGCCTGGTTCGCCTTTGTTGAGGGCCAGATGGCACGAGCGACACAACTGGGTGAAGAGTGCCTGCAGGTGTATCGACAGGCCAAGCAGACCATGGAGGCACAACACTTGGCCTCCGCCTTGAATTGGCTAGGATGGCTCGTCATGCTGCAGGACAACCAAGACATGGCACGCTTTCTCCTGGAAGAGAGCCGTGCGCTTGCCAGAGACCATGGCTATAAACATCCCCTCGCCTCAGTGCTCCTTTTCCAGGCAGAGGCAGCTATCGAGCAAGGACAGTATGCCGAGGCACGGTCCTTGCTAGAGGAGAGCCTGGCATTCTTCCGAGAGGAGCACAACAAAGAGGACCTTGCCTGGGGGTTCCTCTGCCTGGGTTACGTGGTCTTTGCCCAGGGCGATGAGGGGTATGCCGCTGTCCTCGTCGAGAAGAGCCTCCACCTCTTCCGAGAGATGCAGAACAAGGTGGGTGCAACGCACGCGCTCTGTCTGTTGGGACGACTGGCCATGGCACAGGATGAGGTGACGAGGGCACGGTCCTGGTTCGAAGAGGGACTGGTATTATCTCGTGCGCTCGGGTTGCCTGAGCCCATAGGCTATGGGCTCAACCAATTGGGCTGCATCGATTTTCTGCAAGGATATCAGTCTGCAGCAATAGCACGGTGGAGAGAGAGCCTGATACTCTTGCGGCAGGCTGAACATAACGAGAGCTTACGCCTCTGCCTGCAGCAAGCAGGAAGCGTGTTAGCGCGACAAGGAGAAGAGGTCTGGGCAGCCCGGCTGTGGGGAGTTGCTGAAGCACTCGATGTCGCTTCCGGTCGCCGCAGCCCATTCCTCCTGACCTTCAGGCGTACTAAAGCCGAGCAGGCGGCCTATGAACAGCAAGTTAGCGCCGTTCGCATGCACCTGGGCAAGCAGGCCTTTGCCATTGCATGGGAGGAGGGCCGCAGCATGACCCCAGAGCAAGCCCTTGTCACACAAGGCAAACCACTCAACGCATAAACACATCACGCTGTGGCCCTTCGCTACTCCTCTTCACATCCTCAATCCTGCTCTCATCGTAGGCAACTCCTCAAAAGTGAAACCCCTTGTTAAAGAGATGATAAGCCCTTGCTAAGTTCTCAGCCACTTTTTCCGGTATCCTATGCCCATCCTATGGTGAAAGTTTCGTAGAAGAAAGGGAAAATCTATGTTTTCCACACCCATCAATCCGAAAGCTCTTCAAGACTTCAAAGCCAGCTTGCATGGTGAGGTGATCGGCCCGCACGACGAGAGTTATGAAAGCGCCCGCCATGTCTGGAATGGGATGGTTGACAGGCATCCGGCCTTGATCGTTCGGTGCGTCGATGTCTCCGATGTCAGCAGTGCCGTGCAATTTGCACATCGGCACGATCTCACTGTGGCGGTTCGTGCCGGAGGTCACGACGTGAGTGGTCATGGTGTCTGTGATGACGGGCTGGTGATCGATCTGTCTGCGATGAAAGGGATTCAGGTCGACCCGGAAAAGCGTGTCGCACGCGCTGAGGCGGGTCTGACCAGCGGCGAGTTCCTGCGCGCCACACAGCCGTTCGGATTGGCGCTCCCAACGGGCGTCTTTTCTACAGTTGGACTGTCCGGCCTCACGCTTGGTGGCGGGATTGGCTGGCTTTCGAGTCGGTACGGCCTGACCATCGATAATCTGCTCGCGGTGGAGATGGTCACGGTTGATGGAACCCTGCTCAAAGCAAGCGCGAATGAGCATCCCGATCTCTTCTGGGCCGTGCGAGGGGGTGGTGGCAACTTCGGGGTCGTCACGGCGTTGACCTTCCAATTACATCCACTGGCTCAGGTACTGCGAGGAAGCCTCATTCATCCCCTGGCGCGAGCGCGCGAGGTGCTGCGCTTCTATCGTGAGTACAGCCGACAGTGCCCTGATGAACTCACCGTCAACGCCAACCTGACCAGCGGACCGGATGGTCATCCAGTCGTCATCCTGGATGCCTGCTACTGCGGCGACGACCTCGCTTGTGGTGAGCGCGTACTGGCCCCTCTGCGCACCTTTGGCCCACCGCTCGTCGATCTGATCCGCCCGATGTCCGTGCTGGAGAATACCACGCTGTTGGACTTCGTCAATCAGCCCGGTCGATTCTACGCCTATCACGCGGAAGCGCTTCCTCACCTGAGCGATGAGGCCCTCGACACCGCCATCACCTTTGGCTCCTCGCGTTCCTCGCCCCTTTCCGCCGTGGTGTTCTATCAGATTCACGGCGCTGCCATGCGGGTCGATCCTGCAGCAACGGCCTTCGCCTTGCGCCACGATCACTACATTCTGGAGATGATTGCGCAATGGACGCAAGGGGAAGCGCAGCCGCATCTGGAGTGGGTTCAGCGCTTCGAGAGAGCCATCAAGCCATTCGCTGAGGAAGGGGTCTATGTCAACTTCCTGACGGATGAGGGTGAAGCCCGCATCCGGGCCAGCTACGGCCCCAACTACGAGCGGCTGGTGCAGATCAAGAACCGGTATGACCCGGACAACTTCTTTCATGTGAACCAGAACATCAAACCAACGACGAGGTAGGAACAGGAACGAGAGAGGGAAAGAGGAGGGCACCGACATGTCCAGGAGAAGAACACCTGGGAACACTTCCGCAAAAGACGCTCTCCCTGCGCTGGACATTCATCTGTTGTGTCACCAGGAGATCGAGCCATTCTCTCTGACTATCAAGCAAGGAGAAATCTTTGGCCTGGTTGGTCCAGGTGGATCGGGAACATCGACCATCATTGATCTACTGAGCGGCAGAAAGCCGCCGCTCGATGGCGCCATCAGCATCATGGGCTATGATGTTCGCCGCTTCGAACGCCGGGCAAGGCAGCTTATGGGCGTCGTGCCACACGTGGACCTGAATACCCTGGGTGAAAGCGGGACGCCGAGAGAACACCTTGAGTTCCATGCCCGGCTCCTCGGGATGAGCGAGCGGCTGGCAGACAAGCGTCTTCCACGTGTACTGGAGACGGTCGGGTTGGCGCGCTACGAGCATCTCCAGGTCAGTGCCTTCTCCTTCGCTCTGAAGCAACGCCTGGCCCTTGCGCGCGCCCTGTTACCCGATCCACCGCTGCTCTTGCTCGATGAGCCGACGCGCCAGGCAGAAGCACCCGAACGCGCTGCGTTCTGGGAGCTTCTGCGTGCCCTGCGAGCCCAGGGGAAAACGATCCTGCTTGCAACACGCGATTGGGAAGAGGCAGGCACGCTGTGCGACCGGGTGGCTCATCTTTCAGGGGGACGCCTTCAGGCCATCTGGGAGCGGGCGAATCAGCAGGACGCGGCGAGCACGACATCGTGTCGCCAGGAGGCTTCGCCCACCTGAACGTGTCCTGCGTGCTCCACCATCCGACCAGCTTGCCCGGAGCCTGGCGAATCAAGTCGGCTCCGGTCAAGACCACTTCCTTTTTTCCTGGCGTGAGTTTAACTCATCGTCACCAGATGGCCAGCCAAGCGCCAAAACGAGGTGCTCCGTATCCAGGTCGGGACGACGCACCAGCCCGGCGCGTTCAGCGGTGCGGATCGAGGCGATATTGCCAGGCCGCACGCGCGCAATCACGGGCCACGGTGGAAGATGTGCTCGCGCCAGACTGACTGCCGTCCGTGCCAGTTCGCTGGCATATCCCTGACCCCAGGCACTGGGGGTGAACCGGTAGTACAGGTTCAACACCTCGCGCTCACGCCAGACCCGATGTTCGACTCCCCCAAAGCCGATGATGTTCCCTTCCTGCAAGAGCGTGACGGCCCAATATCCGAAGCCATAGACTTCCCAGTGGTGCAGGCATGACCGCAACATCTCTTCACTCGTCCCCAGATCGGGATGGGGACCGGCGGGATTGTACAGGTTCGTCGCCGGATCTCCATGCACGGCGAACATCGCCTGGCCGTCTTCGATCCGCAGCCGGCGCAGCACCAGTCGGGGAGTCGTCACGTAGTTGAAGATGCGCGCCACAGCGGCGGACTCGAGCAGCGCTTCACGGCGTGTGGAACCGGGCAGAGGGTGGCTCTGGATCCCGTCACTGCTCATCTCTTTGGTCCTTTCTGTCATCGCTGTCCACTATCGTGGGGGCAAACTACTCGTTAAGCATACTGTACCATTCGTGCTCTTTTGCTTTCTCGTCCTGGCTTATGCAAAGCCTCACTCTTGGGAAGCAGCAAGCTCTTTGAGGAGGAAAGCAACGACCTGGGCAGGACTCGGACTAAAACAGACACGGCTCTCAGACTTCTTCCGCAGCTTTGGAAACCACTGCGGCAGTTCATCGGCCACTCCTGCCGTTCCTGTGAGGACCCCGATGGGCTTGCCATCATAGAGCAGGTTCGTGAACTCATTCAGGCTGCCCCATCCACCCGCAATGATGATACCGGCGTCGGCGTGAATCGTCGAAACGACATTGCGGTACTTCAGCCGCGCACTCCACCTTCGGGGAGGTGGAAGCGGTTCTTCTAAGTAGAAGATGTGCTCATACTCCTGCGGAATATAGAAGAGTTTGCTGTAGATGGTGATATCATCATGTGGATAGGCGCTCTTCTGCGCTGCTTCCCCCAGCTCTGGCGAAAATCCCCAGACCTCCGCTCCCTGTCGCTTCGCAGCACTGGCGACAGCATACGGCATCCCGCTACATGCCCCGGTAATGACGATGACCTTGTGGTGGGCCAGTTCTGCTCCCAGTGCCTGTGCAAGCTGGATGGCTTCCTCTCCTTCCATGGTGTTCGAGCCGTAGACCCCTATTTTATACTTCACCTGGTACCTCCTTGTTGCTTCAACGGTCGAGCGTGCGCCTGTGCTTCTGAGCGATCACGTGCCAATGATACGTCTCAGGTGCTGCCAAGTCTACCTCCGCATCGACCCGTCGGGCAGGATCGCTCCGTGGAGTGACCGGGCGGCTGCAAGCTGCTCTGCTGCGACTACCGCTCCGCTGAGCCTCGCGCCACTCAAGTTGGCTCCCGCCAGGTTCGCTCCTACGAGGTTGACACCACTCAGGTCGGCTTCTCTCAGGTCAGCCCCCTGCACATTGGCATAGCTCAGATCGGCCCCGCGCAGATCCACAAGCGGCTGCTCTCCCTCGATCAGATGGGATTCGTGCAGGAACTGGAGCAGGAGGCCTTTGCGGTCCCTGCCCACCCGTCGCAAGGCCGTCAACGTATGCGCTCGCGCTACCTCCTGCACATCACTTCCCGGTAGGGAATTCCTCAACTGCTTCTCCAGGAGCAGCTCCGCCAGGTGGTCCAGGTAGGTTTGCAGCGCCTCTTCCTGTTGGCGAACCTCGGCGATGCGCAGGTCTGTCTGGTGCTCCCGCTCACTCACGGTGAGACTGGTCTCACTCTGCTTGCTGTTGAACACCAATCCGACGATCGCTATTGTCACTGGCCAGATCAGGAGCTGCCACCAGTTCCAGAGGGTAGTATCGGCAAAACCCGTCCATTTCCAGTTAAAGACATACCCTCCAATGAGCACGGTGAGAAAAGCTGCAAGTCCTCCTGCAAGCAAGAGAGTCCAGAGAAGCTGACGCCCGGTCATGCGTCGCTTGCTTTCTGTCGATGGCAGAGACGCAGAGAGCGGCGGCATGCGAGCGTCATTTCCGGCGCCTCTTTCAGCATGAACCTGTGATACAGGTGCGGATTGTAAGAGAACCGATCCTCGTTCCTCATAGTGCGGTTGCATACTTCCTCCGTCTGTTCTTCTCTCGATAGAGCCGCCGTTCTGGCTCTATGTCCTCGATCCTGCGGACGATGACGATGTTGAGCGTTGTCTGTGCGAGACGATCAACGGTGCCTTGCCGCTGGCGTTCCTGGGGATGGCCGCCACCCGTTGGATATGGAGAGGCGGGACGATCGCCCCTTGTGCAGCCAAAGCCTGGTACAGCGCATCGACGAGCGTCGCCTCGTGCAGGCTCTCCGATGCTCCACTCAAGAGCATCTGTAAGCCGTCCTGTTCTTGCACCACTTGCCAACCACTCACCGGGACGGTATCCATCACCCGGTGAAACACATGCGGGATAACCGCGACTTCCCCGCCTTGACGGGCCGGGAAATGCAGCACTTCCGGCGCGCGTCCCTCGATCCCCTCCAGCAGGGCGAAAGGCCGACCGCAGGAACACGATGACACGCGAGCACGGCTGACGCGGTCGCTGACCTCATAGCGAATGAGCGGCTGCGTGCGGATGAAGAGGACGGTGAGCAGCACTTTCTCCCCGTACACGCCCGGCGGGACAGGGCGGTTGTGTGCATCGACCACATCCTCGAAGAGATGCAGGCCGCGATGCGCGGTGCATTCGGCTGCCAGCACGCCGCTCTCGGTAGCCGCGTAGATGTTGAAGAGCCGGGTGTGCCAGGCCTGCTCGATGCGCCGCCGCGTGTCCTGGGTCAGGGTCTCGGATGCACTGAAGATGAAGCGCGGCGTGATGCGCAGCCGCCCCTGGCGCTGCTCTTCGGCCAGCACGCGCATGATGGAGGCATAGCCGGCCATCATGTCCGGCTGCCACGCGTTGAGTTGCTGCACCAGCGTCTCGACGGGATCACTGGCCGACAACTGCAGACGCGGCAGCATCTGCCCCTGCACCATGGCGGGAATCTGTGAGGACATATGGCCGGAAGCGGTCGAGGCAATGATCGCGGCTTTGCTGTCAGGGGTCACGTCGGCCCAGGCGGGAAAGCGCGCGAAGCCTGCCGCCAGATGCGCCCCTTCGGCCTGGCTGGCCAGAAAGACACCGGGCTGACCAGTACTGCCGGAGGTGGCCATCACCCGGTAGCGGTTGAGAAAGCGTCCCTGCCCAGCTGGATGTGTGAGGTACTGGCGCACCTCATCGAGGTGAATGGAGCGATCGGTGACCAGGTCATCGAAGTACTCCATGAGCATCGCCTTTGTCAGGACCGGCAGTTCATGCAGGGGACGATCCATGAGACCCCGGTGGAAACGCTGATAGAAGGGCGAGTGCGCGTAGGCATACTCGCGGCAGGCGTGCAGAGCACGCGCCTGGTACTCCTCGAGAGGCTTTCGTGTCCAACGATCGTGCTGCAAGAAGGGATCAGGATCATTGGCTTGCAGGGAATGGACGTGAGGCAAAGCATTGGTTGACATGGTCATCTCCTTTCTGATCTGACGCTAGAACATGCAAAAAGGCATCCAGCCCTGGTCCTTTGCATCTTGAGAAGGTTCAGAGCAGACACTGGATGATTGTGTCCTGTCCTGCCAGACAGGGTCGTCCGGGTCAATGCCCAGCCGACGACAGAGGTCCGGGAAACTGGCGCAGAACTTGCGGCAGTTCCAGGTGTCGCCCTGTTCATGCAGCAGATGTAGCACGACGAGCCAACCTCGTTTGCCCCACCACTTCCATCTGCGGCGAGGATACACCTCGATGCGCAAGAGTCCTCGCCTGGTGGTGGTCACTGGACGCTGTTCTCTTGAAGCGAGATGGCTCATTTCAGCGCCGGTGTGCTTCATCGTTTCTATCATACCTTTTCTTCCTTTCCATTCGACACGGCTCAGTTCCGACACAGACTATGGCAGGAGTTCCCCGCGCTGGATGCGGGCAAGTAGTCGCACCCAGGCGAGGGCCTGCGATACAGACAGCGGGAGAGCAAAGGCATACGGGCCATCGTGGTCGTCACCTGCACCCTCTTCCATGACTCTGCGCTGTTGTTCCAATGCAGGTTCGCGTATTTCGTCGGAAGCCATAACTGCTTGGCCACCTTTGGTCCACAACGCGTGCGTTGCGACAGCGACGGAGGTGCTTTCCCGCTGCTCTTGCCTTCCCCACAAAGAGGTCTGTTGTGCTCCCAGTGAAGGGTGGATCAGCCGCTCCTGGAGAAACTGGGTCGCTGTGACTGCGCCGGACTCCAGGCCGGCGTTCGCCCGTCTGAGCATCTCGTTCAGATGCTCGCGCGAGGGAGCAGAACAAACCAGCAGGCGATCGTGTGGAAGAGCCTGATAGAGCCGAAGAAGCTGCAGTACGGTCCCCAGCGAACTGAGGACCGTTGATGTCCAGTGCCAGTCCGGCGATGTATTTGACCTCCTGGCGAGACGATAATACATCCACTACCTCCCTATTCCTTGTAATTCAGGCGCTTGAACCGGCTCTTCCCTGCTCTCAACGAAAAACTCCTCCCTGCGCTCGACCCGCCGCGTACCGGTGCTGGGGATCGTGAAGCACTTCCTCACTCCTGCAAAAAGATGCCGCACCCTGCCGGTACGACGCCGGCTTGCCTGTTTGAGCAATCGCTGCTGTTCTGCCTCGTGGAGCAGGCGTTGCTGGTGCTCAAACACTTGTTTTTCGTCCAATTGCATGTGTGGTAACATGAGATTGCTCCTTTCTAGGAGGAGCATAAGACACACATGCGTTTGTCACTTAACACCGACTTATCATCTCTTCATCAAGCATTTTCAGGTTCGCCGGCATATCTTTCTTTCCTGGTGTCAGCTTCTTCCTTCGACCTATTTCGCCGACCCCGCCCTCTCATTCCATGGTTGTAACTGATGCTGATATGGGTGGCTTTGCGTTTTTGTCTTCAAACGTATACAAACCATGACAGAAGAAAGCAGACCACCATCATTTGTCTCAAAATGTATACATTTGGCGACCATCTACTCCATCCAATGTGGCCGCGCATCGATCGATGCAGTATCGGGAAGAGCAACACGCAGATTTTTTGGCTTTTTGATCGTGACAACCATGATGAGGCTCGAATGGCTTGTCAACCGTTTCGTCGTCTCCAGCAGCTTCATGCCACTTTCAAGACTGATAAGGGATGCACGGAGATCGTAGTGGCCACGATCACTTACGGCTCCAATTTCTCCATTGTTTTCCTGATACGATGTCTGACAGCCGGCCTATTTTGTCAGACATCTTGACGATTGTCTCCAACGATGTCAGACATCGCACATGCTCAAGAACACGTGTGCTATAATAGGCGAGGATGGTACTCCTTCGCAGAGTAATGCTGTGTCAGCTCATGACAAAGTTCCTCAAGAGCAGAGTGTACGCCAAAGGAAGTCCATCTCTTCCAGTAGAGAGCCGGCTGACCGGTACACATGAGTCCCACACTGTTGGGCACCACGAGAGAAATGCACGATGACCATCGTGCATGCAACGGTTGGACGAAGCGAGATGACAGCCGGTTGAAGCAGACGGTAGCAGAAAGGAGAGCGACAGATGCTTGAACACATCATACCCAGTTTCTCTGCCCCCTCGACCTGTGGTCGCGATCAGGGCATGCAACGTCTGGTGGCTTCGATGCGAGCTGTGCCGTTTCGGCGGATCGGGCCCGTAGCGGGCATCGAGGTGGTAGGCATTCCGGCACTCCAGTGCCAGGTCTGCGGGGAGCAGAGCTACGATCTCACCCTGCTCGCACATATCGAAAGTGTCTTGCACAGGCGTGTCGAGCGGGGAGATGTGCGGGCATCGTATCTGTTTGAGCAGTTGATCACTGAACTCAGAGCGGGTGCAGAGCCTCAAGAAGAGAAGTGAGTCCTGACCACTTCACTAGAGTTGATCAGTTTGCGCACTCGGCAGATACTCACATGCAGATTTATCTCAGCAATAATGTTAAAAGCGGCCTGTTGCTTTGAGGCTCAGTTCTAGAGCCTGTTAGGGATTCGAGTTGGAAGCCATGCTAAAATAGTGGCATGAGTCCGAGAAATCCCTATCCAAGCGATGTGAGCGACGACGAATGGGCCTTCGTCGCGCCCTATCTGACGTTGTTGTCCGAAGATGCTGGACAACGGCATGACGAGTTGCGAGAAGTCTATAACGGCTTGCGCTGGATCGTGCGCACGGGAGCGACCTGGCGCATGATGCCGCATGATCTGCCGCCTTGGTACATCGTCTATCAACAGACCCAGCGCTGGTTGGCGGCAGGGGTCTTCGACGCGATGGTCGAGGACTTGCGCCTGCTGTTGCGCGGGATTAAAGGACGCAAAGGCCAACCCAGCGCTGCCATCTTTGATAGCCGTGTGCTGCAATCGACGCCTGAGAGTGGCGGCCATGCGGGCTATGATGGCGCCAAGCGGCGCAAGGGCAGCAAAGTGCATGTGGCCGTCGATACCCTGGGCCATCTGCTGACCTTGCTGGTCACGCCAGCCAATGAGCAAGATCGGGCGCAAGTGGGCGAACTGGCCCAACGAGTACAGCAAGCCACTGGCGAGTCGGTGCAACTGGCCTTCGTCGATGCCGGCTACACGGGAGAGCCTGCCGCCCAAGCGGCCAGTGCGCAAGGCATGCAACTGGAAGTGGTCAAGCTGCCCGAGGCCAAACGTGGCTTCGTCTTGCTGCCTCGCCTCTGGGTGGTGGAACGCTCCTTTGCCTGGGTCGCGCGTTTCCGTCGCCTGGCTCGCGATTATGAGCGCCTTCCGGCTACCGTCGCCGGGCTGCACCTGGTGGTTTTTGCTTGCTTGATGCTTCATCAGTTTATTCACTTCAGCTTGAGTCCCTAACAGGCTCTAAAGATGGCATTCAAAAAGATGTCCGATAAGAGCTAAAAGTCGAAGCAAGGTATTAAAATACAGACTATATCCTATTATAAAGGACAATACCAACACTGAATGTTTTTAGTCTTCATTCAAACGTAATACCTGACCAAGTAATAAACGAGAGGTTACACGCGCCATCACTATCAGTGCTAGACCACAGGTACTAATCAGTACAAGAAACATGAGAGGGAGAGATGACGGCACGACAATTTGTGTTGCCAGCGCTGTTTGCAGGGCGAAAAACTGCTGATTGCTCAGAGCCGAGTTACTATTTGTGAACGTGAGGACAGGGATAACAGAGAAAATGAGCAGAGCCCCAAATCCCACACCTAACAGGAAAGCCGTGATATAGACAATAACCTGTTCCCAGAACAACATGCCTATCATCTGTCTGGTGGTAATCCCCAATGCTTGTAACAAGGCGAAGTTCATCAGGCGCGTGGAAGCACTCAACCAGGAGGTCAGTAAACCACCTATGAATGCAAGCACCAGTGCGACAGCTGTACCCAGACCCAGAACACCTTGTAGGACCACATAAAGAGGGTCGGATTGCAACGTAGCAAGGAATAAACGTCTGTCTACAACATTGGTAAGGTGATAGCGTGGGTTGGTGAGTGCGGTACGGATATTCATGACTGAAGCTGCATCGCTCCGGGTATGGAGCCATACATGGTTGAGTGGCGGGGGAGTAATCGGCCCTATCCAGTTACTCTCTTGCTTTGCATCCTGGACAAAAATACGTGCATACGTTTGATAATCAACCAGTACCCCTCCCGCTATCAAAAAACCGCCTCCACCACTCGACGTATTCAGGTCATTGATCGTCGGAATATGGTTTACGACGCCGACGATCATGCAATTCATCGCTGAACCGGATGCATTGTTCAAGAGAATGGTGAAGATGGAACCAACATGCAGGAGCAGCTTATCAAGTGTTGTTTGATCGACGATAGCAGGAACGACATCCGTTGGAACGGCTGATTGTCGTAAAGAGACTAGCTTCGAGAGAAGTGGACGCGCCTGACGATACGCTTGTTGAGAAGGCCAGATCACAGTGCTCCCAAAGCTCACTGCATCAACTTCCCGAATATCCATATTCAGGGCAGCCGTGCCCCCAGTTCCTTGCTCGACACGCCCCACACTGGAGGAAAGCACCCCCGGAAGGGTTTGATATTGCTTGAGCAATTGCGAGAGGGAAACGCCTGCAGGAACAGAGCCGAGATCTGCGCTAAAGTCTGCTCCTGTCTCGTCATTCACCAGCGTCTGAATATGCCCGGTTTCTGTCGCAGTGTAAACCAGCGCAAACAAGAGAAACATGACGCTCAGCGAGAGCAATACGGTCAGCCGCATTGCGTGCCGGGGTGAGCGTGCCATCTGAGCGAAGGCCAGCATCGAGGCGACACCGCGTCCTCGTGCTGCCAGGCGTGCCGCCAGGAGGAAGAGGAGAGGAAACAGGCGAGCGAACAGGAACAAACATGCCGCAATGAGAAAAAAAGGCGCAATCAATGATAATGGGGACGTTATCAGCACAGCAACAACCGGTGATAGGACATTGCCGATACTGGTGACATACAGTGAAAACAGGTATCCAACGAGAGCAATAACGCCTGCGATCATGTCGAAGGAAAGAAGCTGCAATACTCCCTTTCTGCTCCGGCGTGCCTGCTCGCGACGAAGGGCAAGCACATTACTATGCGTCGTCAAGAAGAGCGTTCCCCCCATTGTTACAAGTGAAACGACCACGACACCAAGCCCGTAGGGGAGAACTTCCCCTATCGCTTGAAGTGGAGCCTGGATCACGACATCGAGTGCATCGAGTTCCGAGACAGGTAGCGCATGCCTTGTCAAGATAATTGTGGTGAGGAGCGAGAGAGGAAGGCCAATGAGAAGAGCAAGCAAGCCAGGATCGCTATTTTGTAGAAAGACTGCGCCAAACACCTGTCCTTGACTGGCTCCCCGGCTTCGAACAAGAGCAATGGTATTAGCCTGGCTATCTACCAGAATGATGGTTAGCAGGCTCACAAAGAAGAGAACGAGCACAAGGGCGAGCAACGTAAATACGGTGACAGGGATACGCGCTACATCTATGCGTGTCTGAAACTGTTCCAGGGTACCTGGTGAACTGCTACCATTGAGGAGCGGACTGGAGATATTGACTTGTGAAAGGAAAGGATAGGGTGGAATAGCGCCACCAGGACCAAAAGCCAGAGAGCCATATAAGCTATCTATCGCCGATTGCAGAGCCATAAAGCGATGAAGAAGCGGATCAAGGTCGTTGATGGAAACATTGGCAAAATTGAAGTGGTAATACCAGAGAAGCGTGTAACCTGGAGAACTAGGAGAGAGCGCAGCACTGTCAGGAGCAGGAAGGTCATCGAAGAAGGTAAGTAGTGCATCGTCAGAAACAAGGAGCATATACTGGTACTGCGGTGCTGTCTGCTCGTTCGTGATGGGAGTGGGGTTAAAGTCATTTCCATGCCAGTATGGGACCTGTGTAGAAGGAACGCGAAAGAGTCCAACAAGGCGTACAGTCACCTGCTCGCTCTGTTGAGAACCTTGCTCACGTAAGCTTAACGAAAGCGTGAACGTTGAGCCAATCTGCACATGCAATTGTGTCGCTGTCTGCTGCGTCATCATCACTTCCAGTTCGTGAGCAGGAGCATGCGTAATATGCGCTTGCCGCCCCTGAACAATTGTCAGGTGAGCTGCTGCTTGTTGCATCGAAGTTCCATAGACAGTGACGAAGGTATTCTCTCTGAAAGGCAAGAATGAAAAGTCTTGAACCAGGAGCGATGATTGTTCAAATGAAATAGTGTTTCCCAGATAGCGATGAAGTAAGCCCTCAAATTGTTGATGAACCGATTGTGCAATCGGTGTCGAGAGGCGTTCGGTAGCCGTATTCACCGTGATTTCCGCGCTTTGTGGAGTTGCCCGAAAGGTATTCCGTAATCCTGCGGTCGTCATCACTGTAGAAAAGAGGGGAATGGTACATGCGAGTACAACAGCAAGAAGCATTCCCAGAGTCATTACCAGAAGCAAAATCCATGTTGGGCGTAGCCGCCAGGCCGCCAATGTTAGTATTGCTAACATTGGGAAACGTTCCTTACGTTGATCATATTTCGGTATTGTTTTCAACGAAAGCTCCTGGTGAGTTCATAGAAAGACTGTTCATCTTCAATATACAATATTTCAGCATCGAATAGGTGCAATATGATTCAATGCTATGTAAGCTGGGCAGGGGAAAAGATGCTCCAGCCTCACTTGGAGAGTGAATACCCCTCTCATCACTTCCATGATGTTTTCAGATGCCTCTTCAAGTCTCAGCGTTCCTCATAAAGGTTCCTATCTGCATCTCTCGTCCGCTACTCTGCCCTTAGGGGCAAAGTGAATTGCTATCTGACTTGTTACGCCTCTTTGTGCTTCAACTAGGCCAATGTAGCGTATGCATTGCAGAATGCTTACCAGAGCTAGCCGCCCTGGGGAGAGCGCTGGTTGACCATCAGGAGGAAATAAAGCCGTAAATTAGGCATCAGTGTAGATCGGATCCAACAGATCGTGTAGACGCATCAGTGCTTTCCTCCTGGGAAAGGCCGCATGAGTGCATTTCCTCTGGGAGAGGATTCACTTCTTATGGTTTCAGAGACATCGCTTTTCTCCTCATTTGCTAGGCGCTTTCCCCTACAAGTCCGCGTTTCTTGCTATCCTGGTAGAGATCTTCTCCCCTGTATCCTCCTCTGACAGGGATTCGCCAGCAGTATCTTTACAACTGTAGTTCACACTTAAAGAGGGGATGGTTGCAAAATCTGATGAATGTTCTGCCCTTAGTCAGTTAGTTACCTGCTCAGGGAAAAAGAATCCCCCATCCATCGATGGGTGAGCTATCTGTTCGTGGGGTTTGTCAGTCCAAGTAAGTCACTTACCTGCAAGTGCATGCTCAAAAACAACCGACTAAGTGCTTCAACCCCATAATATTTGTGGTTTCTGTGTTAGACAAGCTACTCCATATAAGCAGGGAGTTCTACAGAAAATTGTGCTCTTTTGACGCACCAAATCGGTCACTTCGTACTGATTTTGGATATCCTTTTCTTGTACAATTGTTCTAGCAAATAGGCTCTCTCTAGTTTACATGGAACCAGATGAAAGCGATTGCGAACTATTGAGCCAACGGGAAGCAGCTTCACTGGTCCTGAAGCGAATACTTTTCAGCTTGCAGAGAGACGGTTTCATACATGAGTTCCTTCATGGATGTACAGGACCAAAAGTTGCTCCCTGATAATAAACAAAGTTTCGTGGAGAAGTATATGACAGCAGTACGGGAAATGACTTCTGTCAAAAGGAAGCGTTTGCTCAAAACCTTCGGCCCTTTTCCGGCAGGTTATACGCACGACGACCTGGAACGCTTTCTCGATCTGCTCTATGGCATGTACAGCCACGTCTATAGCTCGGCTGAATTGCGTCAAATCATCGTGAGTGATCCTTTTGACCGTTCGGAAACGCCTCGCCGGCTCAAACTCACGGAGCTTGCTGAATGGCTTGAGGCACTTGTCGCCTAAAAAGAAAGCCCTTCTGCTTGCTCATCTGGAAGCATGCACTTCCTCGACTTCCCAAGAGAAGATGCAGGAACACCCGTGCGGACGAGGCAGCGACACGCGAAGGCAAACGAGGAAACGAGGAACATCAGCATGACAGATACCATGTGCCTATGCTATACTACCTATGTTAAAGGAGGTACGAGACAACAAAGATGGCAGAGCAGATCGAACAAGCAGCACCCTTAAGCAGTGCTTTCGGCCAACCCTTGATCGGCATCCCGTTTGCTGAAAACGGCCACGAGGTCATTCGCTACTTTATCGACGAAGCAGCGGCAGATGCGGCTGTCCATGAGCAGGCGATTCAACAGGCCGTGAGTCTGGCTGGCAGTTGGGGCGACCTGGATTGGGACGAGATGGAAGCGGCCCTTGAGCGCATTCGTCACGAAAGTCCGCCCACCCCACCCATTACGCTATGAGACGCTACCTCCTCGATACAGGCCCTCTTGGAGCCTATCTCCAGGGTCGGCAGCCCGCTGTCGACTTGATTGTGCCCTGGATCAGGCGCGGAGAAGCCGCAACCAGTATTCTGGTCTACGGAGAGATCATCGAATACATCAAGAGCCTGCACGACTATCCCACCAAATATCTGGGGCTGAGAGCTCTACTTGGTGCCGTTTATCCCTATTTCCTCACTTACGCCATCATGGAACGCTACGCCGACATTCGCCGCTCTCTCCGTCCTCCCCATGGCCCAGGTCTGATCGGCGATGTCGACACGCTGATTGCCGCCACCGCCCTGGAGCGCAATCTGACCGTCGTGACCACTGATAGTGATTATGAACGCGTACCAGGCCTCAAGGTCCGACGCATCTCGCTCAAACATGTGTAGGGAGGGTGGAGTCCACAATCCTCATTGTTTCAAGAAACCGTTCTTTCATGAGCCAGCCCCTCGTTCCCGTCAGCCTCTTAGCGAATCCCCGATAGGAACGGACTGCAATATGCCTGTTCCAGCATTCGCAGTCCGTTCCCCACGGCTAGACTTCCAGTCAGCGCTTAATCGCCCGACTTCCTCCCCCGCTCCTTTGCCTGAAAGCCCCGTCTCCGCTTCTCCTTGGGTCCCGGCATGCGTGAGGGCAAGTGATCGCCCGGGCTGTATTTACGCTTCTGGGATTGGATGGTCTCATCGTTCATGTGCATGTAGTTCTTGACGGTGGTCATATCTTCATGCCCCAGCAGCTCCTGCAGGCTGAAGGGGTCGTTGCCCAGCACCAGGTAGCGAATGGCGAAGGAATGGCGAAAAATGTGCGGGCTGATGCGCTTGCCGGTGATACCCGCCCGCTGCCGGATGCGCTTGAAGAGCAGCGTGACCCCATTCTTGGTCAGCGGCAGGCGCGTCTCGGAGAGGAAGAGATGATCTTCCCCGGCGCTACCCCACTCGGCCAGTTCGTCCTCGTCAGGCCGGTAGCGATCCAGGTAGTACAAGAGGTTGCGCAGGCAGTTGCTCCCCAGGGCGATGCGTCGCTCCTTGGAGCCCTTGCCGGTCACGGTCAGCACGCCATGCTTGCGGTCAAAGTCCCCCAGCCGCAGCCCGCACAGCTCCGAGACGCGGATGCCTGTGTCGTAGAGCACCCAGAGAATGGCCCGGTTGCGCACGGCTGCCCGTTCGGCGAAGGGACCGGATTCATGGGGAGGCGTGCAGGCCAGCAGCAGCCGCTCGAACTCGTCGGCGTCGATGGTCTGGATCAGCGGTTTGCCGACCTTGGGGAAGGTCACGCGGTCGAAAGGATTGCGCGTGAGGAGTTCGCGCCTTACCAGCCAGTGGAAGAAGGCGCGGGCCGAGCGGGCGTAGGTCTGAATCGTGCGCTCGGAGCGCGGCTTGCCGCGGCTACCGGGCGTGGTGCGCAGGTGGGCGAGCCAGCCGTTGAGATCGGGAGCATCGATGTCCTCGACCAGGCTGATCTTGCGCTCCTTCTCCATATAGGTCTGCAGGAGTCCGAGTGCCGTGCGATGCCATTCGAGCGTTTTGGCGCTGTGGTTGCCACCGGCGTGATCGAGCAGGTAATCGGCGATGGCGTGTTCAATCGTCGCTGCCCGGCGGCTACCAGGCCGTTCTCGCTCGCGCTTTCCTGTCCCGGCAGACGGTTTGGCTTTTGTCGCAGCCTCTGCCGCCTGTTGCCGTATCTCGGCCTGAGTGTCCAGTTTGGCGCGCTGGGCGGTTGCCCGCGCCTCGGTCACCTTGCGCGAGCCGCTGGAGCGCCCTTTGGTCGCTTTCGCTGTCGATTGGGGCGTTGCGCCCGCTGCGTTGTGTGCGTTTTTTTGGCCGTGTGGGTCTTTTGTAAACATCGTGTGGTGCCTCCTTTGGGGCTTCTGACGCGCCAGGAGGCAAGCGGAGGGCGAGAGTGAGCGAGGCAGAATGTCGCGAAAGCGCGAAGGCAGGATGTTGCGTCCCCATCGGGGCAGGATGTCCCGATGGGCGAGGCAGGGTGTCGCGTCCTCGCCAAGGCAGGATGTCGCGACGGGCGAGACAGGATGTCACCCTAAAATGAGGCAGGATGTCGCTGTACCCCTTTTGACACAACATAAAACCGCCTGCTTACTGACTCCCACACCGCTTGCTTGCCACCAAGCGGCTTCTGGTGAGCCAGTAAAGAGATGGTTCAATGTTTGGAGCGGGAGACGGGACTCGAACCCGCGACAGCCTGCTTGGAAGGCAGGAACTCACAGATTCACCGCCCGCTTCTTATGAAGTGCCTCTACAAGGCAGTTTACACGCTTCGAATGAAGGGTGAGCGTGCTTGATAAAAGTGTTCACAACCCATGTGGTTCATGCTCACCTGCCTTTCCCAATGGGCAAGTACCTGCCTTCGCCAGTACGCGACCACCTGCCCCTCGATTTCCTTCCGCTGAAGGTCTGGAGTTGGTCTGCCAGACTCCTTTGCTATCCTGGGAGACCACACTTGCATAGGGACACGGAGCGTCGAGGAAGCCTGGAATGCTGCTTGTATGTACTTCAGTGTTGCAAGGGCATCATCCACTCCTCAAAGTGGTTCACAATGATGCCGACAAAAGGAGAAGAATCATGGTCTTGAAGGCGACCAACAACGCATCACATGCAGCAAACGCCGGGAAACCAAAGGTGTCGGACAAGCGAGCGAGCAAGAAAAGATCGCCCGTGACCGAAGCACGAGCGAAAGCCCAACGCGCCAAACTCGATGCCCAGGCGCAGATCCATCAGCAACGAAACGAGCAGGGTGCGGTTATTTCCCAACCGCAGAACAGGAAAACCGCCCGGCAAGAGGTCCAGACGAAACGACGCCTTATCGAAACGCTGATTGAGGCCTACCTCCAGGATCATATCGGCGGCAATTCGAGCGAGAAAACGATCGAGTGGCACCGCACAGCTCTCGGCTTGATGCGGCTCTTCTTGAAAGAGGAGCTGGACATTACGCAGATCGATGAGGTCGAGGCCGATGATATCAGCGCCTGGTTTGCGCACATGCGCGCGACTCCTGCGGCCAGTGGTAAAGTCCGAAGCGAACGCACGATTCAGACCTACGCCCGCTCGGCACGCGCCTTCTTTCACTGGCTCATGCGTCGTGGGGCCCTTGAGCGCAATCCCTTTGAGCGCGTGGTCTTTCCCAAAGTGGGCAGACCACTCATCCAAACTATCACGCATGAAGAGTTTGAAAAGCTCTTGCTGGCGTGTGCGCCTCCCAATGAGACCGGTCCCTTTGCTGAGCGGGCTGCAGTGCGCAACCGGGCCATCCTCTGGCTGCTCTACGATACCGGCATCCGCGTCTCTGAACTCATCAATCTGCGCCTGGGCGACTTTGATCGCAAACACGGGGTGGTGACCGTGACAGGAAAAGGTTCGAAGCAGCGGCGTGTGGCGCTTGGACAGAACTGTCTGCGCAACCTCTCCTACTATCTTGACAAACACCGCCCTGATGAAGAGGAACTGGCCGAGTGGGGCAGCGCCGGGGAAGACCACCTCTTCCTCTCCGAGACGCGCCAGCCACTGACCAAAAATGGCATGGAGATGCTTTTCAAGCGACTCAAAACACGTGCCGGTATCACAGGCAAACGCATTAGTCCCCACATTCTCCGGCACACGTTCGCCATTAACTACCTCGTGAAAAGTAATGACCCCTTTAGCTTACAGGAGCTGCTGGGACACGAAGACCTGGCCACTGTGCAAAACTACATGCATATGAATGATGCGATCCTCCAGGAACAGAAACGCAAATACAGCCCTGGCGATCACATCCCGACCCGCATGCCTGGACCGAGAGAGACCAGGCGTAAGGGTTCCAGGAGAAAGAGCTAAGGAGAAAAAGGTAAACCGTGAGTAGCCATGTGAATACTCGAAAGTGAGCCGCCAGCTCCAAAAAATCCGCTCGACTCGAAAGAAATTTCGAGCGAGCGGCAAGTGACTGCTTAGCCAACAGCCCTCTTCCCTCGTAATTTCGGTTGGAAGCCGGTGCGCCGCGTATGCTTTGGTCCCTGCATCTGAGCGGGTAAATGATCCCCTGGGCTGTACTTGCGTTTCTGCTGTTGGATCGTCGTATCATTCATGTGCATATAGAGCTTGACGGTCGCCATATCTTCATGTCCCAGGAGTTCTTGCAGGCTAAACGGATCATTCCCCAGAACCAGGTAACGGATGGCAAAGGTATGCCGTAAGATGTGAGGGCTGATGCGTTTGTACGTGATTCCTGCCCGCTCGCGAACCCGTTTGAAGAGCATCTCTACTCCATTCTTGGTCAGTGGAGTACGGGTCTCTGACAGAAAGAGGTGATCCTCCCCGGCACTGCCCCATTCTGCCAGTTCCTCTACACGCGGGCGGTGTCGATCGAGGTAATGGAGCAGGTTGCGCTGGCAGGTATTGCCCAGGGCAATCCGCCGCTGCTTGGAGCCTTTGCCGGTGACCGTCAGCAGCCCATGTTTGCGGTCAAAGTCGCCCACCCGCAACCCACACAACTCTGAGACACGGATACCAGTATCGTAGAGGAGCCAGAAAATGGCACGATTGCGCGCAACTGCACGCTCGACGAGCCAACCCGATTCGTTCGGCGGCGCACACGCCTGTAAGAGCCGCTCGAACTCCTCTGGCTCGATGGTCTGAATCCGTGGCCTGCCCACCTTGGGAAATGCCACCTGGTCGAAAGGGTTGCGCGCAAGCATTTCCCGCCGAAGCAGCCAGCGGAAGAAGGCACGAGCTGACCGTGCATAGGTTTGAATCGTGCGCTCCGCTCTTGGCTTGCCTCGCCGACCAGGCACAGTACGAAGGTAGGCGAACCAGGCACTGATGGCCTGGGCATCCACATCCTCGATCCGCGTGATCGCCCGCTCGTCTTCGAGATAGCGGCGCAGCAGACCAAGCGCTGTGGCGTGCCATTCGAGCGTTTTGTGGCTATGGTTGCCTCCCTCGTGGTCTTGCAAATAGGTGTCAATGGCATCGCCGATGTTAGTTGACATCGCGTTTCTTGCCTGAACATCCTTGCGGGTCTTTTTCCCTCCTGACGGAGATATGGTCTTTCGAGCCTGGATCTGTACATCACGTTTCGCTCGCTGCGCATGAGCACGCGCAGCGGTGACATCCTGGCCACGACGCGAGCGTGTGGGGAGCTGGAAGGTTGAACCCCGCACTGGCAAATGGGATATGGACATCGATATGACCTCTCTTTCTCGTAATAATGGATGGCTCGATGAGAGAGGAAGTATCATATTTTCCCAGCACATGCTGTGGCCAGAAACAGCTTCTCTCTCTTCTCGCGTATAGTGCCGCTACATGTACCTTTAAGGAGGTGTACATGAGACAGCATCAACATGCTTCCAATTAAAACCACTCCAATCCGGGAAGGTTAAGGAGATCATCCAAAATGGTCTCAGATGACGGCGAGGCGGCAAATTGTGGATACACTTCTCGGAGTTCCGTCAGCCAGAGGGACGTATTGGCATTCGCTGGCACAATGAAACGATTCCGCGCGGTTTCGCTGGGATCACGACAGCCATCCCGGGCAGCTTGGATGCGTTCGACCAAATCAGTCCGCTCCAGCGGGAATACCAGCACAAACTGTCCCCCTGGACTCATTTCATACAGGATCTGATACGGCTCGGTTGCCTCTTCCTTCCATATTGCAACAGATGGCTTGGCTTCCGGCGGCATCCTTTCTGTTACAGGAGAACAAGCATAGAACTCAATCAGGCCCCTCTGTGTTAGATCAGCAAACGTCTCCGTCTCTTCTCGCGCCCCATCAGCCAGCGGGATAGCTACCACGACAACCAGAGTAGGAGGCCAGGTCACCATCCGAGCCAGCCATTGCCAACCCGGATATTCCTTCTCAAACAAGAGTTCTACCTCGTCCAGGCACTCTTCCTGCAGAAGCAGCAATGCCTTCTTCATTTTCAAGGTCATCTTTTCCTCCTTCAATCAAAAGGTAGAGTGATTTTGCTCCAAGAAGAGCGGTATGCTCACATTGTCTCTCCAATACCTCGACTCAGGCGAGGATGGCCTCTAACCAGGCCGCCAATTCCACCAGCTTGAAACTACGTGGTGGCTCTCCCCGATCGAACGGATCACTTACGATGATCTGGCGCAGTTCTTCCGGCGTATATAGATAGCTATACAGGCCGTATAACAGATCAAGAAAGCGCTCCAGATCGTCATGGGTATAGCCCGCCGGGCAGGGCCCGTAGGTCTTGAGCAGGCGTTTGCGTTTGGCTGGACTCAGAGAGCCAGGAGTGTTCATGGATACGCCTCCAGAGCGTATAGTGGAAAGGGGAGAACAAGCAGCTGGAACGTGAACTGTGCATGGCACTCATCTAGAAAACCGTCTCTTTGCTGGTCATCCTTCGTATTCGCTTCAGGTCACCACCTCCTGCTGCGTCCTCCCTCTGCCCGCGCCTTTGTCTGACTCGCCGTTCCTCCGACCTCTAACCGGAGGTCATGAGCGAACGGTATTGTCAGGAAAAGTATAGTCGATTTTATATAAAACTGTCAAACGAAAAATTGTATCTTTAGTTGTATCTCGTCGTTCCTCGCTGTCTCTCACTGCCTCTGCCTGTCTTTCCCGGAATTTCGCTGTCTTTGCTCATCTCCTGCTTCACCTTGCAACATCGGTTCGTTCCTGGCAATGCAGAATCGAGAACTGACCATCTCGCGGAATCCAGTACACTCACCTCTCTTGCCGCTGTTCCTCTCTCCCTCTCGCATCCAGCTCTCAGTCTGGTTCATTGTTGGGGCCTTATGATGCACATGCATCTCCTACGGGTACAAGCGAGTCTACGAGCAGCATGTCTCTGGTTGTCTCCAGACGAGAAAAGGAGTTGACAGGCGCTCTGTGCCGTAGTAACGTCGTTTGTAGCAAACCACGGCATCGGCATTTTGCGATGCGGCGCACCTGTCTCTTTGTTGGCCCGAACAGCAGTGAGGGAACAAGGAGACTGTTTTTGGAGACATCACCAACATCCTCTTCCGGTTCGTCCCGCCAAGACAGCGACCTGAGCGGTGTCGCTGACCTGCGTCAGGGAGGGCAACTGGCGCAGCAACTGCCTGGATATCAGGAACGACCCGCGCAGATTGAGATGGCTGCCCTGGTTGCAGAGGCTCTGGAGAAGGGGGAGCACGCCATTGTGGAAGCTCCAACCGGAACGGGCAAGGGGTTAAGTTACATCATCCCGATCGTGCGTTCTGGCAAGACCGCTCTCATCAGTACCGCCAACAAAGCCTTGCAGGAACAGCTTATCCAAAAGGATATCCCGTTTGTGCAACAACACATCCAGTGGTTTGAGGCTGCCAAGGTCAAAGGATTTGGCAACTACCTCTGTCTGGATCGCCTGGAAGAAGTGCGTGCCTCGCCTCTCCCTTCTGCGTGGGACCATCTGGTGCAGCACCTTGTCGAACTGACGACTGATCCCACGAGCGTCTTCACCGGCGATCTAGAAACGCTCAACATCTCCCTACCAGATGATCTGCGTACTCGAGTCAATGGCGATCGTGATCAGTGTGCCTGGTCGAAGTGTCCACACTTTCAGCGCTGTTATCTCCGTCAGATGCGCGAACAGGCCCAGCGGGCCCAGGTCATCGTCGTCAATCACACCTTGCTCCTGCTCGATGCCGCTGCCGATGGCGCGATTCTGCCCGACCGGGAGGTGGTCGTTGTCGATGAGGCCCATCACCTGGAAGAGGAGGCAACGCGCGTTGCGACGGTGACCGTGAAGGCGTCGCAGATTACCTCCGTGCTGGCGCTCACCGCTGTCCAGGCCCAGACGCCCAGCGCATTGCGCTCTGAGATTGCCGCTTGCCTGGCGCGCGTCTGGGAACAGTTCGAGGTGATCTTGTCCGCAGCGAAAAAAGACGCTGTGACGCTACGCGAGCCGATCCCAGAAGGGCTGAACCTGGCAGAGCAGCTCAGTCAGCTCGCCGAGATCCTCGAACAACACCTGCCTCTGGTGCAGACCGAGAAAGAAGCCGTCCTGGCGCAGAAGCGGATTCAGCGTATTCGTCGGCTGTCCGAGCAGGTGCAGCGCGTCTGCGCCGTTGACCAGCCAGGCGAGTACGTTTATGCCCTGGAGCGTGTGCCAGCAGCCGGGCAACAGGCTGCGACGGTAGCGATCTCGGTGACGCCCCTGGACGTGTCTACCTGGCTCAAAGAACACCTGTTTGACCGTACTCCGGTCATCTGCGCCTCGGCCACGCTCGCCACGGTGAGCACTGCTCGCAAGAGAGGGCCAAGCTTGACCTACTTTAAGCGCCGTGTGGGCCTGGACAAGGTCAAGGTCCTCGAGCGGATCTTGCCGTTGAGCTTCGACTACCAGCATCACGCCCTCCTGTATGTGCCGCGCGATCTCCCGGAACCGGCCTACGACGACCCAATAGCTGTGCAGCGATACGTCCACGCTGTCGCGATACGTATGGAGCGCCTCGTCAATATATCACAGGGACGGGCCTTCCTGCTGTTTTCTAGCCAGCGGATGCTTGACCTGGTCTATGACCGCATTGCGTCCCGCCTCTCCTACCCGGTACTGTGCCAGGGGGACCTGCCGCGTGCAGCTCTCGTCCGATCATTTCGGCAGCAGCGTGGCTCGGTCCTCTTCGGCCTCAAAACCTTCTGGGAAGGGATAGACATCGTCGGCGATGCCCTCTCGCTGGTTGTCATCGACAAATTGCCGTTTGAGCGACCTGACGACCCGGTTCACGCGGCACGTGTCACGCGAATGATCAAGAATGGGGAAGACTGGTTCGGGGAGTATGTGCTGCCACAGGCGGTCCTCCAATTGAAACAAGGCGTTGGCCGACTGCTGCGCAGCCAGGAGGATCGGGGTGTGATGGCCATTCTGGATAGTCGCCTGCGCACTCGAAGATACGGGAGGCTTGTCATTGAGGCATTACCGCCAGCACCTCTGACAAGCCGCATAAAGGACGTCGAGCGCTTCTATTCGCATTTAACATCCTGAATGACCAGCTCTTGATGGCTGGAAATGCTGCTCTCCCTCGTATGCAAAGCACAGGCGAACGGTCTACTCTTTGTCGCGTTTATGGTCGCATTTCGCGCAGATCCCGATAGACAAGTAATGCTAATTCAACGTTCATATGCCTATCCGCATACTACAGGCGAATTCGTCCCTGCACAAACCCTTCTTACTCTGGCCTGTAAACCCATGGCAATGCAGTGCTCTAGAAGAATTATGTATGACAAAGGTTCCTCTACACACAGCCCCTCCACCTCAGAAACTCATCCAGTTTGCTCACCCTTGTTCCAATCGGGCTGAATATAAGGAGACGGTTTCACTGACAGTTTGGTTTTTTGGCTACTTTGCGTTTGCTGCTGAGGCATGGTGCGTCAATGACTCGATGAAGACGAATCGTGCTCATTTCCGATACATTCATGGAAATAGCTGCCTTTCTCTCAAATTCCATAATTTTTCTGGCAATTCTCCATGTTTCCAGGATGTGTGAAGGAAAGAGCAGCAAATACGAACATTTTCCGCGATGATGGCAGGATTACTGGCGCCATCACGCTCTTTCGCAAGGAGTCCGTGTCTTCCCAGGGAAAGCCCTCATTTCCTGAAGCTTCTCTCTTTTTTGCGGGGTTTTCTCTCTTCATCCTGCAATGCTCCAGGGAATAGTCGCGAACATCGAATCATATTGGAAAATGTTCATGCTGTCTCAGTACCCCTCTCTTTTTCTCGCATCTGCCTTCGTATCCAGAGAATCTGGGTGTGCGTCCAAACTGGTCGCTCAGCGATTTGCGGCCTCGATCGTGGGAGCAAAGCTCTCCTCCCATCCACCTGATCGCTGCAAGAGGCGCGGGTGATGCAGCCGATCCCAGTTTACGCGCAGATACGGCGAGGTAGCCACATGTGCTACCCGGTAGATTCCTGCATCAGCGGTACAAACGAGTCTACGGGCATACTGTCCCCAGTTGTCCACTATTGATACACTCTCTTGACGATAAATAGATCATTCTCTATACTAAAATTATTGGAAATGGCCGGACTCCTCCATTATGGAGTCGCAGACGGATCGCTGCACCTGCACATCGTGTCAGGAACGATCCCAGGATGTGTCTACCTGGACGTGTCGTGTGTCGTTGAGCCTTGCTCCGCTGCGGCACGGATTTGACACGAAGAGGAAGCGTTCACCTCGTGGTTACAAGCAGGGCTATGTCACGCAGCCCTCACCATCTCTGGATGGTTGCAAGCAGAGCTTCTATCATGGAACTCTCACCACTAATGAACGGGTCCGCATCTGACCGCTCTGGCTTACTTGAGCGAGGGCTATGATGGGCGTGGCTCGCCACCAATGAGCTGGACTAGCCCCCCTATGGGCCAGGTCGCCTTATCCTTGATGAGGCAGGGCGTCTCACCGATATCGAGACATCGTCTTGTGACTCCCTGCCGTAGGTGAGAGTCCTTCGGCAGGATCGGTCTCTGTTCCCGGAGCGCGTCTGTGTAGGTTGGAGCCGCTTCTTCTCGGCTGGAAACTGTTGCGGTTAAATCTCTCTTTCATGGAGATATAAACAGCAAGAGGCCCCTCCCCCGAGCAGCAAGCGGCAAGTGAGGTCCCGTATGACGCCTCGCCAGTCTCTCTGGCATGGTTGTACGCACACAGATTCACCTGCGAGAAGTAGCTTGGAGCGCGTTCTCACTTCCATTTCGAAGGATTTTCGCAAGAGCGTATGGCACATCGAAAAAGTATCATCCGTGAGGCGATTGAGCGGCTGGACAGCTTTCGTGGCATCGGCGAAAGCCGCCGGGAGGCCAAGCGTGCGATCCGTGAGGCATCGGGTGGGCGGCAATGGACCGTCTCGACCGGCAAGATTCACGCGCACGCGACGCGCAAGGTCTACCAGCAGCACGTGCTGGCATTCATCAACTGGGCGCGAGATACCTATGGCATTCACCGGTTAGTGGCACTGGATGAGCAAGCCCCAGTCCTGGTGCCGCAGTACCTGCGCCTGCGTCTGGAAGCAGGCAAGAGTGCCTATACCCTTCAGGCGGAGCGGTCTGCGCTGCGTCTCTTCTTTCAAAACCGAGCGCTGGCCCAGGAGGTGACGCTGCCCCGGCGCACACGGGAGATGATCACCCGTTCGCGCGGTCCCAACGATGCTGACCGGCACATCCAGCTCGCCCACTGGCAGTCGCTCATCGCATTTTTACAAGCTACTGGCTTGCGGCGCAATGAGGTCGCGCATCTGCGCGTGCGCGATATTGTCGAGCAGAATCCTGATTACCAGTACCGCCCGACCGTCTATGTTGCCAACGGGAAGGGCGGCAAGACGCGGACTGTACCGGTTTTAAGTGGGCGCGAACAGGATGTACTCAGCCAGAAGGGCGAGCGCGAGGCTTCCGAACTGGTCTTTTCCCACATTCCCAGGCGGCTGCGCGTCCACAGTTATCGGCGGGAGTACGCCCAGGCCCTCTATCTCTCCCTGGCCCCTGGCTGGAGTCTGCCGCCCTCTGAGGGACGTCTCAAGCCGAGCGATTATCAGGAAGAAGCGGTAATACAAGTATCAAAGGCACTTGGACACAATCGCAAGGATGTCGTTCTTAACCATTACTTGCGTTAGCCATCAGCGCGTGATTGAGGCGGCTGGGGTCCTGAGCAGGGCCATGCGGTAGAACGGTTTATTCTGGTTTCATCCTTGCTTGCACCGTGAGGGAAAACGAGGGAAACATCGGGAAAAGCGAGGAGGCTTCGAATCACGAAAGCAGTCCCAGCGAATAGCGTGGATGATAGAGAAACAGGCCAGTTGACTGCGAAATCGTATGGATGCTGCAGGATGCTTCGGCTTTTTCTCCTGTTCTTGGCACACTTGCGCGAAGAGCAAGGAAACGCCGAAAAGAATGGGGAGGCTTCAGAAGATGAGCACATTTCGAGAGATCAGAATCGTTTGTCTCAAAATCTTCTGTATGCTGTGGGAAGCTGTGAATTGCTCGACGATACTTGCATCTGGATGGGAAATCTGGGAAAAAGCGGCAAAACTTCGGGTGATGAAAGCAGTCCCAGCGAAGACCTGGCAATGCCGGTACCATCATGGAAACACGTTGTGTTCTTTGCTCTTCCTCACACTTTTCTTGAAAGAACAAGGAGAGGTCAAAAAGTCCACGAATATTCAGAGAGAAGTAAGACTTCCTCAGAACTATCAGGCAGAGGAAAGGAAAAGCAGGGTAGCGTCGGAACTTCCGCTAGCATTGCGAGCAATGCTGCTCGTTCTGCAGCTGCCTCTTGCTTTCGCAGGAACGGCAGGAAGGTGCTGTTATGAATGCATCATCACCGGTTCTTGCAGGGATCACCAATGAATATCAGGAATAAACTGGCAATGCCGAGCACGGAACAGTGTCGCGTTGACGGTTGTCCTCTGTACATCGATTGAAAGGGAGACGAGACTATGCGAATGTATATCCTTTCGGAGTGCTGCACGCTCTTTGGGGTCAACCCGAAGACCTTCCATAAATGGCTTGCCCAGGAGGGAATGCAGCTCCAATCATTGCGTGCCGATAGCCGCGTCCGCTACCTGACGCAGGAGCAGGTGGACTATCTGATGCATGTGTATGGCAGAAAGTCGGCGGCACGTGAGGAGCCACTGTCTGATGAGCGCCCGGTGCCTACAGGTGACAACGCACTTGGAGAGCGGCTGAACCAGTTCGAGCAGCGGTTGGACCTGCTGGAAAACGAGGTGGGCCGGTACGCTGAACTGCTGCGGGCCATTGAGCAGCAGATGCACGGGCTGGCAGTCCAGTCTGTTGAAACCCATGCAGCTCCGGTTGAACGACCGCGAGTGAAGGCCGCCTCCGTTGGCGAACACCGACCACCATCAGCGACACGAGCAAAGAAGAAGCATCGTGGCAAGAACCTCCCGCAGGAGCTGGTCCTCCTGCGCGTCTTTGCCGAGCAGCATCATGTTTCCATGAAGCAATCCAGTGCAGCGGGCAAAGCCGGCAAAATTGCCGTCGTTCGCGGCAAATGGCTGGTGAACAGTCGCTGGGCCACCGAGGCGCTTGATCAGCATGGGCAGTCTGAGTTCTACGAGGTGTTCCATCGCAAAGCTGGTTTTACTCGCTGTCAACAATGTCCGCACACCACGTCTGAAAGTCGCTCACCGTAGAAGGTATCCCTCGCGCGGTGTACAATACCCTTCCATCGTCTCGCTTGATACCTCGACACCGGGAAACCGGTGGGGGTCGGTTCTTTCACGAGATTCCTGTGTCTTCTCTCCTATGGAATTTACGTTCGATAGCCGCATATCGCTTCTCTAGCGCCTTTGCTTCGTCTGCCCGTTTCAGGATGCGTAAGAGGAGCGCATAGTTCTTGAGGATGGCAAGAAGGTCCGGGTGTTCTGGCCCTTGACTGCCCTCGACGACAGCCTGGGCGTGTTGGTAGAGGACTTCCGCTTGCTCGAAGCGTCCCCGAAGTTGAGCAATGATCGCCAGGCCACAGAGTGGCTGCCCTGTTTCCGCATAATCGGGTCCAAAAACCTGCTCATAGATCGCGATCGCGCGTTGGTTGCACTGTTCTGCTTGCTTGAGATAGTCCCGCACTGAAGAGAGCGAGGAGAGGCCTGCCAGGGCCCGCTCGCTCTCCGGATTGCCCTGCTTGCGCAGATGGATCAAAACCGCCAGCTTGGTGTGGGTATCGGCCAGACCAGCCAGACATGAAGCGACCTCTGGGTGTTCAGAACCAAGGGCGTCTTCAAGCATCGTGAGCGCTTTCTGCCGCATGTCTAAGGCGGGGGCAAGCTGATCCCGGAGAAGGTAGCAAGCCGCAAAGCCGTCGAGTGTGGAAGCGATGGTCGGATGCCCGGGCTCTAACTGCCGTTCACGAATGGCAAGCGCCCGCTGATAGAGTGGTTCGGCTTCCTCAAAGCGGTCCCATTCACGATAAATGGTCGCGAGCCAGGCAGAGGCGTTCGCAACGTCGAGATCGTCAGGACCAAGAGCTCGTTCGAGAAGCATAAGCGCCTCTTTGAAGAGCGGCTCTGCCTCGGGCAATTTGCCTTGAAACCAATAGCAGCGGGCTAACGCGCTCAAGATGCGTGCGCGATCCGGATGGGTGAGAGGATATACCTGCTCCAAGACTGCAAGACCGCGCTGGTACAAGGGCTCCGAGCGATCGTGCCTGCGCTGGTCTTCGTAGACCTGGGCGAGATGGGTCAATTTGCTGACGATTCCTGGATGGGCTGCTCCCAGAGCACGTTCAGCTAGGTCAAGAGCCTTTTGACACCATGTCTCGGCCTGTGCATACCAGGCATGTTGTCGCCAGTAGGAGCCTGCCGCAGTGAGGAGCGTGATGGTGCTCTCATCCGTCAAACTGCGTCGTGCAATGTATTCTGTGCAGACAATAACGTGTGGCACGTAAAGCTCATACTTGTGCAATGGACCATACGCTTCAGGGTCGAAAGCCACTGCCAGGGTGGCTACAGCTCGCTCTTCCCACTGACGTCGTGCTGCGTCATCCATGCTATCCCGGATGACTGCCTGCACCAGGCGGTGGACGGATACCCAACGTTCTGTTGCATTGCGGCGGATGAGGGAATAGTTGAGGAGCGGGATCAGCGCCTGGTTGAGCGTCTCGATGCTGTTGGCCAGCGTGCGCAGCAGGGGGTTGATGGAGGGCGCGCGGCGCAGGAAGAGATCTTCCGGGATGGTGTCAGGACTGAGGAAGGCACAGAACCGGAGCAAGACCATTGAGGCAGGCGACTGGGCCCGGACCCGCTGAAAGGAGAGAGACCAGGTTGTCGCGACCGACTCACTGTAGTCGGTGTAGCGGTGATGCAGGTGGCTCCGATAGGCTAAAAGTTCGGCGCGGCGCTGCTCGTATTCTGCTCGATAGCGCGCCAGCGGGTAAAGATTTTCAGCGATATAGGCGCCTGCCAGTTCGAGCGCGAGGGGCAGGCCCCCCATCAGGTGCGACAGTTCCATAGCAGTCGTGCGATCAAGATCTGCCGCCGCATCAAGTTCCGCGCCTGAAGGGATGATCTTCGCCCGCCGAAGCAAAAGCAAGGCCCCCTCTTCCGGCGGCATCTCGTAGAGTTCAAGCGGGGAGACGAGGTCCGCAATAGCTTTGACCCGCGTTGTCAGGAGGATATGGCCGCTTCCTGCTGCGGCCATGAGATCGCCAATAGCGATTTCTTCCTGGACATTATCAAGGATGAGTAACCAGCGTGTATGTTGGAGCAGCCAACGGACAATGGCACGCACCAGTTGGGATGGCTCCTGTGGTTTTTTGGCAGCAGGAAGGTCTAAGAGCGTGGCGATGCGTAGGACATCTGAGGCAAAGTGTTCCGGAGTTGCCCGGAGCCAGAGGACGGCATCATACTCGTCGCGGTAACGATGGGCATATTGAGCAGCGGTCTGGGTCTTGCCGATCCCCCCGAGACCTCGGATCGCCTGGGTGAGAGCGGCTGCTCGGCCTTCCATCAGGCGCTGGTGCAAGGCGTCCAACACGTCTTTTCGGCCCGTAAAAAAGGGATTAGGCTCGTAGGGAACATCCCAGATCTGTTCGCGCTGGCGGTTGGGCTGCGGGAAGCCAAAGTCAATCTCTGGGAAGAGTTCGTTAAGGCGTTGCTGGTGTTTCTCTTCGGGGACATGTAGTCCCCGTTCCCATCGACTTACCGTCCCTACGTCATCAATCTCGAGAGCTTCGGCCAGATCGGCTTGCGTCCACTCGCGCTGCTGCCGTACTGCCTTGAGCTTGTGATACCAGAGATTCTCGGTCATAGTCCTGCCTTTCCGGATATGTTGGCTCTATAATAGATGTTTAACTGATCTCGCGTCGAGCGGCTTGGGGATTGGGATTATATCATGCACACGACTGGCTCGTGCAGCTTCCTGTCTAGCTTTGGAAGCATTCAAGCTAAAGCGCTGTGATTGTATGAGCCAGAGAGGGGCATGAAAATGTTCTGTACCCCTTTCCGTTTCCATGTATGAGAAGATTAAGAAGATCGTTTGCATAGAAACTCCACTGTATGAAAGACGAACATCTTTTCTTCCCCTTCATTACTAATAGACGCGACATAATCCGGTATTTGTCACACCCTGACGAACTGCTCTCTCCAAAAGAAGGTACGAGCAGTAAGGGATATCCGGTATGTCCAGTTCTCGAAAGTCAGACGGTTTGTGCGTGATCCATGATGCAAGATGGTTGCCTAGTCATGCCTAGGTGTGCCGGGTGCTGCCTCTTCGTGCTCTTCATGCTTAGATTACGATGGTGACAGCACGGTGGACCGGGAGAGACAACAATCATGCTCCGCCGGCTGCAATTGATAGACAGCATAGAAAAGAGAGAGGATCACATGGAAAAGCACAAGAGACCTGTCATCGACCCGCTTCTGCTCACAGTACCCCAAGCGGCTAGAATGCTCGGCATCAGTCGCAATACCCTCTATAGGCTCTTCCGTAGAGGAGAATTGCGCCACATTCATATTGGGCGAGCGGCGCGGGTGAGTGTCGCTGACCTACGCCGCTGGCTCCAGGCACGCGAACAGGAGGAGGAGTCCCGCTACAGGAAACGGGAAGCGGAGTCAAATTAGACCAGCATTTCGCTTCACATGCACCAAAAACTGGAATGAGCCAATTATACACCGGGGTTAATAAACAGTCTATCTCTACCCTGACCTCTATAAGTCGATATGGCATTATGCAACCGACTCCGACCAGGAGATCAGCGATGTCGTAAACGCGGCCTTGTACTGCTTCAAGGCCGCACAAGGAACAGTGAAGACGGAGTAGGAAGCATGCAGAAAAAACCATTCAGAGGAAGGACGATGAAAATCCTACGAGGAGTCGTTCGGGCTTCGGGGCACCGGATCCTGCATCTGGTCGATCCGAGAGATCTGGATATCCTGTACTTTGAGGAAACAGGAGAGTTGCCAGAGGGGATGGACTTCGCAGTGCTGTGGAACGAGGTCTGGCGGGAGGGCCGCTGCTACGATTCGTACCCGTATAGGACCTTTGTGACCTACAAAGATGCAGAGCGCCTTCCCTTACACGCTGGCATGCTAGCACGTGTACCTCTGTACATCCTTGGCACCGAGCGCCTCCTGGAAGTCGCTCACGCGTATATGCATGAGCTGGGATATACCCCTACGCAGGAAGGCACCATCCTCGGCACCGGTACGGCCATTGCTTCCGGGGAGTGTACGCAGGTGGCTGTTCCTGTGGGGAACAAGAGACCGCCGGTGGTGATAACGATCAAGCTGCTCAGCAGTGGAGATATCCGCTTGGTCGCTGATACCGAAACGTCCCTCACGCCTGATTCAGAGGACACCGTTGGGTAACAGGGGCTGCGGTGCTGCGCTGCCTGTACGATCCTACAGGATGGAGAGCCTATGAATAACGCCACTTGCAAAAAGCGTGTGTATGCTTTATGTATGCTTTATAGTAGCAGCAGTAGAAAGCATACACACGCTTTTAAACTCACCAATAGAGGCTGAAGCAAGGAAAAGGAAAGACAATGATCTGATGAGTACGGTTGTCTCAGATACACACCAGCAGATACAGGCATGCTTGCGCTATCTCGCTGCGCATCATGATGGGGAGCGTCATGGTTTCAGGCGCGTCGATGCCGCCTTTGGGAGACAGCTTGCTGAGGTGGACCAACTCACACTGGCTCAGATAGTTGTTGGCGCGAAGCTGCTCCGCAAGTACCGCAGACAACTGGAGGCAGCTGAACTCCGTCTTCCCACACACCAAGAGATAGAAGCGTACCTGACTATACAGCAGCCACCCGCTCCCGCGAGGCAGGCAGCACCGCGTCCTGGCGTTGTGCCAGGCACGAGTATCAACCAGGTCTACATTATGCAAGGCCGCCTGGTCGTTAAGTATGCCTATGATCGCGTGAAGTACGCGGCGATGGCCACGCTCAAAGAGAAGGTACCCGGGTGTGTGTTTAACCTCTTTGGCTTGGGCGAATGGTCATTCCCTATACGGGCCGTTGCTACCGTCCTAGAAGCACTCAAGCCGTTTCGGGATTTTGTCTATAGCGATGACATTCCGGCCCTGATCGAGTGGGCAAGAGCAAAAAAGGAACTTGCCAGGCAACAGGCAGGGCTGCAAAAGACGTTTGCCGAACTGGAGCGGCAGGCCGCCTTGGATGCTGTTCAACCCTTCCTCAACGGTGAACCCGTTGCCAACGGCCAGGTCCTTTTTGCACATCAGCGCGAGGCTGTGCAGTGCCTGATCGAGCGAAAGTGCCTGATTCTAGCACACGATCTTGGGCTCGGCAAGACCAGATCGGCCTTGATGGCTGCGAAGGGCTATGAGCTGCCGGTGATGGTGATTTGTCCCGCGAGTCTGCGGATCAACTGGCTGCGGGAGGCCGAAGCCGTCCAGGTACCCATCCAGGTCTACAGTTGGGCTAAACTGCCCGAGCCTCCCGAGGACGACGATTACATCCTGATTGCTGACGAGGCCCACTATGTGCAGACGTTGAAAACCAAACGCACGCAAGGCTTTCTCAGGCTAGCAGAGCATGCGCGTGCAATGTATGCCTTGACCGGCACACCGATGAAAAACGGCCCCATCAACCTCTATCCCTTGCTGCTTGCCTGCAAGCATCCTCTAGCACAAGACAAGCGAGCGTATGAGCAGCGCTACTGTAATGCTCACCTGCGCCGCGTTGGACGCGGGAGGCTGGTCTATGATGTGAGTGGGGCCTCGAACCTCGAAGAACTGCACGCCAAGACGTGTGATGTCTTGTTGTACAAGAAAAAAGAGGAGTGCCTCAAAGACCTGCCGCCAAAGGTGCGTATTATGCGCCAAGCGGACGTATCGCAAGAGGCGAAGCGGGCATACCAGGCCAAGGTTGATCAATTGCGGCAGAAGCATCAGCAGCGTATGCAGCAGAAGTGGGCTGAGCGCGCTACTACTTCGAGCCTAGGAGTCGCAGGAGCCACGCTTGATGAAGAGATGGATGACGAGCAGGGCGAGGCGATAGTCGAGTTGGAGATAGAGCGTCAGGCGGGGAGCCTGATCAAGGTTCAGAGCGCCATCACCATCGCTCAAGAGGTGCTGGAACAGGGAGAATCCATTGTCCTGTTTACCGCCTTCCGCGAGAGCGCACACAAGATCGCTGAGGCCCTCGACGCGGAGTGTCTTTCTGGTGAGAGTGACCCTTCTGGAGGGGAGCGCCAGGCCATCATTGACCGCTTCCAGGCCAAAGAAAAGCGTGCACTGGTGTGCCTGATCGGGACAGGTGGCCTTGGCTATACGCTCACGGCGGCGCAAACGGTCGTGTTGGTCGACCGTTCCTGGACGTCTACCGAGGCCCAGCAGTGTGAGGACCGTCTCCATCGCATTGGTCAGCAGGGCAGTGTGACAGCGATCTGGCTCCAGTACGGGCCGATCGACGAGCGGATTGATGCCCTTCTTCAGAGAAAGCGGGAGCGCATTGACCTCCTCGTGGAAGGTGAGCGGAAGAGTATCCGTTCCCTGGCCAGAGAGATCCTGGAAAGCGCTCGCCAAGGCACACCCATCGAACAGCTGCTCGACCTGGCACATCAACTGGATCGAGGAAAGGAACAGCATCGCGAAACCAGCAATGGGGACACTCTCGTCGCTCATTCTGGCCAAGCACAAGAACAATCGTTGCCGATCGCGGCTCAACCGATCGAAGCAACTTCGCGCGATCCTGGGCATGTCGCGCTGTCACCAACAGCGGAGAATCACATGATCGAGACTGAGGATCAGTCGCAAGCTGAGGCGCAAAAAAAGGACGGGCGTCTGAAGGGAGAGGTTCCACGCATCCGTGTCAACATCATGTTAGATGAGCAGGTCGTGGCCTTTCTGCGGTCAATGAAGGCGTCCAATCAGACCTCCAGCAAAGAGGGTGGCTATAGTGGCTTCCTGGAGCGACTCGTGAAAGAATCGGACGAATTTCAGGCCTATTGAAGAGCCAAAATAAGCGTGTGGATGCTTTTTCAACCGCTCTTGATGTGAGCATGTAAGGTGCTGTCGTTACGTTCAAAGCAGGGGATGTCAAGCACCGGTTCTCTCAGAATCGCTTTCACCTGCTCATTGATTGTGAGGTAGTTCATTGATTCTCTCCCTCTAACCTTGCTCCCCTGGCCGTAAGCGATCTCCGTTGTCTCTGTCTCATCGTGCAATGCTGAACAGTGCCTTTTCTTAGGAGTGGAACAATGACGAATGTATTTACGCCCCGTAGGCTGTTTGATGATGCTGCACTCTCCCCTCTGCCATTGTTGAAAGACAGTTTCTGTGACCTGCTGACCTCAACTCGATACCACCAGCCAGCGTCCAAAGGTGGCCCAATTTCATCCTGGTACTCTTCCGAATCCGCCGGCGGATTCGGAAGAGTACCGCTAGTAAGAGTAATAGGGATTGTGCCGAGATACGTGTAAAACAAGGCAGGTAACTCGTAATGGGCACGCACCAGTTCTTCAATTGCCGCGTTGAGCAGATCGGCGGGGTTGTCCATCACCTGGGCCGCACGGATGATCGTTTCGGTCGCCAAGTGCTCGGCCTGTTCATCGTAGGGTTTCACGTCCAGGTAGGTGCGGATAGCACGTTGATGGCGGTAGAGCGTGCGAGGAGGATAGCTCACGGTCACCTCTGCTGAGTACTGGACACAGGTGCGAATATGCTCGACAATGACAGCGGGAATGTCGTTGGGGGAAGGAAAGTATCCCAGGCGTTGAAACACCTTGTAGAGCACCAGAAAACTGAGGATGGACTGCTCGCCCCGACAGGTAGCAGCCGCGTGTTCGCGTTCCTTCTGGGTTGGGGTATACCAGTCCGCCAATTCTTTGGCGCCCGGAGCCCGCTTCATGCGGGGATAGGCTGTTCGCTCAATGGCGACCATCGTCTCTGCTCCTCTGTTCTCACGGGCACACGCCTCGGCTCGGCTTCCGGCAGAGGAGGCCCTGCTTCGGCTACTATAGCCAAGGAACAGCAGCGGCGCAAGCGAGTAGGAAGAATGGTTCTTGCCACCGGCGGGAAGCAGCGGAAAGCCGGCTCTCTTCCCTCTCCGTGGGGAAACGATCGTGGGGATCCATCGTCTGCGCCAACAGCATGACCAATCAGTGTGTTGCGCGGTGAAGCGCTGAGGGCAGCAAGGGGAGATAAAGAGAAAGGTGGTTTCTCCTGATCTTCTCCCATCTCACGTTCCCTCAATGCGGCGGCGCGGCCAGAACGTCACGACCAGGGCGAGGGCAAAGCCCAGGAAACTCGCCAGCGTCAACCACCCAAGGGGACTGGCCCGTCCTGAAAGCAGCTCGTAGAGCGCATCGGTAATCAGCCAGAGCTGGACAATGACAATGGCAGCGACCAGGAAGACCTGCCCCTGCACGATCGCGGTCCGCCCAGGGATACCCAGGTAATTGGGACCGGGTCTCGGCCCATGCGGCCCTTGCGGTGGACGCTCGACCTTTGGGTCGTCCGGGTTGGCGCTTGGGGAAAGTTGGATGTGAGGCTGCCTCATGCGCCCGGTTGCTCTGCTTCTGCTCATCGCGGCACCACCTTCACAGCGTAAATGATGCCGTCCTGCACCGCCAGTTCAATCAGTGGCAGCGGGCGCGTAGGAGGCCCCGCCAGCACCTCTCCTGTGGCCGCGTCAAAGAATCCCTCATGGCAGGGGCAGTAGAGCTGTTTGCTTGTCCCCTGGTAGGTGACCGCGCAGGAGAGATGCGTACACACATCGCTATAGGCCACCAGCCCCTTTCCCGGCAGGTTGATCAGAATGCCCTGAGCATACTGGTCCGGGAAATCGAAGACCTTCCACGCGTTCTCCGCCAGTTCCCCAACGCGTGCGACCGGCACGGCCTTGACCTGCGCGCCCGACGGCAGGTTGCCCACCAGGGCGAGCATCCCCGTCCCCAGGAACAACGCCCCCGAGCCGGCCAGCAGGAAGCGCAAGGTATCGCGCCGCGTGACGACCTCGTCCTCGCTCCAGGGGTAGGGGAACTCTGCGCGCCATTCCTCCTGATCGGGTCGGCGTGCTCTCCCGGTTCCGTGTGGGCCGGCGGGTGAGCGCGCCTCGCTCTCCGGCTGCTCTTGCGCACGCATCTCTTGTTCCATGAATCGCCTCCTTACACTTACTCGTCACGGGTATCATGCACCCCGGCGCTCCCGATGGGTGAGGTGGGAACCGTGAACGGCTCGGGCTCGCGCGGTGCCCAGGGCTGCGGGGGAGCCGCACGCTCTGGGATCCCAGCGGTCTCGGCCTCCACCCACGCCTCCGCATTGCGTTCAGCGGTGGCTTGCGGCACCTGACTGCCTTTGCCCAGGGTTGCCTCGTCCAGCAGCGCCATGAGGTCGAGGGCCTCGTCCTCCTCCGTCAGGACCACGTAGTTGCGCGTGCGCACCCGCTGCCGCCCGAAATAGAAGACGTTGACGGGTTTTGCTCCCTGTAAGCCCCGGCCTGCTGCCACCCACTCTTCATAGGTGCCATAGAAGATGGCCTGCGTGGGGCAGACCGTCGCGCACATGGGGCCTTTGCCCTGGCTGGTGCGGTCATAGCACAGGTTGCACTTGCGCATGTAGTGCCCCCTGCTATCGAACTTGGGCACGCCAAACGGGCAGGCATAGCCGCAGTTCTCGCAGTAGATGCAGCGCGTCTCATCCGCCTGGTGGACCACGCCATCGGGGCTGACCAAGATGGCCTGCGCCGGGCACACCTGGGCGCAGGGAGCCAGCGGGTCCTCGCAGTGCATACAGAGCGTCGGCGAGGAGGCTACGGTGTCGGCGCGCTCGATATAATCGATGTAGATCATGCTCTCGCCCTTATGGGTGTCGCATTCGCGGCAGGCCGCGACGCACGAGCGGCACCCGATACAGCGCGAGGGATCCAGAAACATCTGTTTGACCACAACCGTTTCTATCACGGTGTTCCCTTTCCTTTCTCTCGTCACCCGGACGCCAGATCCCTAGCGTAAGGTGGGCGTGGCTGTGGCGTTCGCTATCGGCAATTCACGCCGACGCTTCTGCGCCGCGAGGAGCTCCGTCACATCGATCTCCTTCGCCCACTCAGGCGGGGCTGCCGCGCGGGTAGCCACGCAGGCACAGACTTTGTATTCCGGGATCTTCATCATCGGCTCCAGCACCGGATTGGTCAATTGATTCGCCGCCTGCGTGTGTCCATAGTGATACGGGATGAAGAGCGTATCAGGGCGAATGGAGCGCACCACGAGCGCGGGCGCCGTCATCTCACCGCGCCGCGTGCGCACCGTGACCCAGTCTCCATCTGCGACGCCCAACCGCGCCGCGGTCTGCTCGTGCATTTCCACCCAGGGATACGGGGCCATCTCCCGCAGGAACGGCGTCCGTCGCGTCTGGTTGCCGGAAAGGTAGTGATAAATGACGCGCCCGGTGGTGAGCACCAGCGGGTACTCCTGGTCGGGTTCTTCTGCTGGCGGAATATAGGGAACGGGATGGAAGCGGGCTTTGCCATCAGGGAAACCGAAGCGCTCTTCGTACAGGCGCGGCGTCCCCGGGTGATCCTCCGATGGACAGGGCCAGAAGACGCCGTTCTGCTCGGCAATCTTCTCGTAGGTGATGCCCCAGTAGTCCGACTTCGCGCCCCGTGTACAGAGCCGCAGCTCGTCGAAGATCTCACGCGCGGAGTGGAAGGTGAAGTACTGCCCCTTGCCAAGCCACCGCGCCAGGTCGCACACGATCTGCCAGTCGAGGCGCGCTTCTCCTGGCGGATCGACGGCTTTGTTATATTTGATCACCCGTCCTTCTAAACTCGTGGTGGTCCCCTCATCCTCGGCCCAGACATTGCCCGGCAGCACAATATCGGCCAGCTCGGCGGTCTCCGACAGGAAAAAGTCGAGCACCACAAACAGATCCAGGCTGCGCAAGGCCCGTTCCGCTGTGTGCTGATCGGGCAGGGATACCATCGGGTTCGAGCAAATCAGCAGGCAGGCGCGGATCTCCTGGCGCAGCATGGCCGGGATCATCAGGGTTGCCGGGTAGCCGGCGTGCGGCAGCTCTTTTTCGTCGATGCCCCAGACCGAGCAGATATAGGCGCGATCCTCCGGGTCTTCGATCTCGCGGCAGCCGGGCAGTTGCGAGGCTTTCTGGCCGACTTCGCGGCCGCCCTGACCATTGCCTTGCCCGGTCAGCGTGCCACATCCCGCTCCGGGACGCCCGAAGTTGCCGGTTGCGAGCGCCAGGTTGATGGCGGCGACGCCGTTATCCACGCCCTTGCTCTGATGTTCCAGCCCGCGCGCCGTATAGATCAGCGCGGCACGGGCATGGCCGTATATGCGAGCCGCTTCAACGATGGTCTCGGGCCGCAGTCCGCAGACCCTGGCCACACGCTCCGGCGGGTAGTGCTCCACCAGCGCCCTGGTCTCTTCCCAGCCCACCGTGCGCTCGCGAATGAAGTCCTCATCGAGGAGTCCTTCTTTGAGAATGACGTACAGCATGCCGTTCAAGAGCGCGGAATCGGTGCCAGAGCGCAAGGGCAGGAAGAGATCAGCCGTGCGCGCAATCGGTGTCTGGCGGGGGTCGGCCACGATCAGCTTGCAACCCCGGTCGCGCGCCTGCCACAGATAGCTGGTGACGATGGGAAAGCACTCACCGACATTGGCCCCGATCACAAAAATACAATCGGCGTGGAGCATGTCGCTGATGGGGTTCGCAGCGCGATCAAGGCCCAGCGAGCGCTCATTGGCACCCGTGGCTGAAGACATGCATAGCCGCCCGTTATAGTCGGTATGGCGTGTGCCCAGCGCCACGCGGGCGAACTTGCCCATGAGATAGCATTTCTCATTGGTCATCGACGACCCGCTAAAAATGGCGACCGCATCGTTGCCGTAGTGCGCCTGCACCTCGCGGAAGCGGCGGGTGATGGTATCGAGGGCTTCATCCCAGCTCACCTGCTCAAGCGGACTTTCCTTCCCATGACGGCGCATCAACGGATAAAGCAAGCGGTCGGGGTGGTTGACCGTCTGATAGGCGGTGGCCCCTTTGGGGCAGAGCATCCCGTGGTTGAGCGGAAAGTCCTCACGTGGCTCCACGCCGACGACTTTGCCGTCAGCTACCTTGAGATACATCCCGCACTGCACACCACAATAGCAGCAATGCGTCGGCACATAGCGATCAATCTCTTCGTCGGTCCGCCAGTGCGCCGGAACATTGGCACCGGTGTGAAAGTCGAAGGTTTCCCGCTGGCGCTGGCCGCGCCGAAAGATGCCTTTATCAACCGTCATCCTTTTCTCCCTTCCAGTGTGTCACGTTCGAAAGACCAGGGCCTGTGTGCTTGACAGGATACAGGATCATCATCTGTCGTTCCTTATAAGAAGCGATTACCAGCCGGGTCGAGGGCGGCAAGCGTGGCCTGCCCGCGCGCCACCCGCTTGCAGGAGGGGCACAAGTCCTGCCACCAGAGCGTGCTGGTGGCCTGTTCTTCCGCCGGGGTTCCCGTGGACTCAGGGCTCTGCTGGGCAAGGACATCCTCGCGCAGGGTATAGTCTTCCCCGACATCGAGCAGCGTCTTCTTGAGGTCCTGAATGAAGCGCACCGGGGCGAACTCCTCGCCGCAGCGCGCGCACGTCTGCATCTGGGTGCTCTCACCTGTGCGCTGATACAGCTCGATGCCGACGGTTGCCGGACGCTCAATGAGATGGAAAAACTTGCCAAACGGCAGCGAGATGAGCCAGAGCACGACCACCACTTCGTGCGTCAGCGAGATATACCAGTAGTAGGCTCCGCGCAGCCAGGTACTATCGGCGGTGAGCGCCAGGCCGGTCACCACGATCGCCATCAGCAAGGCCAGCGGCATGAGGTCGAAGCCGAAGCGCTGCACGCTAATGAGCGATAGGTCGTGGAAGCGCCGGTGAAAGGCCAGCACCAGCCCGACGAAGAGCAGGATGGCGGTGAAATCCAGGGCGTGGTAGATCAGAAACCCCAGCGCCGAGTCAATGGGGAACGCAAAGAGCGCAAAGCCGAAGAACCAGAGCAGGTGCTCCCCGCCTGGTGAGAGCGTCATGCGGATCCAGCCAAAGGTGAGCGAAAAGGTGATGCAGCAGGAGAGCAGCACACCCCAGAAGACGCACTGGTGCGTGACCCAGCGGTAGACGCCACGCCGCCGGATAAACTGCTGCGCGAACAGGTCCAGAATGGCTGCCGGGATCAGCGCCGTGTAGCGGCGGAAGTTCGCGAGCGAGAAAAAGAGCTGCCAGCTCCTGAGCCAGTAGCGGCCCGTCGGCGGGCGCGCCAGCCAGAAGCTGTACTTGTAGGTCACTGCAGCGGCGGCAAAAATCGAGGCCACCGCGTAGCCAATGAGCGTGGCATCGAACCAGTGAAAGCCGCGTGAGCCCAGGGCAATCAGCCCGGTGAGGATGGCAGCGGCGAGGATGCCATACAGCATGGCGCGGGTGCGTAAACCCAGCGACGCGCTCCCCGCTGGATGCGAACGCGGCGAGGAAGAGGCGGGCTCCCCGTCTCCTGCTTTGTGCGAAGGCATGAGAGGCTGATTCATGAGACTACTTCCTTTCGCTCCGTTGTAGCGAACTCGGCTCTCACAGCCGGTCCAGCGTGCTCTTCAGGTAAGATAATCCGCGCTCCTGGCTGAAACGTCACATAGGCCCAGGCGTACTGGATGAGCACCAGGAGGCGATTGCGAAAGCCGATCAGATAAAAGATGTGGACGACAATCCAGGTCAGCCAGGCAATAAAGCCGGTAAAATGGAGCGGGCCAATATCGACGACGGCAAAGGAACGCCCAACGGTGGCCAGCGTTCCCTTATCAAGATAACGGAAAGGCCGCCTCTGTGCTTTCCCGGCCACCCGATCGGCGATGACCTGCGCCACATAGCGCCCCTCCTGCATGGCCACCGGCGAAAGTCCAGGCAGCGGCTTCCCTTTGCGCAGGACACACGCGGTATCCCCGATCACAAACACGTTGGGTGTCCCTGGAACCGCAAGATTCGGCTCAACCTTGACGCGGTCGGCATGATCTACTACAGCGCCCAGCCATGCGCCAGCCGGGGAAGCCTTCACGCCTGCCGTCCAGATGACGTTCTTCGTCGCAATGTATTCCTCCCCGATCCTCACGCCCTCGGGCGCCACGTCGGTGACATGCACGCCTGTCCTGACTTCCACGCCGAGTTGCTCGAGCTTGTGGCGCGCCTTGCGCGTGAGCCTGGCCGGGAAGGTGGGAATGATGCGCGGCTCGCCCTCGACCAGGATGATGCGCGTCGAGGCAGGATGGATCCTCCGGAAATCGGAGGCCAGCGCCCGGTGCGCCAGTTCGGCAATCGCTCCCGCTAATTCGACGCCAGTGGAACCACCGCCGACCAGCACAAACGTCAGGAGCGCCTGACGCCTCTGGGGGTCGGGTTCATTTTCTGCCGCCTCAAAGGCGCCCAGGATCTGGCGTCGCAGCACCATCGCATCCTGTAAAGACTTCAGACCTGGCGCCCATTGCTGCCACGCATCATGCCCAAAGTAGTTGCTGGAAGCTCCCGTCGCCAGCACCAGGTAGTCATAAGGGACAGCTTGATCTGTCGTCAAAACCTCCTGCATCTCGGTGTCTACGCCGACGACTTCTGCCATGAGCACCGAGGCGTTCGCTTGCCGGCTGAAAATACGGCGAATGGGAGCAGAGATATCCTCAATGGACAGTCCGGCAGTCGCGACCTGGTAGAGCATGGGTTGGAACAGGTGGTGGTTCCAGCGGTCGAGGATGGTCACCTGAACTGGGATGTGGCGCAGCGCCTTGGCGGCTTCCAGGCCGCCGAAGCCTGCTCCCACAATCACCACGCGGGGCTGAGCCTGAGGCTGTTTGTCCTCCCTTAGAGGGAGGTTCGAATCTGCGGTATCCATGTTCCTCATTTTGCCCTTTCTTCATGTGAATCAGAGATAGGCCGATTTTCGCTCTACTCCTGGCTTGCGCGCTTGATCTCCACCTGCCCATTGCACACCCGCACATCGTAGCGGGGCGCATTGACCGTCGCAGGGCCGGTCAGCACGCGCCCATCGCACAGGCGGAAGCGCGAGCCATGCCAGGGGCATTCCACGACATCGCCCGTGAGTGTTCCTTACGTCCAGGGGTCTGCCAGCATGAGGGCACGTCGCAGAGACGGCACAGAACTGCTTACCCTGGCGCAGCACGACCACTGGCACGCCCGCGGCGGCCATACGATAGAGCCTGTTCTCCTGCACGCTCTCCACCGGCAGCACCGCCTCGTAGTCTTCGCCCGCAGCCTCCCAGGCGGTATGGTTGACACCGGTGCCTTTGGTAAAGACCATCTCGCCGCCCAGATAGCCGGCATAGATCACGCAAGCCAGCCCCACAAAGCCCAGGATAGCGGCAGCAATACCATCTCCTGGGAAAGCCTGAAGTCGCAGGATGAAGGAAATGAGGTAGAGGATGGTGGCACTTGCGTTGAACAAGGCGTGACCCAGGCCAATGCGCCGTTCAGCGCCATAGGTATCGCTCCTGTCTGCTAACCCTGTGGCAATCGCCAAGAGCGCGGACAGGAGACCAACGATCACCGCCACAAACCCCCCAAGGCCGGCCCAGGTGTTCCTGGCCGGGGAGATCAGCCAGATGATATCAAAGATGGCCGTGAGCAGCCATGCCGCAATCAGCACATCCATGATCACCGGGTGTAGAGGATGGCCGAACCACGTCCCGTTGAGCAAACTCTTGAGGCGGCGTGGCGGCTTGCGGTGGACCCCAACTACCACACCTTGATCGCCTCCGATCGCTCAGCCGCTCCGCAAAAGGCTGAGGCGAGGGAGAGAGGTGAGACATCGTTGGTCCTCCTTCGCACGGCCTAGCCCTTACACGCTCTTTGCGCCATGTTCCAGAGAACTGTGGGGACAAGTCACGACTCCAGTCCGGCCGTCAGTACCGCGCTTCGGCTGTGCCACTAGGCAGAGGCGGATTGTGTACCTGTTGACTGACCGGAACTGCTCTGCTGGCCTTGCACCTGTGCAACAGTGTTCACGATGTTTTGCACAGCTTGATCGCGAGTGATGCCTGCTGCCTGTGCAGCCTCGTCAAGGTCCTTCATCGTAATGTGGCGATTATCCCCGTAATCCTCGTTTGGGTTTCCACAGCCACAGCTAAGACACATGGAGTATTCTCCTTTCTTGCCTGACCAGATAATAAAGCCTGTTTCAAAACCATATCGTTGTACGATACATATCTATCATACCAGGTAATCCGTCGAGTGGGAGACAAGGCAATCACAAAACAATCACAAACAGAAGTGAAGGATGAGCTATGCGCGGCTACCTTCTCCCAACCGTTCTGGTCTCTCCTCAAGCCTGGGCGCTTTCTGCCTGTTGTGCTTCAGCAAACATCTGCCTGAAGATCTCCAGGCAGGCCTGTCCTTGACAGGCGGCAGGCGTGACGGCAATCACCCGCTCAGGGTGGTGAGTGTCAACGGTGATCTCTGGCAGTCCTACGTTGCTGATCTGTTTGCCGGAGGGCAGCACAAAAGTGGGGCTTCCTTCGACGCGCAAGCGTTCCCACCCCTCTTGCGCTTCCTGGAGCACTTGGTATTTCGTCACCCCCCGGTCAAAGTCGTCGGCAAAGCGTTTCCCATCGAGACCCACCTGTTGCGCGAGTTCAAGGAGGACGTGGCGGAGCGAGATGCAGCGGCTCTCCGCGAAGAAGGCCACCCGGATAGCCCAATCGAGTTCATCGGCCAGAGCCAGGCTCTGCCGTTCCGCACACTTGATCGCCTCGAAGGCCGGCCATATCGTCACGGGCCACTCGCTCTCCGGTCGCCGCCAGGGATGATAAGGAATGTCCGGTTCCTCCTGTACCAGTACAGGAAGCTCAAGCTCAAGCACTGGTTTAGGCGTCGGTTCCCGGTTGACGTACTCAAGCGCCAGACTTTTATGCGTGATGACGATGGTTCCGCGATACTCGTCGCGCAGCTTGCGCAACCGATGGGCGGTCACGTAGGCGAACGGGCAGGCCAGGTCGGCGTACATGGCGAGACGGATAGGAGCCGTCATGATGCTTGCTCCCTCCTTCCCTCAGCCTCTTCACGCGTACCCTTATAGGTCACGACGCGCCCCCACAGGCTCTTGGTCCCCCAGAGGCCGGAGCGCAGGCATTCGAGTTGCACAATCTGGCTGTGATCGACGAACAGATTGACATCAACGCCGTAGTTCTTGATGTACCAGGCAAAAACTTCTGGGTCGGCAGCCTCGAACATGACTTTCTCCAGTCCCAGGGCCTCGAAAATCTTCGCCGCGGCGTCGGTGCGCCAGGTCTTCACGTTTTCGGTGATGCCCTCGGACTCGATCATGATCAGGTAGGCTCCGGCTTCCAGGAAGCGCCTGGCCTGGGTGATGGCCCAGCCCACATCGCGCGTTCCCTCGGCCTCCAACTCCGCGATTGCGGTGGCTCCGCCCGCTCCGAACTGAATGCCTACTTCTGGCTTGGCCTTGAGTCCAGCTTTCTGCACGTGCTCCACCAGGCGCAGCCAGTCATCGGTAGGAATGGTGATAAACCCGCTTGAGATCTCCAGGATATCGAAACCCACATTGCGGCACTCCTGAATATAGCGCTGCACCATGTCTGGCTCTTGTGCCAGCACATGCTCGATAAAGCCGCCGGTAGAGACCAGCACATTGTAGCGGTGGGCCAACTCTATCATCTCCTTGAGCACTGGCCTGGGCATCAACGTGAAAGAACCGCCCGCGAACTTGAGCGAGTCGACGTACTCGCTCATGGTCTCTAACACATCTTCCAGGTAGCGTTTCCCCATCGGAGTATAGTATGGGCCGCGGATCTCGGTGATACCGCGCGTGCGCGGTTTACCCTCGCGCTCGTTCACACGGAGAAACGAAAAGGCTCGGTCATTCATGCGATCATTCTCCTCTTGACTCTAGTGAGCAGTTCTACGCCTCCACCGATAATGTCGTATTACGATGTACTTCTAGCATAACACGCGCTGTCTTGAGTGCATCATCCAGGCAATCACAAAGTAATCACAGTCTGCTCACCCATGTCTCCGCGTCATGTGTTGACTCGCGCCAAGTCGGGGAGATGAGGTTCCACTGTGAGAAACTCGCGTCTCCCATATCATATAATGATCCTGTACTGGTCAGTTTCACACTCATGAGCCAGGAGATCGTGCTATAACCACCCCTTGACGACCTTGGATGCCTTCGCGTCGGCATGTTGTGCCACCGCCTGGGTATGATGAGTGAGTGTGACACAGAGGAGAGCGGGTGGGAAGTTCGCTCTTGCCAAAGCAGCGCGTCTCGCCATCCCTCCCAAAACTGCTCGTGTAGAGACCGCATCCCCGTGCGATGTAGGCGAGACAGAGAGGTGAAAGATGACAACAAAACGCGACCGGCTGAGGAGATTGCGAGAGAGGATGGAGGCAGATAGCAGCCTGCCACTGCGAGCAGGAGCGACCCACCTGGTGTTTGGCGAGGGGAATCCGGACGCAGCGCTGTATTTGCTTGGCGAAGCGCCAGGACAGGCAGAAGATGCACAGGGGAGACCGTTTGTCGGCCAGGCGGGCAGACTGCTTGTACGCCTGCTAGAACGTAATGGTCTCAGGCGAGAAGAAGTCTATCTTTCCAATCTCGTCCGCTTCCGCCCACCACACAATCGTCCCCCCACCTCAGCGGAAATAGCGGCGTTTTCGCCCTATGTCGATGAAGAACTTTCCATTCTTCAGCCGGTGCTGATTGTGACGTTAGGGCGCTTCGCAATGAGGAAGTTTTTACCAGCGGAAAAGTTGACACAGGCGCATGGGACGCTCAAAACCGTGACCTGGCAGGGAAAACCGGTCCATATTTTTCTGGTGTACCATCCCGCCGCAGCATTACGCAGCCCACAAATACGCCTGGCCCTGGAGGAAGACTTCAAAAAGATCCCTTCTCTCCTGGCAGAACTCCTGCCTCCACAAAAAGACTAGGAAGCGTTGGTAGGACAAGGTTTTCCTGTGCATATCATGCTCGTAAAATGACCTCTTGTGATAATTGTCGCTGTATCTCGTGCGGCGTGCTGCTCTACTCAAAGTGGAAAGTGGCAGCGAAGCATAATTGTGATTGATTCGTGATGCAGGTTAGGTCCCCCTTGATGGTTTTTAGGATACACTTTTCTGTAGTAGTATATCGTAGTACGACGTTTTGGGACACAAGGGAAGCGACGAAAGGGAAAGCGCATGCAAGAAACACAGAAGCAGCAGCATATTCCGGTCAAGGTCTATCGCACTGACGAGCGCCTGATGGTCGCGGCTCCGATGGCGGGACTGGAACCCGAGGACATTGTGGTTGACGTCACGGCTGATGGACGCCTGGTCCTCCATGGAGACGTGCGCGGCATGCTCAAAGAGATCAAGGAACTCCTGCTTGATGAATGGAGCGTGGGGATGTACCACCGCGAACTAGCGCTGCCGGTGCCGGTGAATGCCACCTGTGCCAATGTTACCTATGGCAACGGTGTGTTGACCGTGACCTTACCCATCAGTGAACAGACATCCTCGGCACGCCTGACCCTCGAACGGGTTGCTCCTGCCCACGGAGAGCGCAAAGGCAATGCCGGTCATCCCCCGGCGTGTCTACAGGCATGAGAGCGGCGCTGCTCAGTCGCGAGCTTGCGGTGTGTTGGAGAGCGCAGCGCCGCCCCCTGAAAGGATGAAGTGTTCTATGAGTCAGCTGCTGGAAAAAGTCAGGAAAGAAAAGAAACAGAACCATCCCCGGCCTGTCGGTGTGATACAGCAACAGGGTGGACGGGCCCTCCCCCGCGTGGTCGTTATCGGGGCGGGATTTGGAGGATTACAGGCGGCACGGGCTTTGCATGACGCCCCGGTCCAGGTGACGGTGATCGACCGCAGCAACCACCACCTGTTCCAACCCCTCCTGTACCAGGTGGCGGCGGCAGATCTCTCGCCTGCTGACATCTCGGCCCCCATTCGCAGTATTCTCAAGCACCAGCACAACACGTCGGTGATCCTGGCCGAAGTGACCGGTGTCGATGTCCACAAGCAGCAGGTGCTCATGTATGAGCGTTCGCTGCCGTATGATTACCTGGTTGTCGCCACAGGCGCGCGCCATAGCTACTTTGGCCACAATGCGTGGGAACCCTTCGCGCCCGGGCTCAAATCGATTGATGATGCGGCCATGCTCCGCCGCAAGATCCTGCTCGCCTTTGAGGCTGCTGAGATCGAACCTGATCCCGAGCAACGCCAGGCGCTGCTGACGTTTGTGCTGGTGGGGGCAGGGCCAACCGGGGTCGAGATGGCCGGAGCGATTGCCGAACTGGCGCATAAGACACTGGCCTCCGATTTCCGGCAGATCGATCCGAAGGCGGCACGCATCGTGCTCGTGGAAGCTCTCCCAAGGATACTGCTGGCCTTCCCGGAATCGCTGGCAAACAGAGCCAGGCGTGCGCTCACGCGACTTGGGGTGGAGGTCCGAACGAACTCTCCGGTCGAAGCGATCGATCGCGAGGGGGTGATCATCGCGGGCGAGCGTCTCCGCGCGAAGACGGTGATCTGGACGGCGGGGGTGGCCGCTTCTCACGCTGGCCAGTGGCTGGATGCCGAGGTGGATCGTGCCGGGCGCGTCAAGGTCGAAAGCGATCTCTCGCTCCCAGGCCATCCGAATGTGTTTGTTATTGGTGATACCGCGAGCCTGAGCCATGAGGGGAAAGCGCTGCCAGGGGTCGCGCCGGTGGCGATGCAGGAGGGGCGTTATGTGGCGCAGGTCATTGCACAGCGCGTGGCCGACAACAAGAGCATCCCACCATTCCGCTATCACTCTCGTGGGAACCTGGCGACAGTGGGGCGTTCCTTCGCGGTGGCCGAGATTGGGCCCTTCCGGTTGTCGGGCTTTCTCGCCTGGGTGCTGTGGCTGGTCGTGCATATCGCCTACCTGATTGGCTTCCGCAACCGCTTGCTGGTACTGTTTCAGTGGGCCTGGGAGTATGTCACCCGCCAGCGGAGCGTGCGGCTGATTACCTGCGGGGACACATCGGATGTGCCCGCATGGTAGGGGCGAACTGAAGCTGGGTATCTTGTGAGAGCCAGAGGTCATACGTGTGTTCTGGAGACACAGCCCGAAGAGGAGAAGGGAGAGCCGTGGGAGAAGCCCTCCACCCACAGCAGGAAGAAACATGAAGACCGTCACACTCAAGATTCGACGTTTTGATCCCGAGAAAGATCAGCGGCCTTATTGGGCCGAGTACCAGGTCGCGGTTGAAGACAGCGATCGCTTACTTGATGTGCTCCACAAGATCAAGTGGGAACAAGATGGCTCCCTCACCTTTCGCCGGTCGTGTGGGCATGGCGTGTGCGGCTCTGATGCGATGCGCATCAACGGGCTCAATCGACTGGCCTGTAAGGTGCTCGTTCGTGACGTCGGGGAGAAGGTGACGATCGAGCCGCTGCTGGCCTTCCCGGTGATCAAAGATCTCGTCGTTGATTTAGAACCGTTTTTCGCCCAGTATGAGAAGATCAAACCGTGCCTGATCAACGATGAGCCCCCGCCCCTCACCGAGCGTCTGCAGACACCGGCGCAGCGCGCTCGGTATGAGGAGGGCACGAAGTGCATTCTCTGCGCGTGCTGCACCAGTTCGTGTCCCGTGACCTGGGGCAACCCCGCCTGGATCGGGCCGGCAGCGATTGTGAATGCCCATCGCTTTCTCTTCGATAGCCGTGATCAGGGGGCAGCGGCACGCCTGCCCATTCTCCGTGACCGGTTCGGCGTATTTCGCTGCCGCACCATCTTCAATTGTACGGAATGCTGCCCGCGAGGGATTCCGGTCACCGACCTGATCGAGCAGGTCAAGCGGGCTGCGCTCTACAGGGATACGACGGGTCTATAAGGGAGAACGATTTCGTCTCCGTTGAGGCGTCCGAACAGCTAGCGTGGTTACGCCACAGGACCATCCTGGAGGAGGGCAGTATGGGAATCACCCAGGCAGGAGAGCAGTTGGCACAGCAGAAACTCGCAGTATTTGAGCGATTGCAACCCGCATTCGAGGCCAGTTTTCGCTTCGTGCAGGAGGTCCATGGACAGCGGCGTTTCTCGTCCTTTCCCGTGGCAGAGACGGTTCGCTATCTCCACGCGCTCTGGATCTGCGAATGCAAGGATCGCCTGTTGAGTATGTATAAGAACATTGTGCGGTACGAGGGCCAACAATGTCTCACCCTCTTACGCCGTTGGCAAGCAGGGGAGACCGCTGATGTGGTTGGGTTTCTTCATCGTAAATTAGATGGGCTACCTTTTGCTGAACTGACACGCCAGTTACAGGGAGCCAGAACCGCCCATGCCGATGATGGCCTGATCCGGCGTCTTGTGCATGGCCGCCTGGTCCTGCTGAACCGGGCGATGAATCTGATGCAAGCCTTAGATGCCATCTTTGCCCTGTCAGATGATGACTTGAGGGAGGAAGTGCGAGCGGCCTGTGGGTGGTATGGACATCGCCCTGACCAGATCGAGCAACAACTGGCCGAGATGGAAGGCCCACTCTACTGCTATGTCCCTCATCCACTCCTGGCGCAACGGACGATGGTGGTCATGAATATACTGGGGAAACAGATCATGACACTGCCCACTGATCGGCCAGGCGAGCGCTCGTGGAAAGTTGCGGTGCCAACGCAGGCCCCGGGTCCGTTTGCCGAGCAGGTGATCGCGGGCTACCTGGAATTGGTGTCGCCGACGCACAATAATCTCAAAGGGAAACGCTTCATAGATCGTCTTGAACGTGGTGAGGGTATCGAGGTATAGCCGCCCATTGGGCTTTCTGGAAAAACATTTCACACAATCGGTACCAGCCAGCGTGCAAACCACTCTCCTGCCAGTCGCGCTACTTCGTGAAGCGCATATTGGTTCGCAAAGAGCGAATCTGCTGGCACCAGCTCGAGGCGTTTGGCTCCTCTGATGTGTTCCAGTGCATCCTGGTTCATGCTGACTGAAATGCTATCATTTTGCGCAGCAATGAGCATCGTGGGAGCCAGAAGGCGACTCAGGTACTCCTGGGCCAGGTCGATGCGCCCGCCTGCTAAGACAACTGCGTGGACGATATCGGGACGCATTGCCGCCACAATCACTGCCCCCGCTCCGCTCACACCCGTGCCGAAGTACCCGATGGAGAGGTTCTGCGTTGCTGGGTTCTGCGTCAGCCAGACTGCAATGCCTCTGATGCGCTGTTCCATGATGCTCGTATTCATGCGGAAAAAGCCGGTCTGCGCGTCTAGTTGCTGCTCTTCGCGTGTGAACAAATCAACCAGGAGGGTTGCGATCCTGACTATGGAGAATGCCTGGGCCAGAGCGAGGGCATAGGCATGGGGAGAATCTTGCAGGCTCTCTATGTCGTGTGTGAGGATGACCACCCCGCGAGCATCTGCTGGTATATGGAATATGCCCTGGAGAACGACTGCGCCAGCGTTCACTTGAATGAGGTTCTCACTCTTCGTACTATCCGATGTCTGTACGCTGTCTATCATAGGTTTGCCTCTTCCTTTAAGGGATCACATCTAGTAGCCTCCCTCTTCTCCCCAAAACATCTCGTTGCACGATACATTTCTATTATACCAAATAATTACCCAACAATTCGCTGAGGGGAGACAACGACGATCACAATATAATCACAATCCAAGGTGATCCGTGTGGGGGTGCCTCACAACAGAGGACCTTTACGCCCATCAATTCACCTGCTGGCAAATTTTCTCTGTGCAATCGTCCCTGTCTTGATTGTGATTGATTTGTGATGTGAATCCTGGTTCCCTTTGTGGTTTTGAGTTACACTCATAGTAATGATAGAGGTCTGCAGACGGCTTGTCCGGTTCACACAGGAATCTCCTCGTGTGGTATAGTCAGATCATAGTGGAAGATCTACCATGAACAAAGAGCCACCATCAAACAACAGATTACTGACTCCACGCTCGATAAACGAGGCTATTCATTATCAAGAAGATGCTGTCGTGAGCCGTGAACTTATCCAGAAAACAACCGGCACGGTCACATTATTTGCTTTTGATAAAAATCAAGGCTTAAGCGAACATACGGCTCCGTATGATGCTTTCGTCATGATCACCGATGGTCGGGCAGAAATTACTGTTTCAGGGGTCAAACATGAACTAAAAGCCGGGGAAATGCTACTGATGCCTGCCAACAGTCCTCATGCCCTCAAGGCTATTGAACCATTCAAAATGGTATTAACGATGATTAAATCGTAAGGCATATTGGTTGTTCTAGGAGATGGCGATGCAATCGATACATCAAGAGGAAACACAGCAGCCCGAGGACGCACACGTGCGAGCCTCCTCGGATATCAGAGTTCCTGCCTCGACTCCACCTATGGGAGAGGCTACACGACGAAATACAGCCGCCCGCTTGGTGATCAGTGGGCCGGCATCAGGGCACCACCTCCACGCCTTCGCCCTGCCTGATTCTACCGGGCAGCCGGTGCAGCTCTGGCAGTACCTACAGCGGAGCAATGTGGTGCTCTTTTTCCACCATGGAGTCAACTGCGCCACCTGTGAAGCCTTCTTGCACGAATTGGCAGCGCGGCTGGATGCTTACCGCCAGGAGGAGACAGCCGTGGTAGCTATTGGCCCCGACCAGCCTGCTGAGAACCGGCAACTGGCGGCCCGGGTTGGATATCCCTTCCCTTTCTTAAGCGATCCAGCAGGAGACGTCATCGCCCAGCAGGGATTGGCTCCCCCCTCACTCATCATTGCAGACCGCTGGGGCGAAATTTGGGCAGCCTGGCTCGGTGGAACTACCCATCAGTTCCCATCCGAGCAGGACATCCTGCAGTGGCTCTCGTTCATCGAGGCACAGTGCCCAGAGTGTACGATGATTGAGTGGACAGACCAGGAGGAGGACCATCTCCCAGCATAAGCAAGAGAGGGAGCTATGGCTGCCATTTCTCCAGCGTGTCGAGCTTCTTTCTTAAGCGGAACTAGAACCAGCAAACTGGCAACGCTGTGATCAGTTGGACGCCTTCATGTTGTCCCTATCTGCTTCGACCTGGATGACCCTGCACTCTGACGTCCTTATCCTGACACACTTCTATGGAGGCGTTTCCTATCGAGGAAGGAGACAGGGATCAGCTCTTTGCTTCTTCCTCAATTTGATAACGCGTCGTCACCGGCGCCACTTTTCCAAGCAAGTTGATCACCGGACAGTAGCGGGTGGTGGACAGCTCAATGGCACGCTCTACCGCTCGCGGATCAATGGTGGTTCCTCTCACCCTGTAGAGTACCTCAAACCGTGTGTAGACCCTCGGATGTTGCTCTGCTCTGCTCCCCTGAACCTCCACACGGAGGCCGCTCACCTGCTGGCGCTTTTTGCGCAGGATCGAGATGACATCCATCGCCGTGCAGCCGGCCATCGCTAGCAAGAGGAGGCGGTGTGGCTGGGGGCCAACGCCCGCTCCCCCAACGCTCGGCTCGGCATCGAGGTCAATGCGCACGTCGTCAATGGCCCCAGCAAAGTGCATCCCTTCCACGAGCGTGGCAGAGGCCGATTCCAGCTCTTGAAGTTGGTTCTCTGTATCCATCTCATCTCCTTTGTCCCTGCACTGTTGCCTTCACGCTGGTCGGTCGGGACACAACCCTGTTTGCAAACAGGCAGGTGGTTCCTGATTCTGTCCTCATCTCCCTGGTGAGCATTTTTCAGCAGACCATCTCAGAAAAGGCCGCGTGCGAGACACTGCTTTGGGAGTCTTCCTTTCCTCCTCGACAATCGACGCCCAATCGGTACGGCGCTCACCACATTGACGAGCAGTTCCGGAGGAGACGTTGTGTGCTGTTGCCAAGCACCTCCTTGTACCGGAACGTCGTCAACCAGCAGCACGCGCCTGTAGATCGTCCTCTCGTTTGTGCTCTAGCGTCTCGCTCACACCGCGCCCCCTCTCAGTGAAAAGGAGCTCGCGGGTGGACAAGAAACGATTCCTGCATTATATGCATCACGTCACTTCCTGCTCGGATCGTCGGTAGCGCAGCGCAGGCCACAGGTTGACCGCCAGGCAGACGGCAAGCGCCAGCCCGACCGGGCCGGAAAGGCCAAATGCCGCGGCATCAAGGGTTTGTCCGATGCCCGTGAACCGTGCCAGGAGCGGGGACAGGAGGAGTGACCCCACGCGCAGCCCGGCTGCGCTGTTGCCGAGCCAGAGAGTTGCTTGTACCAGCCCCGGTGAAACGATGGTTCCCCCGGAGAAGCCGGGGATCATGCGGGGCGCTACCCCACAGATCATGAGCGCGATAAAGCCGATGGCGAAGCTGTGGCGAACGGCATCGAGCGCAAAGGGAGGGGGCGTACCAAAGAGCAACGCCAGCCCATCGCAGATGAGTAGGACTCCACCAAGCACTGCCCATAGATAGGCGCTCGCGACCACTGCCACAAAAGGCCCATAGTCGCTCCGTTCCCTGGCCACCTGTGCGGTGTACGAGCGAGCGGCCGCTGCTGGGCTAGGCGCGAGGCGTGCTACGCGCTGTGGGAGACGCCCGCGTGCGCGCATCAGGTGCAGGAAGATGCCGACAAAGGCCAGGATGACTCCTCCCATCAGGAGCATGCCCAGCCCAGCCAGTGTCCCTGGCCAGCCCGCCAGCCCTGGATCGCTCCCAGTTCCGGCGCAGATGAGCATGAGACCTACCAGGTAGAACCCGGCCAGCGGCCAGAGTAGGCGACCCGGGAACGCCTCCAGCCCGGCATACATGGGCAATGATCGAACGGACATTGCGAGCGCCATCGGCGTGAGAAAGCCGAATAATCCCAGGATCACGTTGAGATCATCGCCCGCCTGCGGCACCAGCCCCGCTGTAGTCGAGGCCTGTACTGTATTCACCAGATTGACCACCCCTGCCACCCCAAGCGCACAGCACGCTATCGCCATGAATGGGAGGGCGCTCCCAAATGCCGGACGAGTTGCGAGCGGCGGGCCACGCCGGGCGGTCAGCCCAAGCAGCAGGACTGCTCCCAGAAGTGCCCCACCCTCCAGTATGCCACTCGTCAGCAGCAGGGCACGCCAGGTTACCGCTTGCGTTGTCGTCACCAGCGGTTGACTGAGCGCACGCAAGAGGAGCCCGCCAACCTGTACACCGAGAATCCAGGGCACGAGCCATGGAGCAACCAGCGGCGTTCCACGCAGTCGTGGGAGAAAATGGAACGCCACTCCGAGCACAAAGAGTCCTGCCCAGCCATAGAGCTGGAGATGGCCATGGGCCTGGGCGAGCGCCGTCCACCAGGGACCAAGCGGGACGGCCAGCGCAGAGGTGATCGACAGGACCGTGGCAAGGGCAAAGCCGCCACCAGCACCCAGGAGCAAAGCCGCTTCCAGCAGCGAGGCCACGCGAGAAAATGGCTCCTGGCGACGCGCCTTGCCTGCTGGCGCAACGAGAGTATGGGGCATCATGCGCACTGTTCTTGCCCCTCTTTCGTGCGAGCCAGCACGGGCTCTGCATATCTCCTATAGAAATCCGGCCGCTTCTGCTCCAGCCAGCGGAGGGGAGTAAGCAGCACGCGTGCCAGGGGTAACTCTGCAGCCAGCGCCTGCTCCAGCGCTATTCTGGCTTCCTCGTCTCTCTCCAGCAAGGCACAGACCAGGCTCTTCCAGAACAGGGCCTCCCTCATCGCTGGATTGAGCAGCAGTGCCTGGTCGAGTGAGGCCTCCGCCTCCTCAAAGCGACCCCGTAACATGAGCGACATCCCTTGACAGACCAATGCCACGGGCTGCTGCTGATCACGCGCCGCTAGCGCCTCCAGGCGTTCCGGGAAAGCTGATCTGTCAGGAAGCGACTCCTGCTGGCAGAGGTCGAGCCATGTGAGCAGCAGACCCACGTACGTATCGTGCGGGGCGAGCGCTTGACTGCTGAGGAAATCGGTCCTGGCCAGCTCGATTTCCCCCATCTCCAGGTACACGTGCCCGCGCCCGCCATACGCCAGCGCATCGTCTGGATCGAGCGCGATGGCCCGGTCGAAGTCCGCGATGGCCCGGCGCTCCTCATTGAGGCAGCAGAGGACCATACCCCGTAGCACATACGCCTGGGCGTCGTTGGGATTGAGCGCAATCACCCGGTCAACGTCCCCCCTCCCCGGACGGTACGCGAGGAGTTCCCAGGAGGCGAGGCGTCGGAGGAGCAGTGCCCCCTCGAGCATGGGATCGAGCGCCAGCGCCCGGTCGAAGTCCGCAATGGCCTGCTGGTAGTTTTTGCACTCCCGCTGGGCGATACCGCGATGGGCATAGGCAAACGTCAATTTGGCATCCAGGGCCAGCGCCCGGTCGAAGTCCGCGATGGCCCGCTGGTACTCCTTGCAAGCGGAGTACGCTATGCCCCGCAACAGGTACACCCAGGCATAAGCAGGATCGAGCGCCAGCGCGTGATCAAAGTCCGCAATGGCCTGCTGGTAGTCGCTACGCGAGTAGTATGCCATCCCGCGCCTGCCATAAATCCGTGCCAGGAGCGCGGGTGAGAACGCCGGAGCAGAACGGACCGCTTCGAGCAGGTCGCTGGCTGCCGAGAGCCATTCCTGGCTGGCCAGGTCAGCTTCAAGGTAGCGTAGCAGGAGTTGGGCGATACGCCTGGCAGAGGCCGATACCAGGGTATCGGGTTGTTCCTGGGAGAGTGCGCGCAGGGCCGAAATCAGGTTCTCCTCTTGCTTTGCCTGGGAGACAATCTCCATCACCTGCTCGATTGCGCTGGCATGGCTGGTAGTATCCGTCAGGTAGAACAACTGGGAGACACGGGCCAGCGCCAGTTCCAGCCACTCGATGGAGAAGAAGGCACTCCTTCCTGCGGTTGTCTGGAGATGCTCCAACCGTTGCTGATAGTGACGAGCTAACGCCCGGCGGGCGGCTTGCTCTTCCTGGGGAGCACGCTGGGAAAACGCACGGACGACCCACTGCTGCGCCAGGGAATGAAAGCGATGCCGCCCATCCAGGGGACTCGATTGCACGAAGGGAAGCTCAATCAGTCGGCGATAGAAGTGGGTTCGCTCCCGCTCGGTCAGCCTAGGGAAGGCCGCCAGGTCATCCTGGGTAAACGGTCTGGTGCAAAGCGCGGCTTGCAGGACCAGCCGGTGCATCCTGCGATCCTGCCCTTCGAGCCAGCGCAGCATGTTGGTCGCGACATCGGTCGTCACGTCAAGGGGTCCCTCGGGATCGCATGCCAGCATCGTGTCAAGTCAAATGAAAATGTTACTGAACGATGATGGTTCCCTCAAATGAAAATGTTACTGGGAGGCGAGAGCGAGGGGGCAAGAGGTCCTGCTCGCGAGCAGGACCTCTTGCCCCCTCGCTCTCGCCTCCCGCACGCTTTTCGGGCTGCAACCCACTCCTTTCTTTCCTTAAGCAGCTGTTCCATCGTCAACGATCGCTTGCTCCCACAGCCGAGCTAAGCCCGCATAGATCTCTTCGCGCAATTGCCAGGGATTAGTCTGCGCATAGAGGAGTTGCAAGCGCTGCTGGTGCTCCTGACTTAAGACTCCCGTTGCCAACAGCCGTTCATAGGGCGTCTGGGCTTGATCCCATTTGCGCCGTACCTTGTCCCCTTCCACGATTGTTTCGCTGAGATGCATCACCGGTTGGAACAGGTTGTAGTACACCCACATCTGCTCGTAGAGGCGATTGCCTGCCGCGATCTGCTCGGGGGTCTCCAGACGCACCTGCCCGAAATACTGACGCACCAGCGTGTCGTTTTTCTGCTCTACGTTGCGATTATCGTTTTTGTGATAGGGTCGCGAGCGCGAGAGGTGCACGCCGGTCACTTTCTCTTTCCAATAGCGCACCAGGTGCCAATTGAAGAACTCCGGGCCATTATCGGGATGCAGTTCGACGATGGCAAACGGCAGTCGCTTGCTCACCTGCTCAAAGGCTTCTCGCATCGCCTGATAACTGCGTCCCAACAGCATCACGCGTTCACTCCAGCCGGTCGCCACATCAATCAACTGGAGGGTATGACCATACTCGCCTGCGCTGCTCTCGCCGCCATGATGCACCAAATCCACCTCGAAATGACCCGGTTCCTTGATGTCCCAGGCAATGCGTTTCATCGGCACTCCCTTGGTCACTTGATTGGCTCGATGCGGGCCTGGACGGGGCAACCGCGCTTTGCGTGAGCGATGCTTGCGCAACAGGCGCTCCACGGTTGCTATGCTGATGCGGGCCAATTGGCTCTCGACCTCTGCCGTGAGCACCAGCACACCAAACCTCGCCAAGTGTTGAGCCGTTTTCAGCAAACTGGGTGTCAGCCGTCTGGCACAAATGTAGTCTAAACTTTCCCAGACCCGCACAATCACTTGCTCGACCTGTTGGCCATACGTGCGGCTGCGGGGCGTTTGGCGTGGCTTGCGCTCCAGGCTTTCTCCATTGAGCAACCGGATCAGGTGTTTGCGGTGCAGTTTGCTCACCTGCTCCATTTCTGTCAACAAGTGACTGCGTTCCTTTCGCTTGGCGTGCTGATAGCGACCCACCATCAGTTTCACATACTTGCGTCTTTCATCAATGGTCATCTCGTCTTCTGGCATCGCTTCCCTCATTCGGTAACATTGTTATTTGAGGGAACCATACCACCTTCAGTAACATTTTAGCTGACGGAATACGGCATGCTCACGGAGAGTGGCAAGCCGCCCGACAGGTGCCAGATGGCGGCAACACGGTCTTTTGCGGTAATCCCGCATCTGGCCAGATAGGTCCCGGTTTCACGTTCAGTAAAGGGGACGAGCGGCATTGAGGAGATCTGCTGCCCATCGGGCAGGACCTGCTCAATGGGCTCACGTCCGGCCACGACCAGCACGACCTGGATGCTGATGGTAGCTGGCAGCACATGGTGGAGCAGCCAGCCAGTTATGTCAGCCGCCGAAGGCTCGCACGTGTCGAAGAAGAGGATCACCCGGCGCCCTCGCATTGTCCGCCGCTGGTGGAACGGGGCGTGGGTGGTGGTTAGCCAGTTGAGGTCGTCGACAAACGCTCGAGTCAGGTCGGCGAGCGGGTCATGCAGAGGCCCGGCCTCCGATTGAGAAGCAGGGCGCTGGTTCCCAAAAGAGGCGTTCGCCTCGCTGGCCACGGTTTCATACAATCCGCCCAGCACCGATTCATCCATCACCTTCGCTTCGGTCAGAGCTGACACCTCGCGTACAAAGGCCGCCCGTGCAACTATGTACTCAGGTGGTGGATGGTACGTCGCCTGCCTGTAGCGCGAGAGCGCCTGCTCAAAGGCGGCCAGTGGAGCGCCTGTCAGGCGCAATTGAAGGGCACAGCATTCCATCAGGTCGATAGGAGTCCCCTCTCGTTCGTCCACCAGGGCAGTCAGACAGGTCTCCTTCACGCCAGGGCGACACGCCTCGTCTTTCAGACGAGTGAGCAGCGTCGACTTGCCCACGCCGGCAGGGCCCCATACCCAGATCACATGAGCGGTGGGGACCTCGGGCGTGAGGACGTTCTTGACAAAAAAACGCCGTTCGTTGACCCGGCCAGTAAAGATACTCCCGATCTTTACTGGAGGTCGACCGGCTTGTCTCTCAGGTTGCTTGATGAAAGGCATGGTTTCCACCTCGTCTCCAGCTCACGCGCTTCAGGAGGCGTGGAGCAGCAGATCGCGCAGCACGACGGCATTGGTATGCTCGGTATCATGTGCGGCAAACACCAGCGTCACCGGCCCCTGCTTCGCCAGCTCCCGCAGCCGTGCCAGAGCTACCTGCCCGGGAGGCTTTGCTAACTCGACCTCGTAGCGGCGGCGAAACTCCGCAAATTTCTGCGGATCATGCCCATACCAGGTACGCAACTCGTGGCTGGGGGCGATCTCCTTGAGCCAGATATCCACATGCGCCCGCTCTTTGGACAACCCGCGCGGCCAGAGTCGCTCCACCAGCACGCGGGTGCCATCGCCTGGTTCCGGCTCATCGTAGACGCGCTTGAGCGCGACCATGAATCCCTGTTGTGTCATGTGCTTCCTCCTAAGCTCCGCTGTTGCCTCGCTGCAAGAGACCTTCACGGCAGTTGGCCTATTGGACATGGCAGACCACCTGGGGGCATGCTTGTAGGGAGCGTCGCAGGCAAGCGGCCGCCTTTGGTAGTTCACAGCACATCGTCATGCAATCTCTTATCTACAAGGTAGTGTAACCCGAGAATTGCGGGGATGGGCACGAATTCCATCACAAATCAGTCACAAGACGTTCCCGATTGACGAAATGCAAGATACGGTTCCAACGATACCACGGTTTGTGTTAAGCCTCCGTCTCGCTCAGCCTGTGCCGCTCCGCTGGCATCATGGCTTTCTCTTCCCCCTGTACTCTTCCGGTTCAGGTACTGCTTACGCCTGCGATGGCGTAGCAAGGATATAGCCGGCCCCTGGCTCGAAGAGGATGTAGCGGGGGCGAGCAGGGTCGGCTTCCAGTTTGCGCCGCAACCGGTTGATATTCACCTGCAACAGATGATGTTCTCCCACATATGCGCTCCCCCAGACATGCTCTAAGAGCCGTTTCTGGGGCACAACCCGGCCGGCATTGTGGGCTAAGAAGGCCAGAATACGGTACTCCGTCGGTGTGAGGACGACCCTTTGGCCAGCCATCGCGACCTGCCGCTGGGCGTAATCAATCGAAAGCGCTCCCAGGGCCATGGGCGATTGCCCGAGAGGTGCCAGTTCGCCTGTTGTAAACTGTGCTCGCCTAAGCACCGCCCGCACGCGTGCCAGCAGTTCGCTCACGCTGAAAGGCTTGACGAGGTAATCGTCTGCGCCAAGGTCCAGGCCGCGGATCTTCTCCTGCTCCTGACCGCGTGCGGTGATGATGATAATGGGGACCGTCGAGCATGCACGCACCTGGTGGCAGACGTCAAATCCACTCATCCTGGGCATCTTCACATCGAGCAGCACCAGGTCGGGGTGATACCGCTCAATCCGTTCAAGCGCCTGCCTGCCATCGCTGGCCCTCAGGATGTTATAGCCCTCTAGCTCGAGATTGAGTGTGATCAGGTCCAGGAGTTGCAGGTCGTCATCAGCAATCAGAACGGTCGTTTTCCTCTTTGACATGATTCGGTACTCCTTTCCCATCACGTACTCGTGTCTGTTTGCGCTCCCTCATGCCATATTATAAAATAAAAATGTTCACCGCAGGAGAGGGATGTTTTCTTCCATCAGAGAAGCAGAATAGAAGTTGAGCGTGCTCGCAGCGATCAGTGATGACTCCTGCGTGTTTTCCTTCACCGTTTGCGTGAAGGAGAAAGGACCGGACAGGTCTGCCTGCCTGGACTCCTCGTGTGCCTCTCACTGTGTGGTGGCACTGATTTGACTGGCAAAAACAACACCAACCTCACGAGCAAGAGGCACATGGATACACATGGCAAGGAAGAGAGGGACGGGACAGAGCGACCGCAGCCTGGGCAGCAGATGGGCGAGGCCGAACAGGACCGTTATCGCGCGCAGCAGCTCGAGGCGATTTTCGAGGCCATCGGTGATGGCCTCTTCGTGTACGACAAAGACGGCCATATTCTTCGCATGAACCGGGCCGCGCGTGACCTGCTTGGACTCGACGACCTCCCCAGCTACACGGCTCTCTCGTTGGAAGAGCGCGGCACGCTCATCACGCAGCGCTATGTGCAGGGGCAGTCGCTGCCGCTCGCGCAGTGGGCCACGACGCGTGTGCTAAGCGGAGAGGTGCTCACCGACACGACCGCTGTGGAGTTCACGGCTCACAATCTGCGCGGACGTGAGCTGCGCATCCAGTTGAGTGGCGCCCCCATTCGTGACCGAGAGGGGAACATCGTGGGAGCGATCAACCTTTGCCGCGACGTCACAGAGCGCTGGAAGCTTGAGCAGCGCACACAGGAGGCCTTGCAGGCCCTGTTCGCCATGGCCGAGGCACTGGTCCAGGTTCCCCAGGATGGTGGCGAATGCAACGCACAGGCAGGTAGAGGGGAATCCCCGGCACCAGCAGCGACGTACCTGATTGGGCAGCGGCTGGCCGAGCTGACCCGCAACGCCCTTGGCTGCCGGCGCGTCAGTCTGATCGCCATTGAGCCGGAGGCGGGCGCCCTGCGTCCGGTTGCGGTCGTTGGCTTCTCGTCAGAGCAGCAGCAGCAGTGGATGACAGCGATGGGGCACTACCGCCTGGATGACTACCTGGCGCCGAATCTCCTTGCCCGCCTGCAGGCAGGCGAGGTCGTCCTCAATGATCTCACCTGGACGAAGACAAGTGGCGCTCCCACCTATGGCGCACGCGAGGTACTCGTCGCTCCGATGTCTAGCGGTGCCCATCTGACAGGGGTACTCACGCTGGATTACGGTGGCACACCCCATACCTTTCCTCCGGAAGAAGTAGCCCTGGCTGGTGCTGCGGCAAAACTCGCCACCCTGGTGATGGAGCGCGAGCGATTACTCCAGGAACGCGCTCTTGCGCACGCAAGAGAACTGGCCTTGCGTGAGACGACCCAGCGGATGGATGAGTTCCTTGGGATCGTCGCACACGAGTTGCGCACCCCGCTGGCCAATCTGAGGGGCTTTGCGCAGACCTTGCTCGTCCAGACGGCCCAGGGCAAAGGACCACAACTTGCCGCGTGGCAGGAGAAGGCCCTCGCAGGCCTTGACCTGGCGGCGGCTCACCTGAGCCAACTCACCGATGATCTGCTCGATATGGCGCGCTTGCAAGCAGGTGAGCTGGAGTTGCATCCCGAACCGACCGACCTGGTTCCCCTGGTTCAGGGTGTGGTGACCCGGCAGCAGTTGACGACCGAGCGGCATACCCTGGTGCTCGCGCCATCGGTGGAGCGTCTCGTCCTCTCCATCGATCCCCGGCGCATGGAGCAGGTACTCGTCAACGTGATCAGCAATGCCATCAAATACAGTCCGGAGGGCGGCCCCATCGAGGTGACCATCGCTGAGGAGAGTGAGAGGCAGGAGGCGCTGCTCTCTGTGCGCGATCACGGCATCGGCATTCCGGCACAACAGCAGGCACAGATCTTCCAGCGTTTCGTACAGGCGGAGAACGCTCGCTTCTACGGAATTGAAGGTACGGGGTTAGGACTCTATCTCTGCCGCGCCCTCCTCGAGCGACAGGGGGGACGGATCTGGTGCGAGTCGGTCGAAGGACAGGGCTCGACCTTCTTCATCGCCCTGCCTGTTGTCTCGAAGGCTACTCCTGGGCGCTAGAACGCCACCAGCCCAGGCAAAGCAGGAGACATTCTTCCATTTTCATAGATGATCGATCGAGCCAGTCCGGCTTCTACAGGGAACCCAACACTGCGATACTGCGACCCATGTCTCGTACTCCCCACCTTTACCATCTCCGGCATACTGATTGTGATTGTTTTGTGATTGCTCTGCTCATTCTTCCCAGAGATTGTATGCTATGCTAGCCAGAGAGTATGTCGCAATGCGACATATCGTTGAGCAACCATCGGGATCGTCGTGCAACCAGAGGTGTTACATTGCCCTCGATGCCGTGCGCCTGCACGTTGCCAGGCGCAAAGAGAGCAGGAATGAGACCGCACGTCAGGAACACACCGACGTGGAAGAATGGAGAGGTGGGCTTGATCCCTTTTGTCTCCTGCAACGATGAGTAGAAAGGCATAGAGAGAATGAATGACCGCATCCGTGAAATGTTACGCTGGTATGCCAGTGAAAATCCTGGCGTCCGTACCAACCTGGCCCGTATGCTCAATCACGGTCGCCTGGCGGGCACCGGAAAAATGGTCATTTTGCCCATCGACCAGGGCTTTGAGCATGGCCCGGCACGCAGTTTTGCGCCCAACCCTGCCGCCTACGATCCACGCTACCATTTCGAACTCGCCATCGAGGCAGGGTGTAATGCCTATGCCGCGCCGTTAGGCTCTCTTGAAGCAGGTGTGTCTGACTATTGCGGGGACATTCCCCTGATCCTCAAGTGCAGCAACCACGATCTGCTGCATGAGGAACGCGACCCTCTTTCAGCAGTTACCTCCTGGGTGGAGGATGCCCTGCGCCTGGGCTGTGTCGCCGTTGGCTTCACCATTTATCCGGGTTCAACTGAGCGTACCACGATGTACCAGGAGCTACGAACACTCACGAAAGAGGCGAAAGCTGCTGGGCTGGCCGTCGTCGTCTGGTCCTATCCCCGTGGCAGCGGCCTCTCCAAAGAAGGCGAGACCGCCGTTGACGTGGTCGCCTATGCGGCCCAGATCGCCGCCGAGCTTGGGGCAGATATCATCAAGGTCAAGTTGCCCAGTGCCAGGGTAGAACTGCCAGAGGCCCAGAAGACCTATCAGCAGTACGAGATCCCCATAGCAACGCTGACTGAGCGTGTCCATCACGTTGTCCAGAGCGCATTTGCCGGGCGGCGCATCGTCATCTTCTCGGGCGGACCTGCTACCACCGATGAGCAGATCTTCACCGAAGTGCGTGCGATCCGCGATGGTGGCGGATTCGGCTCGATCATCGGCCGCAACTCCTTTCAACGGAAGAAGCCGGAGGCGCTGAGGTTGCTAGACGCCATCATGGGGATCTACGAGGGCTCCGTGCAGTAGGTGTGGCTCCTGAAAAAGCCATCCACCCTGGTGACAGGAGGATGTATGACTACCATGCAGACAGATCCACACATGCAACAAGAGCTCACCTTGCTTAGTAGTTGCGCGTCGATAGCATTCGCTGTACGACAGCCGCAGGCTCAGATTCGTGAGTGACGGCAGCGCCAAACCCTCGTGGAAGAAGGAATCAGAAGACCTATGCCAGAACTGATTATCACGAAAAATATCGATGCTCCCGGCCTGGACACTCTGGAAGGGTATCGGAAGCTGGGCGGCTACCAGGCGCTGGAGAAGGCTCTCACAGAGCTACAGCCGGACGAGATCATCGAGATGGTCAAGAAATCCGGCCTGCGTGGGCGTGGGGGAGCGGGCTTCCCCACCGGCATGAAGTGGGGCTTCCTCGCCAAAAATGACAGGCCGCGCTACCTCTGCTGTAACAGTGACGAGAGCGAGCCGGGCACCTTCAAGGACCGCATGCTGATGGAGAAGAACCCCCATCAACTGGTCGAAGGCGTCATCATTACCTGCTACGCTTGCCGTATCTCGACCGCCTTCATCTATATACGTGGGGAACTGGCGCTGGCTGCACGGCAGGTCGAGCGCGCCGTCGAGGAAGCGTACAAGGCCAGGTATCTCGGCAAGAACATCCTGGGCAGTGGCTTTGACCTGGACGTGATCGTGCATCGCGGTGCCGGAGCTTACATCTGCGGGGAAGAGAGTGCGCTCATGGAATCGCTGGAAGGCAGGCGCGGCTACCCGCGTTTGAAGCCGCCGTTTCCTGCTGCCATTGGCCTCTACGGCGGTCCCACCGTCATCAACAACACGGAAACGCTCTCAACCATCCCAGCCATTGTGCGCAACGGAGCCGCATGGTACGCCTCCTTTGGTACGGAGAAGAGCAAGGGCACGCGTATCTTCTGCCTGAGCGGGCATGTCAAGAAGCCCGGCAACTACGAGCTACCGCTGGGAACGCCGCTGCGCACCCTGATCTACGACGAGCAGTACGGCGGGGGCATCCTGGACGACAAACAACTCAAGGCCATCATTCCGGGCGGCTCCTCCACCTACATCCTGAGTGCAGATAAAGTAGACACCCCGCTCGACTTTGAAGCCATCGCCGCCGCCGGTTCCATGCTCGGCTCTGGCGGCGTCATCGTCATGCACGAGGACACTTGCATCGTCGCCGCCGTGCTGCGCATGGTCGAGTTCTACCGTGATGAGTCCTGCGGCAAATGCACGCCCTGTCGCGAAGGCACCTTCTGGTTGGCGCAGCTCCTGGAACGGCTTGAGCATGGGCATGGCAAGCTACGTGATATCGATCTGCTCATGGATGTCTGCGATAATATCTTTGGCAAGGTCTTCTGCCCCCTGGGCGATGCTGCGACCAGCCCGGTGACCAGTAGTATCAAACTCTTCCGCAATGAGTACGAATACCACGTCCGAGCAGGACGATGCCTGGTCGGACCGGGCGCGCATCGCGCGCCTGCCACAACACGGTAAATGCTGTCTAGAGAGGCGAGCCACGAACAGCTCGCTTCGTGGAGAGAATCCTATGCCAGAAGAACAACGCGACGTCCTCGTCCACATCACCATTGACGACACACCCGTTGCCGTTCCTCCCGGAACGACGGTCTGGGCAGCGGCGCAGCACATCGGCCTGGAGATTCCGATCTATTGCTACCATCCCAAGATGCCACCCCTGGGGGCGTGCCGCATGTGCTTCGTCGAAATCGAGAAGATGCCCAAGCCGCCACAGACCGCCTGTACCACCGTGGTCAGCGAGGGCATGGTCGTCCATACCAGGACGGAAAAGGTGCTCAAGGCACGCCGGGGCGTGCTGGAATTCCTGCTGATCAACCATCCGCTCGACTGCCCCATCTGTGATAAGGGCGGCGAGTGCGACCTGCAGGACTTCACGCTGCGTCATGGACCCGGCGGGACACGCTTCGACCTCTTCAAGCGCCATTTCCCCAAGCCGGTGCCGATGAGCCGTGACATTTTGCTTGATCGCGAGCGTTGCATCCATTGCCAGCGCTGCACGCGCTTCTGCGCCGAAATCTCGATGGATAATGGCCTGGTAATGATCAACCGGGGTTTCAGGATGGAGGTGGGAACGGCCCCCGATCATGCCTTCGACTCGATCTTCTCCGGCAACACCGTCGAGATCTGCCCGGTGGGGGCCTTGACAGCCGCGAGCTTCCGCTTCAAAACCCGGCCCTGGGAGTTGAAGCATACTGCGAGTGTCTGCAACCTCTGCAGTGTCGGCTGCAATGTGCGCATTGATGTGCGTGTTGACAGGGTCACCCGCCTGATGTCGCGCACCAACGATGCGATCGACGACGGCTGGCTCTGCAACCGGGGACGCTGGGACGTTGAGTTTGTCAATAGCCAGGAGCGCCTGCGCATGCCCCTGATCCGCCGCAATGGACAACTGGAGCGCGCCACATGGGACGAGGCGCTCGACCTGATCGTCACACGTTTCAAAGCAATTCTTGAAAGCTTCGGCCCGCAGGCGATCGGCGGCATCGGCTCAACCCGCACGACCAACGAAGAAGCCTACCTCTTCCAGAAGCTGATCCGGCACGTCATCGGCTCGCCCAATGTCGATCATCATCATGGACGTTTTCCCGGCCCGCGCGACCTGCTCACGGGCAGGCCGTGGCTGATGACCAACAGCATCGCGGATATGGAGAAAGCCTCGCATATCGTGCTGATTGCCTCTGATCCCTACTCGCGCCAGCCTGTTCTCAACCTGCGCATTAAAAAGGCCATGAAAGCAGGTGCGCAGATCGCTCTCGTCAATGAAAGCGAGACAGAGCTGGATCGCTTCGCGATGAGCAAGATCATGATCCCGCCAAACGGCGCAGGTTTGGCGGCAAAGATGCTACTCAAGCAGACGCTCAGCAGCGGAGTCGATAACCCGCATCAATATGAAGACATACGCCTGCACATCCAGCAAGAAGATGACGCTCTTCGGGCCGCCGAAGAGATGTTCGGACGCGAGACGACGACGAAGCTGCAGCACCTGGCAGATGCAATTGCGGGATCAAAGGAAGCTATCATCCTCTACGATGAAATGGCGACGCTTGCCCCTGGCTGCCAGGACCTGGCGGCAGATGTGCAGGCGCTGGCAGTCATCACCGATCATATCAATCGCCCCGGTTCGGGCGTTGGCCCGCTCTTCGAGGATGCCAACTCGCTCGGTGCGCGTGATATGGGACTCTTGCCCGATGCGCTCCCCGGTTACCAGCGTCCTTCACAAAGCGGTCTCCCCTATGCCGAGATGTTGAGCAATCCACAGGTGAAAGCGCTGTATGTCATGGGAGCAAACCCGGCGCGACACGTGCCAGCCTTTCAGAAGGAGTTTCTGGTCGTGCAGGACATCATACTCACCGAGACGGCGCGGCAGGCCGATGTCGTCCTGCCAGCCGTCACCTTCGCCGAAAAAGACGGGAGTATGACCAATATCGATCATCATGTCCAGGCCATCCGGCAAGCTCTGCTTCCGCTTCCTGGTGCCAAAGCCGACTGGGAAATTCTCCTGGAACTGGCGCAGCGGCTCGGTCAGCCATGGAGTTACGACGACCCACGCGATGTGCTGCGAGAGATCGCAGCCAGTAACCCGTTCTATGCCGGCCTGACCTGGGAAGATCTGGGCCAGCAAGGGAGACGCACGCAGGAGGTGGTCCATGTTTGAGTTTGTTCCCGCACCGGTAGGGCTGGCGACCTTCTCGAAGGTCGAGACCCGGTATGTTTTACGTCGAGCATGCCATTGTCGTTCACTGTAAGGAGTACACCATGTCCTTCGATATCATAAAGGGGATGGCCACCACCCTCAAAAATATGGGCAGAAAACCCACCACCGTTTCCTTCCCGGAGCAGGAACGTGAACTCCCGCCGCGTTTTCGCGGGCGTCACGTGCTGCACCGTTACGAGAACGGGTTAGAGCGCTGTGTGGCCTGTTATCTGTGCGCAGGGGCCTGTCCCGCCGACGTGATCTATATTGAAGCCGAAGAAAATACTGCGGCGCACCGCGTCTCCCCGGGTGAGCGGTACGCCAGGGTCTTTGATATGAACCTGCTACGCTGCATCTTCTGCGGCTACTGCCAGGCCGCCTGTCCCACCGGAGCGATTACGCTGGAACATGACTATAAACTGGCCTGCTTCTCTCCAGAGGAGATGATCTACCACAAGGAGCAACTGCTCGAACCGCTGGGGCAGGCAACTGTCGGCACGAATGCTGATTGGTATGAACCGCCGCCTGCCGATGCGGCACAACCTGTTCCGCAAGAAAGTCATGTCTTTGATGGCTTGGAGGCCAGCGCTGCCTCCGTTGGCATGGGAGACCTTCCCACCGAGCAGCACGTCCTGTTGGTGAACGAGGAACAGGACGAGGACCGCAGGAAGCTGGCAGGTGAGGAGGGCGGGCAGCAGGAGTGAGAGGAGTTCCCCGGCGGGTCTCATGCTGTGGCATAGCAGCGTCCTCCAGTACGAGTGGCGCTGTGACGAGCCTGGGTGAGTGGACCGTTTGACTGGAGAGGCCGGGCACCCCCTTGCAAAAACAGCAACGAGATTATACGATGCCGACAAAAAGAGCAGCCAACTTCAGGGGAAGGGAAAAGGATGATTGACTCGTTAACCTACGTCACCAGTAACCCGGGAAAAGCGGAGCTGCTTCGCCACTCCCTCCACTTCCCAGTGCTTCATACCACCATGGATCTCCTCGAGATCCAATCGCTTGATGTCGCGACCATCATCGAACAGAAAGCCAAAGAAGCCTTTCAGCACGTCCACTCCCCAGTGCTGGTAGAAGATAGCTCACTGCAATTCGTCGCCTGGGGAAGATTACCAGGACCCTTTATTAAATGGTTTTTCGCAGAGTTAGGCCCAGACGGACTCTGTCGACTGCTCGATGGGTCTCCAGAGCGGTCGGCTTTGGCTTCCATCCACTTTGGGTTGTATGACGGGCAAGCGTTTCACGTTTTCGCCGGTGCCAGAGAAGGGTCGATTGCTCTCGCTCCGCGAGGCAGCCATGGCTTTGGCTGGGATTCCATTTTTATTCCCAGTGGCTATGACAAGACGTGGGCAGAGATGACAGAGGAGGAAGCCCAAGCAACCTCGATACGAACCATCGCGCTCACCAAACTTGAAGCCTACCTCAAGAGTGCGTAAAAGGGGTCCTGGCTTTCTACATCTGGACCACCTGGTGCGCGCGGCGCAATATCGTGATTCGCGGGTGTTCCCTTCAGCACTTGATTGGGCACCTGTTTCGCATCGGAGAGGTAGTCTTTCGCGGTCTTGCACCACACGAGTCCTGCGCCTCGGAGGATCCCCACCAGGCGACGAGTTGTATGGCGCTCTACCATGCAGACCTGCGAGCACAGATCCTGACCGAAGGAATGATTGCTCTTGGAGACCGGATACAAGTAGTGGAGGAGCCCGGAAGGATGGATGCTTCCCCTTGAAGAGGAGGCTGACCCAGAACAGGAGGCGTTTCTGTTACGGTCGTCATCCTCTGGGAAGGAAGCCACCCAGGAACGATCGCGAGCAGGCCATTATCGCGAGCCCTCCCAATGAGCGTGCTGCCGCTCCAGAACGGGTCGGCACATCCTGGTCAGAGGGAACGTTAGCGAGCCACGTTGCGTTTTGCCTCCTGTGCCGCCCTCTCCATCTCTTGAAACATCCGCTGCGCCTCTTGCGCCGTCAAGCGTGTATCCAGCAGGGGGAGATAGATGTCCTCCTCTTTGGCAAAGTGGACCGCGACCAGCGCGTAGAGACCATAGAGGACACGACGCAGCGCCGGCACCTCTGCCTCGTCCCTGGCTCCTGCCAACTGCGACCGCAGGGCTCCCAGTTCCTGGGTCCAACGCTCAATCTCCCGGTGATCCCGGCTCATGGTCGCGGTGGCTGCTGGTGCGCCCAGGAGTCTGCCAACCGTCGGATAGAGGACGCGCTCTTCGGCCTGGGCATGCGGCGTGAGCTGCTGGGTCAGGAAGGTGTAGACGTCCTCGATGCCCTGTCGGACAGACTCGCCGGGTGCTATTCCAATTGTATCGGCCACGGTGCGCAGCCGCTCAATGTGCGGAAGCAGTTCCAGGTGTTCGTCTCGCAGCGGCTGCGTGAGGGGGAGCATGCCTGTTCCTCCTCCTTCGACACGCTCGTAGAGCTCCTCAGCCATGGCGCGTTGTGCTGGCGAGCTGTCTTTGGGGAGGCGCAGGCGCACCAGGTGCTCCTCCTGTGCTCCCTCATGGCGCACAGTGACTGCCTCGGCCTGGAATTGCAGGCCACACTGCATACACTGGATCACATGGCTGGTCTCCTGAACGTCTCCTTCGTCAGCACGCGCACCCGATGGCGCCTCTTCCCCTTGTGCGCGCTTCTGGACGCGCATCACCCAGGCTTCAGGTCCCTCTTGTTCCGGCTCCCAGGTAAAGAGCTGGGGATGCTCGACCTGGAAGTGCCCCTGCAACGGGGCGAGATCCTGATCGCTCACCAGGCGCAGCGTCTCCCCTTCCTGGAGCGCATGCAGACGGGCAACAATGGCCGGGTGCCGCTTTTCCGGCGTCATCTCACGAACATCAAAAGTAACAATAGTCGATTCTGTCATCTTGTCCTTCTCCCGTCTTTATCACGGCCTGCATCACACGGCTGCGCAATAGCTTCCCTGCGCTGGCGTCTTCCGTCTGTGCTGCTCGTATGCGCTACGCGTCTCGGAGCAGCAGATCGCGCAGCACCGTCGCATTGGAATGCTCCGTATCGCGTGCTGCGAACACCAGGGTCACTGGTCCCTGCCTGGCGAGATCACGCAGGTGCGCCAGCGTTGCCTGCCCGGTCTGCGAGGCTAATTCGGCCTCGTAGCGGCGGCGAAACTCCGCGAATTTGTCTGGATCATGCCCATACCAGGTGCGCAGCTCGCGGCTGGGCGCGATCTCTTTCAGCCAGACATCCACGTGCGCCCGCTCCTTGGAGAGCCCACGCGGCCAGAGTCGCTCGACCAGCACGCGCGTGCCATCGCCTGGCTCCGGCTCGTCGTACACTCGCTTGAGCGCTATCTTCATGTGTTGCTTGACCATCGTATCATTTCCTTAGAAACATCTTTTCCCACGAGAAAGTTCTTCTCCTCTCTAGTCTAGCCCAAAAACCAGGGATGCCGATCCAATGCCGGTCACAAATCAGTCACGAACCTGCTCCACCAGCGCATGCCCCTCCAACTCGGCAGGTCCACGCGCCGCAAGGCCTATGGAGGCTTCCCGCCGAAAGCGTGCACGATGGCGCATCCCACATCCGTCAAGACCCAGGTCACGACCACTCCTTCAGACCTCCTTGCTTTCATCCTCGTTCTCTCCTTTCTCCTTCGCAGAGGGATGCCTCAGCTTGTTCTCGTGTCCCCCTTATCGTGATTCCGCGGCGGCATCCCCCACAATGGGGCTTCCACTGTCCCCTCAATCACCTCGATGTTCTGACCCTTCACCTGCTCGATCACCGTCTCCGTCCCATGACGGCTTACCATCATATCCAGTCTCCCCTGTCCAATTGCGATACCCCGCAACTCTAAAAAGGGTAGCCAGTCCGGCAGCCAGGGCGAGACGAAGCAACGCTTTCGTGGGGCATCAGGTAGGAGGCCGAGGAAGAGCTGCGCCGCCAGGATGGGTGCAGCCGCTGCCCAGGCCTGCGGAATATTCGCTTGCGCATAGGGCACCGGTAGGTCGTGCGAGCGGGGCAGGCCACAGAACAGCTCGGGCAGCCGCGCCTCTTCGAAGGCCTCGGCTGCTTCCAGGATCGCCCGGATCAACGTGCTGGCCTCCTCGTAGTGGCCGTACCGCCAGAGCCCGGCTGCCGCGAGCAAGGTATCGTGCGGCCAGACCGAGCCGCGTTGGTAGGACAGCGGATTGTAGGCCGGGTTCTCCGAGGAGAGCGTGCGCAGTCCCCACCCGCTGAAGAGGTCGGGCTTGAGCAAGCGCTCCGCCACGGCCGCCGCCCGCTGTGGAGCGGGCAGGCCGCACCAGAGCAGGTGTCCTGGATTCGATGCGATGCTGGCCACCTGGCACTTCTGCCCATCGAGCGCGAAGGCATAGAATCCTTCTTGCTCCAGCCAGTAGCGCTCTTCGACGATGGCGCGCAGTGTGTGTGCCGCCTGCCGGAGCCGCTCAGCCTCGGCCTGTTCCCCCAAGGTCTCCAGCAGTTCAGCCATCGCCAGGCGCGCGGCGAAGAGATATCCCTGCAGCTCCACCGTCGCCAACGGCAGGCTCGCGAGGCTTCCATCAGCATGCACCACGGCACCACCCGCATCCTTCCAGCTCTGGTTATAGTAGCCTTTGGGGCTGCGTGTCTTATACTCTAGCAGCCCGTCGCCGTCGCGATCACCCAGTTCGTCACACCAGCGCAGGGCTGCCCTGGCCGTCTCAAGATGCGCCTTGAGGAGCTCGTCATCGCCAGTCCAACGCCAGGCATGCCAGAGCGTCAGACAATAGAGCGCAGGGGTATCGTGCGTGCCATAGTAGGCGGGGTCAAAGGGAATCCGGTTGCGGCTGGCCAGTTCTCCCCGGCGGCATTCATGGAGCAGCTTGCCAGGCTCAGCATCCCGCCAGTCATCCCGCGCGGCTGCCTGCAGCGCGCCCAGGGCAGCGAGTGCCCCTTTGGCAGACCACGTTCCATCCAGGCCGGTCATGAGGGCTGCCATGAGTGGATCGCGGCCAAAGAGCGTCAGGAACCAGGGCACGCCGGCGGCGACGTAGGGTGGATGATCCGCCTGCGGGATGGCGAGAGCATGCAGATCAGCACGTCCCTGGCTGAAGGGGTCCTCCAGGAGCGGATCAGTCCGAATCGACAGGTGCTCGGCGGCAGGCCTCGGGTTCGGCTCGGACTGGTGGGGATCGCCTGAGAACTGGAACAGGGTACTGTCGACCTCGGGCCTGGCTTCCAGACAGCACGTCCACTCGGCACCGGGGGCGAGCTGCAGCTCAAACACGACGCGTGTCCCGACATAGACGGGGTGACCAAATGCCGGATCCAGACTGATCTGGAGGCCGCGGCGAAAGCCCTCCTTCTCGTAGGAGAGCGCGACGCCCTTCTGGTGAGCAGCTCGCCGGATCCTCATCCGGGGCGGCAGCGATTGGCTCTTCACCTCGAAGATATCGGCGAAGTCCGCATCCAGATGCAGCGTGAACTGAATCTTGACTGGTCGCTGTGCGAATGCCACGAGATGCAGGTCGTCGTGCAGCGCACAGTCTACGCGTCGTCGGAGCGTCAGCAGCAGCGTGCCAGCACCAATCTCGCCGACCGCATCGCGCAGCGGGGTGTTTTGATACTCCCACTGGGCGGTCCCATGTCCGAAATGCGAGCGCCCGAGCAAGCGCCAGGTCTGTCCGCTGACCAGGAGCTGGTAGGTAGACAGCACGCGGGTATCGCCGGCGAAGAGTCCGTGGAGTTCTTCGGCCTGGACCTCTCCCTCCAGGTTACAGGAGAGCGCCACTCCGCTGCCCCACAGGATGAGATAGGGTTGCGGGACGCGAGTACCACCGTTCATGGCTCAGCTCCCTGTATACAAGAGCCCAATGAGGAGTCCCCAGAGCGCATGCAGCAGCAGGGTCGTCGCTGCAAAGCGCGGACCGCCAGCCTTCCAGCCCATGAAGCCAAGGCCAGAGAGCGGGACGATCAGTCCGCCCGCCAGCACCAACGCCAGGAACAGGCCCCAGGCGATGCCCACGAGCGGACGAGGCCACGGAAAATTAGGCACAATGAGCATGGCCCACAGCAGGACCAGCAGGATACTATTGACCAGGTGGGAGGCAAAGCCCAACAGCCAGGCGCTGGGGCGGTCGGAGACCATATAGCGGCGTCCGAAATCGGCAATATCGAAGGCCACCAGCCCCGGAACGGCTCCCGCCCATAGCCCTGCAATGGCCATGACGTAGCCGGCAACGAGTCCGCTCAGCACCACCCCTGCGAAGTCGACCTGATGCCACGAGAGCACATGCATGGCTCCTCCTCATAACATGTGATGGATGGGTGCGTACGCACCCACGGTACTTGCCTTAAAACTTTCTACTCACCGATCAGACCATTGTGCAGCAGTATGCATACGCGAAGCTCCGATCATCTCCTGCTGTTCTCTCTCTGTTTCTCTCTGATGGTAGATGGCCTGGCGAGCCATTTCCAGACGCTGGTGAGAGCAACATGGTTCACCTAGTCCGTCCAGACCCAGTCGCGTACTTCTGGCATATCTTCCAGGTTGGCCCGTACATAGCTATGGTGTTTGGTCAGCAGATCATTGCACTCCTGAATGAGTGGCGGCGTCAGGTGCTGGAGGCGTGGTACATGCTGCATGGCCAGGATGCAGAGATGATAGCGACTGACGTGATTGAGCACGACCATATCGAAGGGCGTGGTGGTCGTGCCCTGTTCGTTAAACCCGCGCACATGGAAACGAGCGGCATTAGGGCGCCCGTGAATGAGTTGGTGGACGGCTCGCTGATAGCCGTGAAAGGCGAACACGACCGGCTTGTCTACGGTGAAGAGTTCGGTGAAGGCGGCGTCATCGAGCCCATGCGGGTGGACCTCCGGCGGGTACAGCGTCATCAGGTCGACGACGTTCACCACGCGCACCTTGAGTTCCGGCAGGTGATGGCGCAGCCACCACGCCGCGGCCACGGTTTCCATGGTCATGACATCACCTGCACACGCCAGCACGACATCAGGCTCAATGTTTTCCTCATTGCTGGCCCATTGCCAGATGGAGAGGCCACGCGTGCAATGGTCAATGGCCTCTTGCATGGGCAGGAATTGCAGGTGGAGTTGTTTATCGATCACAATGAGGTTCACATAGTTGCGGCTGCGCAAACAATGATCGGCAACGGAGAGCAGACAGTTGGCATCTGGCGGGAAATAGATGCGCGAGACAGCCCCCTTTAGGGAAAGGGCCGTGTCGATCAGCCCCGGTCCCTGATGACTGAAGCCGTTATGATCGTTGCGCCAGCAGGTCGAGGTCAGCAGGATGTTGACCGAGGAAACAGGTTCGCGCCAGGGAAGGTTGAGTGCTCCTTCCAGCCACTTCGTGTGTTGCACCATCATCGAATCGATAATCATGGCAAAGGCTTCGTAGGTCGCGAAGAGGCCATGACGTCCTGTCAGCACGTAGCCCTCGAGCCATCCCTCACACAGGTGTTCGCTGAGCACCTCCATCACTCTTCCAAAGGGAGAAAGGTGGTCATCAATCGGAATGATTGTCTCCTCCCACGTGCGGTTTTCGACCTCGAAGACATTCCCAAGGCGATTCGAATTGGTTTCATCGGGACAGAAGTACCGGAAATTCTGCTGGGTGGCATTGCGCGTGAACATGTCGCGCATCAGCGTCCCAAGCACCCGTGTATTCTCATAGTACGTGGTGGCGGGCTGTTTGACGTCAAGGGCATAGTCCGTAAAGTCGGGCATCTCCAGGTCGACCAGCAATTTGCCCCCATTGGCATGGGGATTGGCCCCCATTCTGCGATCCCCTTGCGGCGCGAGTGCGGCCAGTTCGGGAAGGAGACGTCCCTGCTTGTCAAACAGCTCTTCTGGTTGGTAGCTGCGCATCCACGCTTCCAGTATGTTCAGGTGCGCGGGATTGGTCTTCACATCGTCTACCGGGACCTGGTGCGCCCGGAAGGTGCCCTCGATCGGGACACCGTCGATCTCCTTCGGTCCAGTCCAGCCTTTGGGCGTGCGCAAGATGATTGCAGGCCATCTGGGAACCCCTCTGTAGGTCCCCGATGTATCGTGGGACTGCCTACGCGCCTCTGCTTGAATCGCGCGGATTTTTTCATAGCAGGTCTCCAGCGTTTCGGCGAACGCCTGGTGCATGCGCATGGGATCATCCCCTTCCACGAAGTGGACCTCGTAGCCATGCCCCTCGATGACCTGGCGGACCGACTCGTCATCGTCACGCCCAAAGACGGTGGGCCCAGAAATCTTGTACCCATTGAGATGCAAGATCGGCAGCACCGCTCCGTCACGCACCGGGTTCAAAAATTTGATGCCCTTCCAGGAGCCTTCGAGCGGCCCGGTTTCGGCTTCCCCATCCCCGACGACCGCAACAGCAATCAACTCGGGATTGTCAAAGGCCGCGCCAAAGGCGTGGGCGAGCACGTAGCCGAGTTCCCCTCCCTCGTGAATGGAACCAGGGGTGGGAACGCTCACATGACTTGGGACCCCTCCAGGCGTCGAGAACTGGCGAAAGAGGTGGTGCATGCCTTCGGCATCCAGCGTGATTTCCGGATAGATCTCCGTGTAGGTCCCTTCGAGATACACATTGGCGAGTATGGCAGGTCCACCGTGTCCTGGTCCTGCCAGGTAGATCATATCGACATCGTGGTCCTGAATAAGCCGATTCAGATGGACGTAGATGAAGCTGAGTCCGGGAGATGTCCCCCAGTGCCCCAGTAAGCGCGGTTTGATATGCTCAGGGCGCAGTGGCTCTTTCAGCAGTGGGTTGTCCTGTAAATAGATCTGGCCGATCGTCAGGTAGTTGGCGGCGCTCCAATACTGGTTCATCAAGCGGAGACGCGCCTGGTCAACGGTGGACATGATACTCTCCTTCTGTATGTGTGACACGCGCATAACATATGATGATCAACAGAGGTCCATTCCTTGTTCAGACGGACGGAGCCTCTGTCCTGCTACGTTTTCTGCTCCCCGTCCACGTGCCCTTCGCTTACAGGGTGCTCTGACACAGACACGGACGCCTCCAACCAAGTGGGTGCGGGACTCCAGCCAATCGTGCGCACACGTGGCGGCTGTCCAGCTTTCAGTTCCACGACGCTGACGGATGCGTTGTCGATCAAGAGGGATCTGGCCCGCCCTGCCTCCAGGCCCGTATAGTGGGCAATAAGTAATTTGATGACATCGGCGTGCGCCACAAAGGCAGGCAAGACCCCGATTGTCTCACACTGGAGCCAGCGTTCCACTGCCGCCACAACACGCTCTTCGAGTGCGGGAAACGTCTCCACACCAAGAGGCGCGACCGTGGGATTGCGCACAAAGGCTTTCCATGCCGTGTCATGAGTGTCAAGATCATCAAAGACTTGGCCTGACCAGCGCCCCAATTCGATGTCCATCAGGTCCGGCTCATATTGGATGATGAGGTCCCGCCCCCGCGCCAGGAACCGGGCCGTCTCGACGGCTCGTTCTAAGGGGCTGCTGATGATGGCGGAGAGAGGCAGCACGCGTAATGCCTCGGCAAGCCGTTCCGCCTCTGCTCGCCCAGTCGCGGTCAGTTCGATCCCGGGGAGCCGACCCGGAAGGCGATGCTGAACATTCCAGGTCGTCTGCCCATGCCGAATAAGCAGTACAATGCGTTTCACACTCGTCCTTCTTCCTTAGTCAACAAGCGACAATGAGCGGCAGTCCTGAGCTATTTAGTCCACACGGAGCACAATCTTGCCGCGTGTATGCCTCTTCGACGCTTGCTCGTATGCCTGGCGCGCCTCGGAAAGAGAGAGAACCGTCTCGACAACAGCTCGCATGCGGCCAGTATCGATCAATTCACCAATCCGGCTCAGTTGATCGCGGTTAGGTGTGACGATAAACCAGACCAGGCGCACGCCATGCGCCTTCGCCTCTTCAAGTGAGGGGCGTGGGCTGACAACGGAGACCAACGTCCCTCCCGGTTTGATCACCTGCCAGGATCGTTGCAGGGTCTCGCCACCTACGGTGTCCAGGACGACATCGACATTATGAACCACGTCCTCAAAGCGCGTGGTGGTATAATCGATCGTCTCGTTGGCTCCGAGCTCGCGCAGGAAGTCGCGATTGCGCGCAGAGGCCGTCCCAATGACATAGGCGCCAGCAAGCCGGGCAAGCTGGACGGCAAAGACCCCAACGCCTCCTGCTGCACCGTGGATCAAGACGGTTTGCCCCGCGGCAAGGCCTGCATACTCAAAGAAGGCCTGCCAGGCCGTGAGGGCTGACAGCGGAACCGCGGCGGCCTGGACATCGTCAAGGGAGCGCGGTTTGGGAGCAAGTTCACTGGGTAAAGCAAGGGTATATTCCGCCTCGGCACCATCCCGATCAAAAGCGGTGAGCGCATACACCTCTGCTCCTATGGCGATCTCAGTGACGCCAGGACCGACCTCCACCACCACTCCTGCCAGGTCATGCCCTGGGATGGGCAGAGAGCGCTCACTCCCTGCTTTGGTCTGATAGGTCTCAGGCCACCCCAATTCGGTCGCAATGACAGCCGTCGCCTTGACACGAACCAACACTTCTCCCGGCCCAGGATGTGGTTGTGGTGCGTCTTCATAGACAAGCCGATCTGGACCGCCGCGACCGTGAAGCCGAATCGCTTTCATGGCGCTGTGTTCCTCCTTCCTTTTCTTCATGATCTCGAACAGGTCGAAAAATACTCGCTCAACCTTTCTCCACACGGACTGCGAGCGCCGCGTCTCACGATCCCAGCTCTTGCCTGGTCTCCTGTCATCCGAACAGTGCCGGAGCAGACCCGATTCACCTCACACATCAGTCACCATCTTTCTCTCGCCGCGGTTTTCACCTGCGCCACAAACGTTTCCCAGGTGATGGTACCATCGGTATGCGTGGGGATCAGGTTGATCCCGGACCGAAACACATCGTACAACGCGCCAGCCATCGGCTCTGACCGTACGCTGGCTTTCCTGCCTTGCAGGCGCAGATAGGTGGCGGCCATCTCCTCGATGGTCAGCACCTCTGGACCGCCCATCTCCGGCATATGGCCAGATGGCCCTTGTTCTACGAGCTGGACCAGGCGATCTGCTACCTCCCGGTGATCGATCGACTGAAAGCGCATACCGGCAGGAACTGAAACTTCCGTGTGCGTGTCGATACCGAAGGATTGCAGGAGCTGCAAGACCAGGGTATGAAATTGAGTGGCGCGCACGATCGTCCAGGGGAGATGCCCCTGCTCGATGATCTGTTCCGCCTGGTATTTGGCCTGGTAGTAGGCATAGGAGCTGCGGTCAATGCCGACAATCGAAATGTAGGCCAGGTGCGGTTTGCCGTGTGCGGAAGCAGCCTGCACGAGTGCCCTGGTTCCATCGATATCGGTCCGGTACTGCTCCTCTCTGGCGTTGGAGGCGCAGTGGATGATCGCCTCCGTCCCTGCGATGGCTTCGGCCAGCCCGGTCCCGTCTGCCAGATCGCCAGCGTAGACCTCGACGCCGGCTGGCACCGGAGAAGAGGCGCGATGACGCAAAAGACGAACGAGGTGATGGCGGGCCAACAAACGAGCGACGACTGCTCGCCCAAGCGTTCCGGTTCCGCCTGTCACCAGCACCTTTGACATCGTGAGACTCTCCTTTCTGACTTCTTTCCCTCATCTCACTCAGGAACGAGTACGAGTTTTCCGAACACATCTTGCGTCTCGTAGATGTGATGAGCCTCGGCGGCGTGCGAGAGCGGGAATTGCTGCGCGATTTTCCCTTTGGGAAGTCCCCTGGCGAACCAGGCATTCATCTGCTCCGCATAGCCCTGCAATTCTTCTATCGTGGCGTCCGTCACGGTAAAGCCATAGAGAGTACAATTACGCAGATAGAACGGCCCAACAGGCAAGTTCGTTTGCTGGGAGGGGCCGGCCATCACGATGATCCGCCCGCGCGGAGCTATCACATCGAGCGCCCTGGCTGCATCAAAATGCGTCGTGGCATCCCAATAGACCTGCACTCCTTGAGCCACAGCGCCCTTGATGGCCCAGGCTACATCCTCAGTCTTGTAGTTGATGACGAGGTCGGCGCCCAATGCCCGGCACCATTCGGCTTTTTCCTCCTGTCCTGCGGTGACCAGGACGCGCGCCCCGCTGGCTTTCGCCAACTGTAATACCGCCGTGCCGATGTTGCCATCTCCCCCATTGATGAAGATGGTCTCTCCTGCCGCGATTCGCGCTTTGAAGAACAGCCCCAGGACTGCCGTCAGACTCGAATGCAGCACCGAGACCGCTTCCAGCGGATCGATGCCGGCAGGCAGATGATAGAGGAGGTCTTCATTCACACAACAATAGTCTGCAAACGTTCCCTGCCTGCCATCATAGCCCTGGTTATCGCTCCAGACGCGCTCACCTGGATGAAAGCGGGTCACGCCCTGCCCCACTTCGGCCACGCTCCCTACCATGTCACGCCCGATGATAAAGGGGAACGGCAAGGCCGTCTTGAAGCTCCCGCTGCGAATGTAGGTATCCACGGCATTCACTTCCACGGCTTCCACCCGCACCAGGACCTCCTTTCGTCCAACGGTTGGCATCGGAAGCTCTCCATACTGGATCGCCTGCGGTGGCCCCACCTGTTCAATATAGGCTGCCTTCATCGCATGTTCACCTCATGTGAAGGTGACTTCAGAGAAGAGAGCAGCGGCTCTCTGTCTCAAACCGATTCCCGATCTTGTACCTCTTGCGCACGTGTGCTCTCAGGCATGATCGATGCGGCGCAGCTCAATGGTGGTATTGCGCACACGCACGGCGAACGTTGGCTGGGCATAGACGGCCGGGCCACTCGCAACGCTGCCGTCACGCAGATGGAAGCAGGAGCCATGCCAGGGGCACTGGACGATCTCCCCGTCCTTGAGCGTTCCTTCGTCGAGCGGTCCTCCCTGATGCGTGCAGGTGGCACCGATAGCGTAGATGGTGCTGCCCTGCTTCAACAGGACAGCGGGAATACCAGCCACGTCCACGCGCGTCAGCTTGCCTTCGGCCAGGTCAGTGACCTCCATCACTGCGGCATACTCGTCTGACCCGGGCGCAAACGCGTCGTGGTTCACGCCAGCGCCTTTGGCGAAGACCAGTTCCCCTCCCAGATAGGCGGAAAAGAGCGCGGTCAGGTAGCCCGCCGTGGACACCGCGATGCCTGCACGGCGCCTGCCGGTGAGTCGCAGCAACCAGGAAGCCAGATAGGTGAGCGTGATGCTGCCATTGAGCAGCCCATGCAGAAAGCCCACCCGCAGGTCCGTGTCATATAAATCGCTCCAATCGGCCACCCCGGTCAGCGCGGCGGCCATCGCCCCAATCAAGCCCAAACCTAAGGTGGTATCTGCGCCGCGCGCCACTCCTTCATCCTCCTGCAACAGCCAGAGCAGGTCGAGCAGCAAGGTCCCACTCCAGCTTCCCAGTGGCACATCGGTGAACGCGGGATGTAACGCATGCCCAAGCCAGGTGCCGTTGAGGGCATCCTTGATCGTGCGCTGCGGCTCGCCCGGCTGGCCAAAGAGCTTGAGAACCCATTTCTGGAATGGCAGCGACAGCTTATCAAGCCAGGTTTGCTGCTCAGCAACCTGCGCAATGAGATGCCGGAGTGGTGGGTTCGCAGGGGGAGTCTGGGTCCAACTTCTTTGTTGCTCCTGTAGTGCTTCTGTAGACATGGTATTCTGATCCTTTCTCAGTTCCTAAAAGCGAAGAGGCCCCCTTGCCCCTACGATTGCAGTACCTTGCGCTTGTGATCAATACAGGCAAACAGCTTCTGGAAGGAGTCGATGAACTTCTGCACCCCCTCCTCTTGCAGTTGCTGGGTGACCTCGTCGTAGTGAATCCCAGTATCCGCGAGCGCCGCCAGCAGCGCTTTCGCTTGTGGAATCTGCTCCCCGATGGAGAGCTGGACCCGGCCATGTTCGCGGAAGCTTTCGATCGTCTTGAGCGGCATGGTGTTCACGGTGTCGGGACCGATCAATTCCTCGACGTACAGCACATCGCGGTAGGCCGGATTTTTCGTACTGGTGCTGGCCCACAACGGCCGTTGGACACGCGCCCCTCGCTGCTTGAGGGCCGCAAAGCGTGGCCCGCCAAACAGCCGTTGGAACTCCTGGTAGGCCAGGCGCGCATTGGCAATGGCAGCTTTGCCCTCCAGGTCTTTGAGCTGAGGCTTTGTGCTCGTGTCAGCAGCTTTGATCTTGTCGTCGAGCAGGTGGTCCACCAGCACATCCACGCGGCTGACAAAGAAGCTGGCGACCGAGGCGATACGGCTGATGTCCTGGCCTGCGGCCACACGCTCTTCCAAGGCGCCTAGATAGGCCTCGGCGACCTGGCGGTAGTTCTCGATGGAAAAGATGAGCGTAATGTTGATGTTGATACCCTCTGCCAGGGCCTGGCGAATGGCGGGGACGCCTGCCGGGGTGGAGGGAATCTTCACCATCAGGTTGGGCCGCTCAATCGTCTGCCAGAAGCGGCGCACCTCGGCCAGGGTCCCTTGCGTATCCTGTGCCAGGTAGGGCGAGACCTCGATGCTCACAAACCCATCTTGCCCGTCGGTCCGCTCATAGGTGGGACGCAGCAGATCAGCGACCTGCCGGACATCAGTCATGGCCAACGTCTCGTAAATAGTCTGCGCATCCTTGCCCTGTGCGATGAGCTCGCGCATCTGCTCATCGTAGACCGTGCCATGATCAATCGAGTGCTCAAAAATGGTGGGATTCCCGGTCGCCCCTGAGAGGCCATCCTCCTCGATCAGCCGCTCAAACAGACCGGAGCGCAGGTGCTCCCGGTCGATATCATCGAGCCAGACACTTTGCCCTAGGGCTTCTAGTTCTCGTAATGGATTGGTCATCGTGACTCCCCTTTCCTTCTGAATCTCCTCTGTTTGTCTTTTAGAGCGTGCGCGAGTAGCCGAGCAAGAGGTGGCTACTCTGGAACCGTGCGAAAGCTGATCGCTAGCCGGTTCCAGCCATTGATGGCAATGATGGCCAGCGTCAGGTAGACCAACTCTTCGTCAGTAAACTGCTGGTGGACGGCTGTATACACCTCGTCCGGCACATGATCACTGGAAACCAACGTCACCGCTTCGGTCCAGGCCAGGGCGGCCCGCTCGCGCTCGGTATAGAACGGGGCCTCGCGCCAGGCCACCAGTTCGTACAGGCGTTGTTCGGTTTCGCCGCGCGACCGCGCGGCTTTGGTGTGGAGATTGATTCAATACGCGCACCCGTTGATCTGGGATGCCCGAACTTTGATGAGTTCAATGAGCAGCGGCTCCTGGCTGGCAAGGGGAGATGACCGAACCAGGTGATCCAGACCGCCCATCGCACTGCCACTACCAGCAACGATGTGGCGGTAATCGAGTCGTGGTTGCATGTCCATAGGTCGCCTCACCTTTCTAGTCAGTATTCTTCACGCCCTGCATGACCTCGAAGAGGAACCATTTGCGGCGCTCTGTCTCATCGAGGATCTCCTGCAGGGCGTTGCTGGTGGCGGAGTCGCGCTGCTTCTCGCAGACGGCAATCGCCTCGCGTATCTTCCTGGCGATGTGTCCATTGTCCTCCAGGAGCCGCTTGACCATCTCACCTGCCGGCACAAAGTCGTCGTTGTCATCGGCAATGGTCTGCAAATGAGCGATATGGCTGATGCTGCGGATGGTCATACCGCCGATACGGCGGACGCGCTCAGCCATGATGTCGATGGACGCCACAATCGCCTCGGCCTGCTCATCGAAGAGCAGGTGATAGTCGCGGAAGTGCGAGCCCGAGAGGTGCCAGTGGAAGTTCTTCGTCTTGACATACAGCGCGAACGCATCAGCGATGAGCGGGTTGACGGCCTCTGTCACGGCCTGTACCTCCTGTGGCGTCAGGTCGGTCACTGTCGCCAACTGTGCCGGTGCCGGAAATGACTGTATCTTGGTTGTTGCTTGTCTGGTTGTCATGATCTTGCTCCTCTTCTGTCATTGGGAGATGTGGTTCACGAACGTTTCAGATGCGCTCTCTCGCTTTGAACGCATAGCGCAGAAACAGATGACTCCCTGCGCGTTTGACGCTGACGAGCGTTGCCCACAGCGGGTGCTCTGGTGCAAAGAGGTGCCCCTCGACCAGCCCAGGCCGATCCGTGGAGGCATCGCGACCGGCAATCTGTGGGGCCAGCGTCAAGAACAGTTCATCCAGCACCTGCTCCGCGAAGAAGTCCCCCAGCAACCGGGGTCCTCCCTCCACCAGGATGACCTGGCACGGGCGCACTCCACATACCGCATGGAGGATAGTGTGCGCACCAAGAACACCAGCAGGTTGCACGGCGGCAATCTGCACCGATGGCGGAACGCGTTGTGTGCGGATGCGCTCTTCGCCCTGCATAGTCGTGACGAGCAATACCGGCACCTCCCCGGACTGAAAGACAGGCAGGTCGAGGCTGGCCGTACCGCGAGCGGTCACGATGACATTGAGCGGCGGCTCCGGTTTGCCCAGGCGCGTCCGCAGCTCCTGGTACGCCTCGGCATAGGCGGGTGCGATGTAGGTGGCCGTCCAGCGGTGCTCGGGAACGGCCCGCAGGGTTCCGGCGCCGACGATGACGGCGTCGGCCACGGCGCGCAAGAGCCCCATGACCAGGTGATCGTGCGGATTGAACCCGCTAATCGGCCCACCCCCTGATTGGCCTGGGATATTCAGAGTTACCACGCCATCCAACGTGCTGACAAAGTTGCCGATTACGAAGGGCCGACGCGCATGGAGTGGAAACTGGAGACGGCCATAGAGCGCCGCGAGGGCAGGTGGCAGCGGCACGTCACGGCCATGCTCCAGGTCATACAGGGTTGCTAGGGGCGAGAGGCCGTTCATGCATGTCCCCCACTCGGGATGCCACAGACCGTGAAGAACTCGCCCCGCAGGTCTGGATTGGTATCATAGGCTCCGCGCCAGAACGTCGTACGTGTGATGGGCGAGATCGCCCGCACCCCGCGCATCTCCGTGCAGAGATGATGGGCTTCGAGATAGACCGCGATCCCGTGGGGCTCTAGCATCTCCTCCAGGGTATCAGCAATCTGCTGGCCGATGCGCTCCTGCACCGAAAAGCGCTTGGCAAACAGGCGCACCAGCCGCGTCAGCTTGGAAATGCCGATGATATGTTCGTGGGCGATATAGCCCACGTAGGCATGCCCGAAAAAGGGCAGGGCGTGGTGCTCACAGAGACTAAAGAAGTGGATCGGCCCCTCCACGACCTGACTCAGGCGGCAGTCCGGCCCACCCCGGCATTCGGTCTGGAACACCTTGAGCAGTTTGGGGTCGCCCTCATAGCCTTCAGTCGCATCAAACATGGCGCGCAGGAAACGTCGTGGGGTCTCATACGTGGCCGGCGTATGCAGGTCGAGCCCAAAGGCCGTGAAAATGTCGGTCATATAGCCTTCAAAGGTCCGCCACTGCTCCTCGGAAATGTGGCGGCGGTGCAGCTTCATCGCTGTCTCAATATCCTGATCCTCATGTTCTGGTTCAATTGCCATCGGTTTCACCTCTTTCTTTTCTGGTTGTTCTTCTTGAGTAGATGCCCGCCACCTTCCAGAGGGGGTAGGTGACGGCCCTCTCCTGCACCATCACCTGTCCATGCTGGGCGAACGCGCGGGCGCGTTCACACACTACGGAGCAAGGCTCCGTACTGCTCCTCAGATGCCCTTGCCCTGGACAGGCAGCACGACGCCGCTCACCCCATCGCCGGCTTTCGTCACCAGAAAGAGTGCGGCCTCGATGAGGTCTTCCAGCTTCACCCAGGTATGACGAATCTCCTCCGCTGAAGGCTTCATTGCGGCAAGGTTCGCCTGGGTGGTGACGAGACCAGGGCCAAGCGCATTCACCGCAATCCCCACCTCCTTGCCTGCCCTGGCAAAGGTGTAGGTCAGCGCATCAATGCTGGCCTTGGCACAATTGTAGGCCAGCATCTGCGGCTTGGAGTGCTCTGGACCTCCGGCGCGGCTAAAATTGAGAATCTTGCCCCCGCCCTGGCGCTTCATGACCGGCCAGACGGCGCGGGTGCAGAGGAAGGCCGTGCGCAGGTTATTGTTCAGTTCCGCTTCCCAGTCCGAGAGGCGCAGTTCGTCGGGTGGGCCGTACTTTGTCAGCCCGCCGGCCAGATTGACGAGTACGTCGATGCGCCCATAGGCAGCCAGGGTCTGCTGGACGAGCATTTGCGCTCCCTCTTCGGTCGTGAGATCAGCAGGAATGGCAATGACACGTGCTCCTTCCGCTTGTAGTTCCTGGGCTCGCGCCTTGACCCGCTCCGCATTGCGCGCGCTGATCGCGAGGAGCGCTCCCTCGCGCGCAAAGGCCGCCGCAAGCGCAGAGCCGACCTGCCCGGCATGGCTGACGCCGGTGATCATCGCCACCTGTCCTTGTAAGCGCATGTCTTTTCCTTTCTCGCTATCGAGTGAGCCAGCAGGAATGCGTATCTCCTCTGACCCAAGAAGCTACTACTGCTGAGCGGGAGCAGCGAACGCTGGCTGACGCCTGGCTCGCTGCATACAGGTACAGGCCGCAGTACAATAGAGCGCGACGTGGCCGTCGAAGGTCGCGGGCAGCGGCCCCTCCCGTTCAAGCGTCACGGCCCGGTACGAGCGGTCGTCCACGCGCACGTACGTTCCTGCCGGCACGACCTCGCCTGCCTTCCATAACGGCATCTGACATTCTTCGCACTGCATAGTATGTTCCTCGTTGCACACCAGATGGATGGCCACCTCTCGCCCCTCTGGTCAGAACCAGACCTGGCTTCGCTTCAGACAAGCGATCATCCTCTGATCGTTGCTGGAATCGATGCATGCTCGCTCGACCAGAAGGCCTGAGCGGGGCATTCTGATGGCGACAGGGCGGGGAAGCGGAGCCACGCTGATCAGCTTTTCCTGAGACGCCCTGCCCTGCTCAGGCACAGCAGGACCACCCGATGCACCGGTCTGATTTCAATCCCAACTATATATATCGTAGAACGATATATATAGATTATAGCACAAAGCGATGGTCTCCTTTTGCTCCACTTGCGCAGCGCTGGCTGCCCAGTCTCAGTCCTGCTCCGCCTTGTCCAGCATGTCTGCTGGTCGCACAATCAAGAGGGGGAGCCTGCTGGCATGCAGCACCCGCCCGGTGATACTGCCCATCACCCAGCGAGGCAATCCACCCGCTCCATGCGTGGTCATGGCGATTATCTGACAGCGCCCAACAACGTCTGCCTGCTCCACATCCTCCTCCCCCGCCACCCGGATGATGCCGGAGGCGATATCGTCATCGACGGTGACCGACCAGGTGATGGCGAGCCCAAGGTCCGCGACAGGAGCGGCGAGCAGTCCTTGACGGATCTGTTCCACGGTCGTGCCCAGGTACTCTTTCGCCTTCTGTATCATGGGTTCTCGTGCGTGGTAACCGATCTCGTCTGGCTCCGGCCCGACCACGACCTGCGTGAGATGGAGCGCCCCTCGCCCGGGAGCCGATAAGGCGGCACTCAGCTGGGCAGCGGGAGCAATGGCCGCCTGCGCTCGCCCTGAACCATCGAGAGGAACGAGCACATGCCAGGGACGTACTGCATTGGGATACGGGTCAACAGGCAGTGGTCCCCCTTCCCGCAGCACCAGGACGGGCACCGGACTATGATGCGCAACTTTCTCGGCGACACTGCCCATGATCCAGCGTTTCATGCCCCGGTAGCCATGGCTGCACAGCACGATCAGGTCAAGGTGCTGGGCCTCCACCTCCGAGAGGATGGTGGCGGCTGCCTGGCCCAGGGTCACTTCCGTTTCGGTGGGTATGCCGGCGAGACTGCTTCCCGTGGCGATGCGGTTCAGGTAGTTCCTGGCCTCTTCACGCGCCGCCTCGATGTCCACCTCGAGCGGGAGGGGTTCGAGCGCGACATAGGAGACCCACTCATTGGGGAAACTCACGACCCGCAGTAACACGATGGTTCCACCAGAGGCGTGCGCAAGGTGTGCCGCGAGCGGCAGCGCCTGCTCGGCGCGGCGTGATCCATCCAGCGGGACCAGGATACGTTCAAACATCTTCTTGCTCCTTTCTTGCTCGGCGTCGACATCTCTCTGCTTCTTTGGGTGCCGGTATCGTCCCGGCACCTTCACAAGGTCACCGGCCTGGATCGGTTGCGGACCCCTGTGGCAGAGGAAGTCGAGCCGCTTCTACCACTCCGTGCTTCTCCAACGCATCAAGCAACAAATGAAAATAGATGAGTCCTGCATAGGGGGACCAGCGTGCGGTAAGGGCTTTGATCGTTTCATAGGTCGGTTTTTCCGCAAGATGCAGGAGCCGTTGCAGATTCCTTTGGGCCCCGACATCATCCCCTGGAAACATCTCCAGTCTGCCTAAGCCTCGCAGCAAGACATATTCCGCCGTCCAACGACCAACGCCTCGCATGGACGAGACCGTTGCCCTCACCTCTTCATTGGTCATCCCCTCAAGGAGCGACAACGCGTGCGGGTCCTGCGTGAGCCTGGTTGCCAGTTCGAGCATGGCCCGTGCCTTCTGGCGACTGAACCCTAACGCTCTCAGGTCTTCGATGGAAGCGGTTGCGATCTCTTCGGGTCGCGGAAAGGCGTGGTACACCCCCTGATCATCAGCAAATGGTATGCCATACGTTTCGACGAGCCGGTTCAGCAGCAACAGGCCGACATCGAGGGTCACTTGTTGACAGGCGAACGCATTGAGCAAGGCCTCGAAGAGACTCGGAAAACGGGGTGGCTTCATACCCACGAATCGTTGGACGAGCGGAGACACAGTTGGATCGTGCTCTGCCAGGGCATAAAATCCCGCGAGATCGAGCGAGAGGCCAAGCATTCGCTGGAAGGCTTCCTTCACCCGTGTCGAGGGGCGCTCACTCGGTTCGGGACTCCACACATTGACCTGCACGTCCGGAGGAGATGCGGGGTGTAGCTGCGAGACCTCGACCTTTACCGGAACCTGGTCAACCAGAAGCACACGCGTGTAGGTGGTGCCATCCCACTGATCGATCCGATTGTGTGCTCTCCTCCGGAGCGCCCAGACGGTCAGATCTAAGCGAAAAGGGGCGCGTGGGTGGACACGAAACGATTCCTGGATCATGCGCATTTCCTTCTCTCTTCTAGGCCGTCTCACCACCACCAGGGAGCAGAGGGCCCATATCCTTCTTGCAGAAGGGCCACCAGCCAACGGACCAACCTGGAGCGACGATGGGAGGCCGCTGCCTGCCTTTCCTCCTGTGCAACGTAATCTCGGCGCAGTTGACGTAACCGCTCTATCTCTGAGGCGGTCCACCCGGCCTTGCACAACCGTTCAATAGCTTCTTTGTCATCAATGTCGTTCATCCGACCCTCCTTTGTCTAAACGGCTCGCCCTTGCAGTACGCTCATCACCAGGCGTTCCTACGCGTAGCAAGAGGCAAAGCATCCATGCGCATGCACTCCTCCTCACATTCAGGCGTTCAATTGACCCAGTGGCCAGCGGACCGTAGATCCTTGGTTGACAGAGGAGGGAAGGCTCCTCGCTTTTGCTGGCACGAGCAGCACGGGTATCCTGGCCTCCTGGAGAACCTTCATCGCCACACTGCCGAGCAGGAGGTGCTGCAACCCACTGCGTCCCCGGGTCGCCATTATGATCAGATCGGGGTGGCAGTGTGTGCTGCTCTGCAGAATGCCTTCGGCTGGAGGGCCGCACACGACCTCCGTCTGTACTGTCAGCCCCTGTGCTCGCAGGGGCCTCGCTTTGTGTTCGAGATAGCCGGTGCGCCGCTCGGTTTCAGTTTCCAGGTGTGCTCCGGCCCATGCTGGCATGCCCCCCTGTCTCCCAGTGGTGAACTCCTCTGCAGCATGCACGACCGACACCAGGACCAGCGGTGCCTCAAAGGCGGCAGCGAGCAGCACGGCCTGACTCAAGGCCTGCTCGGCAGAGTTGGAGCCGTCCAGTGGAACGAGGATGGTCCGGTAGGAGACCGATCCGATCTCCTGGATCGTGTGCTGATGCGGGCGGAACAGGAGCAGTGGCGTGGGTGCCTCCTGGAGCACCTTCGCCGTGACACTGCCGAAGAGCACATGCGGAATGCCGCTGCGCCCATGGCTTGCCATCGCGATGAGGTGAATGCTGGGGTCTTGCCGAGCCAACGAGACAATATGGGTGGCCGGGTCTCCTGCAAGCACCTTCGTGCGGACCTGCAGTCCTTCCTCGTTGAGACGGGTAGCAACGGTTGCCAGGTAGTCGCTCCTCCTTGCGAGCAATTCCACTTGCTCCGGGTCAGGAAGGCCAAGCGGGACATAGATTGGATCGTACACGAGCGTCTGTAGGATGACGGAGAGGAGTGTCAGCGCACTGCCAGTCGCACGGGCAAATGCCACTGCGTGCGGGAGAATAGCCTCCGCCAGTGCCGAGCCGTCGAGCGGGATGAGAATCTGGTGCTCCATTGGTTGCTCACTTTCTGTAGAGGACTGCCGCCTTTCACAAGCACGTTGACAGGGCTGCTCTGGCGCTACCCTGGCGCTCAACCCACGTCTCAGCCAGCGCTCCCAGCCCATCGTTCTGGAGAATGCCTCCGGCGTCACGGCGTGCCACCTGCTGGCAGTCACGCAGAGGCGCTACGATTCCAGGTGCGCGTTGAGTTGAATAGCGACGTTGTTGCGGAGCGCGTTGGAAACGGGACAGAGCTGCTCCGCCTGCCGAGCCGCCCGTTCAAAACCGGCGGCATCCAGTCCCGGCACCCTGCCACGGACCTCCAGGTCCATGCGCGTGATCCTGGGTTTCCCCGCAACCTCTTCCAGCGTGCAGTTGGCAGTGACCTGCAAGCGCTCTGGCTGGTTGCCCGCTTCCCCAAGCGTGAGGGCGAGGGCCATCGCGTAACATCCAGCATGCGCGGCGGCAATCAGCTCTTCTGGACTCGTTTTGCCGTCTGGACGCTCTATACGTGCAGCCCAGGTCATCGGCACCTCCTCCACCGCTCTACTGCCAAGGTGAACCGTTCCTTTCCCTTGCGCCAGGTTCCCTTCCCACATCATTTCAGCGTGTCGTTCTGCATGTAACATAGTACTCTCCTTGCTGTTGTCTGCTTTGTCGAAACAGACTGCGGCTTTCATGACGCTCACATGCACACATCACACGTGGATGGGAGCGCTTGTACTGCAACGTTCTATCGTATTGCGATATTGCTTCTGCCTGTATTGTAATCTATAAAAGCGTGAAGCAGACCCAAGAGCGGTCACAGATCAATCACGATCAGTCCATGTGCTCTCACGTGGCAGAGCAGCTAAGAGGAGTGCGTGAAGCAAGAGTGCATGCTTCCTCTCCCGCAGGGCACCCGAGAGGGTATGGCGAAGTCCGTGGAATCCAGGTCCAGGCTTCTCGCTGTGGCAAGGGGGTCTGACAGCAGACAAGGGGCGAGGACCGGAAGGCAGGAGTGGTTTGCTTCTCTCCGTGCTGTGAGCAGGGCGGCGAGCCTCGGGCGGGCGCGAGAGAAGGAGGCCTTCGCCGTCGTAGCCGGGCAATCTGAAGGAAGGAAACGGCACAGTGGATGAGAGCACGCGTTTCCCCAGGAGCAGCTTCGGCGTGGCATGATCGTGACTGATCTGTGACCGCTCTCAGGCATCTCCCCGTGGTTTTTGGGCTATATTACAGAGAGAAGAAGACATCGTAGTGCGATGCGATTGCTGGGATGCCCGCCCTCTCTGCTTGATGGTGGAGGGAAGAGCAGCACTCCTCGCACACGGAAAGCGCGTCAGCCGAGGTCCTGAGACACCGAGCAGTGATCTTAGGAGATGCTTCTTCTCTGCATGATGAGTAAGAGGAAGGATCCCCGAGCAAGGGGAACATCCCGCGCTCTCGTCCGTGTCGAGAGCAAAGGAAAGACGAGGAACATACCGATGGCCAAATATTGTCTCTATTGTGGTCTGCAGTTCGCTGATACCACCACGTTTTGCCCCAACTGTGGCAGGCCAACAGCCGGTGGCTTCAGCATTCGTCCGCTCCAAGAACAGGAATCCGAAGTGGACTGCCTCCGCAGGGAGCTGCAGGAAAAGGATGAGCTGATCCGGCAACTGGTTCTGACCCGGACTCAGCGGAGCGATGCCTCCCGCGCCGCAGCCCGCCGGGCAGATCGCCGCGCTCGCGACGGTAGTGAGGGGAGGCGGGCGAGCGCACGAGTGCTGTCCTTTGGAAGACGTTGAAGGAAGAGAGCTACGCTGGATCGATCCACTCAACCGGTCCGAGAATGAGCAGAGAGAAGGAAACGTATGAAACTGCACGAGAATCTCCGGATATGCCTTCTGGCCATTGCCGCCAGGTATCCCGAGAGCATGTTAGAGATCAACGAAGAAGTGCTGGGGCCTCAAAGCTTGCAGACGCAGCGATGCACCCCGGTAGAGCTGATGGAGCGGCTGCAAAGCCATGCGCCACAGTTGTTACACGCACCGGCACGGCTGGTGGTAGATGCACAGGAGCACGCGATCTACCTTGTTGAGCAGTCTCAGCACACCCCTGCGTTCTGGCTTCGCTATCGAGAGCGGACGCAAGAAGAAGAACTTGCCGCCCTGCGCAGGGAAAACGCAACGCTGAAGGCAGAGAACGGGGAACTGCAAACCAGGTTCGCCCAGCCGCTCCCCGTTTGAGGCCGGGCATATGCATGGAGCTGTTGAACGCCCTGCAGCACGTGCATCAACGAGAGAGGAGAGGTACTCATGACCTACGTCATTACCCAGCCGTGTATCGGCGTGAAAGATGGCTCGTGCGTCGATGTGTGCCCGGTGGATTGCATTCATCCCGCTGCCGGTGAAGCCGACTACGACCAGCACGAGCAGCTCTATATTAATCCTGACGAGTGTATTGATTGCGGCGCCTGTGAGCCGGCCTGCCCCGTGACGGCTATCTTTGAAGAAAATGCTGTCCCGCAAGAGTGGCAAGGGTATCTCAAGATCAACGCCGACTACTACCGGCAAAAGCGAAAGCCCAGCACGTAAAGCAAGTAGGCGCATGCGCGTGTGCGCAGACGGCCTCTCGTACCCTCTCTCTTCTTGACTGCCCAGATGAAAATAGGAGAGCGAGAGTATCAGGGGAAAGACGCTGAGCAGCAAAAGGCAGCACGTGTTGCTGATGGCCAGGCGGGAGCGGCACCCAGGAACATGAGCACCAACGTGCTGCAGAGAAAGACCAGGCCGAGTACCCGGTAGAGTGTCGAGTGACGATGAACCATCAGCAGCCCCTTTCCTGATAGAAACCACGTGGGGAAGATGCTACCTATTCCCCCACCCTAGACGAAGATGTGGCTCCCGACGCGCGGTGGAACTCTCCCATCATCCCCTGCCTTGGCTTGCTGGCTCGGGGTCGGCTGCCTCTATTGTACTATCACGGTCAGGCTCATTCCAGGATGGACGGTGCAGTAGAGATGATAGGTGCCAGGCGTGGTGAAAGGCCCGATCGCTTGGCTCCCATTCCCGGCGACTTGCACGTTATTCACGGCTGGCGCGCCGCTCTCCTGCATTGGTTGCGGGCTTCCATTTACCCAGCTCCCGTTGGCAATGATATGGGGTGCCGCTGAATCATTCACCAGGGTGATAGCGCTGCCCTTAGGAATCGTGATTGACGACTGGGCGAAGTTTACATCTGTCAAATGCACAGTATAGCCTCCTCCCGAGGAACCGCCACCGCATGCCGCAACCAGGATAGAGAGTAGACCGAGGAATACTAGAGCTACGAAAAGCTTTTTCATTGTATGTACCTGCCTTTTTCCTCTTCTAGGAAGTGCTTGGTAGAACCCCGCTAATTGGTGGAAAAAGGTCAGGGGGGACTTGAAAAATTGGACACGCATTGGCAAGTTGTGGATATGAAGACAAACACAACAGAGCCAATGAACGCGTCTCTTCAATTTTGCCCAAATCTGGAATGCAAGGCAAGAGGGCAAATCGGACAGGGCAATATCGTCGTCCATGCAAAGAAGCGTCCGCGCTATAAATGTAAAACGTGTGGGAGGACGTTTAGCGCCAAAGCGGGCACTGCCTTTGCAGGGCTACGCAAACCGACGGAACTCATCGTGATCGTGATGACCTTGCTGGCGTATGGATGCCCGCTGCAAGCGATTGTGCATGCGTTTGACTTAGATGAACGAACCGTCGCGAGTTGGCGCGATCGGGCAGGAAAGCACTGTGAAACGGTGCATCAGGCGACCGTCGAGCAAGGAAAGCTGGCTCTGCTGCATGTGCAAGCGGACGAAATTCGGGTCAAAGCACGAGGCATGATTGTCTGGATGGGACTTGCCATGATGGTGTCGACACGATTGTGGCTAGCAGGTGTGGTAAGTCAGTCGCGAGATAGTGCATTGGCAGATAGTTTATTGCACCACGTGCGTCGCTGCTGCCAAAGGATGGGTGAGTTGTTGGTCTGCACCGATGGCTGGGCAGCCTATCCCAACAGTATTCGGAGAGCATTTCGCGAGAAAATTAAACGAACAGCAGGAAGAGGAAGATGCGCTTTGGAAGTGTGGCCAGAGTTGCATATCGGGACAGTCATCAAACGCACGGTCAAGAAGCACCTCAAAGAAGTCATACGTCAGATGACGCAGGGGAGCTTCGAGCAAGCAATCAAGTTACTGGGACGTTCAAAAGGAGGAACCATGCTCAACACGTCCTTTATCGAGCGCTTGAACGGAACGATGCGTGAGCGGCTGGCTGCTTTAACACGCAAATGCCGTCATGCCTCTTCCAGACTGCACGCGTTGCATACAGGGATGTACCTGGTTGGATGTACTTACAACTTGTGTTGGGCGCATCATGCCTTGAGTCAACCTGTTGAGAAAGGAGGTTTCGGGATGCCATGCACGCCTGCGATGGCCAGTGGCTTGACTGATCACGTCTGGAGTGTCTTTGAACTGATGAGCTACAAAGTCGCTCCGCCTCCCTTGCCCCGGGCCAAGCGAAGAGGTCGTCCGAGGACGAAGCCTTTGCCTGAGCCAACTCTGCCTAAACGACCACGAGGTCGCCCTCCTAAGATAGCTTTGTGCTCATCCACCAGTTAGTGGGGTTCTACCGAACCATAGCAGAGTCGGAACTGGTGTGTCAAGCGCAATGAGACAACCAGAGGAAGCTGGATTGGCGTTGGAGAGGCCCCTTACCGCATGCTGGATGGCGAAGTTGCTCCTGTATGATCTGGCTGCGACTTTAGTCACTGTCATACTCGCGTGTCATCGTCTATACTCCAAACAACGGGTTCATCTATAGAGGTAGTAGTCCTGGCATGCGTGAGCAGCCGGTCATGCACGCCATCTCGAAGGAAGGAGAGAAGACCATGGCAGAACGAGCAACAAGCTGGAAGGCCCAAGCACAGACCGTTCTTGACGTGCGACCAGAGCTGGAACAGGGCGGCGAGCCGTTTGTGCATATTATGGAGGCGGCATCGAGCATCAAACCAGGCGAGAAGCTGGTGATCGTGGCACCATTCGAGCCGGTTCCGCTCTATGCCGTGCTGGAAGCGCGAGGGTTCGCGCATGAGACGGAGCAGGTGGCAGCCGATGAATGGACGGTCTGCTTTTCGCGCCGCGGGGAGAGAAAAAAAGACGCAGATGTTTAGACTGCCATTCGAATCAAGATGTGGAAAGGAAGGTGCGTGTCATGCGTTCTGTGTCACAACAACCCGGCAATAAGTCGGCGCCTGCCTTCAGGGCAGCGCCTTCCATTACGACCAGCGTGGGCGGCATGGCAGGACGCCGCGGCGTGCCACTGGCAGTTCCGCTGCCCTTCTTGCTGACAGGCGTATGCGCGGTGGCGCTCTTTGGCTTCCTGCTGCCCTGGGTGATGCCCGAAGCCATCCAGGCACCGGATTTTCCACACGTGCTAGCGCTGATCCATCTCGCCACGCTCGGGTGGCTGACCATGACGATCATGGGCGCCTCGTTCCAACTCGTGCCTGTGATGACTGTTGCGCCCCTGCGAGCCACACGCTTCCTCTCCTGGCAGTACCCGCTGTACACTGGCGGCGTCATCCTGTTGCTCGGCGGCTTCTGGTGGATGCGTCCCTGGCTCCTGGCTGCCGGTGGGATCGTGATTATCCTGACGGTGCTGCACTATGTCGTTGTCCTGGGCATCACCCTCCTCCATGCCACTACGCGGCCACTGACGATGCGGTATCTAGCCGCATCGCTGGTGTACCTGTGTCTCGTCGTAAGCCTGGGATTCACCGCGGCCCTGAATATGCAATTCGGGTTCCTGGGGGCGGGCGCCGATCGGCTGCTGTCGATCCATCTCACGCTGGGCGTACTTGGCTGGCTCAGCAGCCTCCTTATCGGAGTTTCCTACACCCTCGTGCGCATGTTTGCGCTGACGCATGGACATGATGATCGCCTGGGGCAGATTATCTTCGTACTCTTGCAGGGAAGCATCGTGGGGCTGGCCCTGGGCTTCCTTTTCTCCTGGCTGGCCCTGATCCTGCTGGGAGGAGGCATGCTCATCGCGACCGCCTGGCTGTTTGCCTACGACTTCTGGCGCATGTTCCACGCTCGCTACCGCAAGCTCCTGGATGTGACACAGTATCACAGTATGGCGGCAGTTGTCTCCTTCTGCCTGGTGGTACCAGCCGGGATCGCCCCGGTCGTCTTCGGATGGCAGCAGCCGGCAGTCTTTGCCGCGCTGGGCCTGGCGGCATTGGTCGGCTGGCTGGGGCAAAGCATCATCGGCTACCTGTACAAGATCGTCCCGTTCCTGGTCTGGCATGCGCGTTACGGGCCGCTCGTCGGGCGTGAGAAGGTTCCCCTGATGCGGGACCTGGTGCATGAGCGCTGGGCGTGGCTGAGCTGGTGGCTGATCAACGGCGGACTTTTTGGCGTCATCCTCTCCGTGCTGTTTACCTGGAGCATGCTGCTCTCCATCACGAGCGTGCTGCTGGGAGTCGGCCTGGTGCTTGCGGCAGCAAACATCCTCGGCGTGGTGCGCCACTTGCGCAAGCGCTCCTTACCGGTCAATTGCTGACGACCGTCTGCCTGGCACGCACTGCTCAAGAGCGGCCTTCACGCTCAGGCAAAGCCGAGCAAACGACGGCCCTCTTCGGTCATGCGCGAAGGCTCCCAACGCGGTTCCCAGACCAGGCGAATCTCGCCCCCGGTGATCCCTGGTATAGCAGCAAGCGCCGCACCCACCCCCTCGCTGAGCGACTCGTGCATGGGACATCCCGGAGTCGTGAGCGTCATCGTCACCGTCACATAGCCCTCTTCGGAGAGCGCAACGTCGTAGACCAGACCCAGGTCGATGACATTGACGCCCAGTTCCGGGTCATAAACATTCCTCAGCGCGTCGTAGATCAGCGAACGCGTCGTTTCCATCACGGTTGCATTCATGATACACTCCTCTTTCAGTTGCTCTTTCTATCTATATCGGCAGAGCGATTATCCTCTCGCGCAGCAGCGTTACTCATAGTGTACCCCAAACACATTTGGGGATGCTGTGACTAATGTCGCAGCAAAAAGCTATGGAGATCAGGCATACTGACACTAGCACCACAAGTACAAAGGAACTTGTGTCATTCGTTTTCGCAATCTTGCTTTGCATAGACACGGAGGATAGAACCACATGGCAGAAGCCACCGTTGTTGATCTCGATGTGCGTGAGATGCTCCCACGGGAGCGCCATTCGACCATCTTTGCGCGTTTTGATGCGCTCACGCCAGGGGAGACCTTGCGCCTGATCAACGATCACGATCCCAAACCGCTCTATTACCAAATGATGGCCGAGCATCCAGGGACGTTTGCCTGGGAACCGGAACAACAAGGGCCGGAAGTCTGGGTGATTCGGATTCGCAAGACGGCATCGGAATCCTGATGGCGTCGGATTCCCCAGGTTCAAGGAGTGATATCTATGAATCAAGCACAAAGCAAACCAGCAGCGCTGGAACAGGTGCATGAGGTGTTGCCAGGAGAGTCTGGCAAGCTGATCGTCTTCGACCTGCGTACCCTCGCTCACTTTCGAGAGGAGCGGCCATATGTCCAGATCCTCTCGGACATCGGGACGGCCCGCCTGGTGCTCTTCGCCTTCAAAGCGGGGCAGCAGTTGCAGGAGCATCGCACCTCCAGCCAGATTCTCGTGCAGGCGCTGCGCGGTCGAGTGATCTTTACAGCGGCGGGCAGCAATGTCAAGCTGCACGCGGGGATGGTGCTGCAGGTGGAGGCGAACGTTCCACATACAGTTGAGGCGCAGACCGATGCCGTCATGTTAGTGACGATGACGCCGAGCCCAGCTTCGCATAGCCTGGAGCGCGAGATCTTTCAAGAGCTCACACCACTCGTCACACGCACTGTCAGTGCTTCGGAAGCAGAGTGAGAGAGTTCACGGTCCCCGCTGCTCATCGGGTGGCGCGACCAGCAGGTAGCCGACCCCCGCCTCTGTGAGGAGATAGCGCGGGTGGACAGGATCTACCTCCAGCTTGTGGCGCAGCCGGTTGATATTCACCTGGAGCATATGATGCTCGCCGACGTACTCTTTGCCCCAGACACGCTCTAAGAGGAGGTCCTGTGGCACGATGCGTCCAGCATTGCGGGCGAGATCGGCCAGCAGGCGGTACTCGGTGGGCGTGAGCACCACCTTGCGGCCAGCCATCAGCACCAGGTGTTGTCCAAAGTCGATCGTGAGGTCTCCGATGGTCATGGCCCCTTGTCGCGCGCGTTCGTCCTCCGTCATCTGTGCACGCCTGAACACTGCACGCACCCGTGCCAAGAGTTCGTCCATGTTCAGCGGCTTGGTGAGATAATCGTCCGCACCCAGGTCCAGCCCGCGCACCTTGTCCTGGCTGCGTCCCTGGGCCGTGATGATGATGATGGGGACCGTGGAGAACTCCCGCACCCGATGGCAGACGGCAAACCCACTCATCCTGGGCATCATCACATCGAGCAGCACCAGGTCGGGTGCGTGGGTCTCGATCTGGCTGAGGGCCTGCAAGCCGTCACTGGCCTGCAGGACCGCATAGCCCTCTAGTTCGAGATTGAGTGCGATTAACTGGAGCAATTGCAGATCATCATCAACGATCAAAATCGTCGTTTTCTTTTCAGGCATAGTTCACGCTCCTGCCCTCGGCGGCGCACTTGATGAGCGTCTTGCGGGGGCGAGAAAGACTGTCGTTCCTTTTGACGCGGGAGGTGCGCACATGTCTATCTTGTCCGCCTCTCTATGGCTCGCGCTGTGTGCCGCGAGCGCTCCCGCCTCTGTGTCTCACGGCGCGGAAAGCGTTCTGTCCCGCGTGATCTTGTGTACGATGGTGCTGTTCTATTATAGAATAGAAACGAAATACATGGAAATGTGTAGAGACGCACAGAGATCGAGGCCTCATGTCGTGTGCCCAAGCAGGCTTCAAAGGCGTGGGGAGGAGCGGCGTCATATCAGCAAGGAAACCAGCCAGGGGAGGTGAGAGATGCATGCCAGGAAAACGAACACACGGCCCATCACGGCCCAACGCTTGGCGGCGCTGAGTCGTGTCGGCGCGGCCCTTATGAGCGAGCGGGACGAGGCGCGCCTGTTCCAACTGATCGTGGAAACGGCGCGTGACCTGATCGGTGCGACGTTTGCCGCCTTGACGCTGCGCCCGGTGAGTGCAGAAGGCGAGCCGCTTGTCCCTTCCGAGGGCCACTTGTTTCAGCTCGCCGCCATCGTCGGCGTCCGCCCAGAGCAGGAAGCGCAGCTGCGCCGCATGCCCCTGGGAGGCGAGGGATTGCTGCTGCCCATCTTTCGCTATGGGGTGCCCGTGCGCGTCGCCGACGCCGAAGCGCTCGTGGCTCGAACTGAAGCGTCACCGCCGGCAGACCCACGAGTTGCGGCGAGTCAGGCCGCAGCTGCGTATGTTCATGGACACCTGCCGGCAGAAGGGTTACGCGCCCAGGGCGTCCCGCCTGGACATCCGCTGGTCCGCAGTTTCCTCGGCGCGCCGGTGCTTGACCGATCGGGAGAGGTACGCGGCGGATTGCTGCTGGGCCACAGCCAACCGGGCCAATTTACGCACGAAGATGAGATCGTGCTGGCTGGCCTGGCGGCGCAAGCCGCCGTCGCGCTCGAGAATGTGCGGTGGTACCGGACGGCTCAGATGCGGGCGCAGGAACTGGATGCGCTTTTTGAAAGCATTACCGATGGGGTCACATTGGTGGATCCGCAAGGAAACGTGCTGCGCGAAAATGGAGCCGCCCGCCGGTTGCGCGAGCGGCTCCGGGAAACGCCTGCGGGCGAGCGGCTCATCGAGGCGTTGCTCGTGACCCCGGCACGACGCGCGCTCGAAGGCGCGGCGGGCCAGGAGAGTACCGTGCGCGTGGAGGAGGCGGACGGCGAGACGCGCGAGTACCTGGTCACGGCCTCACCGCTGCGCCTGCCACCACCACCTGCCGGTCGCTTGCCACAGGGCCAGGAGCGCATGGATCAGGCGCAAGGGAGCATGGCTGCCGCCGTGGTCGTCTGGCACGATGTGACGGAGGCGCGCCGGGGGCTGATCGCCCAGCGGATGCACATCGAGACGGAAGCGCGGCGGGCTTTGCTGCAATTGATCCTGGATGAGCTGCCCAGCAGTGTCTACCTGGTGCGGGGGCGCGATGCGCGGCTAGTGCTCGCCAACCGTGCCGCCACCGCGGTATTTGGGGCCACCTGGCAGCCTGGACAGCCGCTGCACGCCTTTCTTGAGGAGCACCACATCCGTGTCCTGGGCGCAGATGGACACCCGCTCCCACTTGAACAATTTGCGACCGTGCGAGCGGTGCAGCACGGTGAGACCATCCTGCAGCAGCAGGAGACCATCCACTATCCCGATGGGACGGCGCTCCCGGTGCTGGTCAATGCCGTCGCCCTCGACGCGGGCAATCTCGGCCTCTTGCCAGCAGACACGGCAGCACATGCTACTGATAAAGCGGAACCGGCCGCCCTGGTGGTGCATCAGGACGTGACGGCCATCGAAGCGCGGCGGGTCTTGCTGCAAAAGATCCTGGACGAGCTACCCAGCAGTGTTTACCTGGTGCAGGGGCGCGATGCGCGGCTGGTGCTCGCCAATCGTGCCGCAGCAGCGCTGTGGGGAGTGCCCTGGCGGCCTGGACAGCCCATGGGCGCCTTTCTTGAGGAGAATCGCATCCGCGTATACGGCACGGATGGACACCCACTCCCACTTGAGCAGCTGGCGACCCTGCGAGCAGTGCAGCAGGGTGAGACGGTTCATCAGCAGCAGGTGACCATCCAGCGTCCCGATGGAACGGCGCTCCCAGTGCTGGTGAATGCCGTCGCCCTCGCTGCGCACCGGGTCGATGTCGCGCCAGCATCGCCGGTACCCTACCTGGCTGAACAGGCGGAACCGGCCGCCATCGTGGTCCACCAGGATGTGACGGCCCTCAAGGCAGCCGAACAGCTCAAAGACGAGTTCATCAGTATCGCCGCGCACGAGCTGCGGACGCCGCTGTCGATCCTCACCGGCTTCGTGCAAACGCTGCTCAACCAGACGGCGCGCGGCAAAGGGCCCCAACTGGCTGAGTGGCAGCAGCAGTCCCTGCAAGGGATTGACCTGGCAACCGCTCGCCTGGTCGATCTGGCCGAAGACCTGCTGGATGTGACGCGCGTGCAGGCGGGACGGCTGGAGTTACAACGCGAACCGACCGATCTGGTGGCGCTGGCCCGGCGCGTGCTGGCGCGGCGGCAGTTGACGACACAGCAGCACACCCTCACGCTCGAGACAGCGCTTGCGCATCTCGTGGTCCAGGCCGATCCCCGGCGCATCGAGCAGGTGCTCAGCAACCTCATCGGCAATGCCATCAAGTACAGTCCAGAGGGAGGAGCGATCGAGGTGACCATCCGTGTCGATGAGGAGACGCGCGAGGCACTCCTCTCCGTCCGCGACCAGGGCATCGGCATTCCGCTGCATGAGCGTGCGCAGGTCTTCAGACGCTTTGCGCGGGCGAGTAATGCACAGGCGTATGGGATCAGGGGAGCCGGGCTGGGACTCTATCTCTGCCGCGAACTGGTCGAGGCGCACGGGGGGCGCATATGGCTCGAGCCCGTCGAAGGGCAGGGGTCGACGTTCTTTGTGGCGCTTCCGCTGAGCCCGCAGGAGGCTTCGACACACCTGTGACGCGACGATGCGAGCCGAGTGTGCGATGAGCCTTCGCCTTTTTGGACGTCTTGCCATCGCCCAGCATGTGCCGCTCTGCAACTTGGAACAAAAGACTGGGAACGAAATGATGTTTTTGCCCGCTGGCTGATGGAGGAAAAGGGACTGCTCCAGCGCAACCCGACGAGAGGTGTTAATCTGCCCTCCGTGCCGATGTTGGCGCCTCGCCAACTTTCAGAGGATCAGCGCTATATTCTGCGCTCCTTGGTCGAGCAAGAGGAGGATTGGCGTGGTGCTGCCATCTTCGCGCTCGGCCGACTTCGTCGGATGCCGGGTCAGCGATGTCTCCTGGCTGCAGATGGCTCACAGGAATTCCATCTGGCCTAGTTTTACACGTATCTCGGCACAATCCCTAATATGCCCTACCACCACCTAGGAAAACCCCTTAGGGAGAAGACCTTGCTATCCAACACTGTTTGAACAGTACCGTTTTGGGAGGATCTGGAAAGAACAGAGAGATAGATCCCTTGTATGGCCCTTGGAGGGAAGCCTCTATGTTCGACACACTCGATACCATTGACTGGTCCAGGCTCGAGACAGCTTATGGCACCGCAGAAGGGATTCCCGGGGCGCTGCGCGATCTGGCCTCTTCTCATGAAGAGGTGCGTGCTGCAGCACGGCAGACGCTCTGGTCAGAGCTGGAGCATCAGGGAACGATCTACCAGGCTTCAGCATATGCGGCACCGTTTCTCGTGGCGTGGCTGCCGGAGACGCAAGCCGAAGAGAAGCCTGATCTGGTCACGTTCCTGGCGAAGCTGGCACGCGGCAATAGCTACAAACGCCAGCACCTGAACCTGACCGATGAGCAACGCCAGCAAGATCCCGTCTTCCAGCAGGAAATGGCAGAAGAAATCAGGTGGGTTGAGCTGACCCACCAGGCCGTTCGGGAAGGTATGGATCTCTACCTGTCCTTCCTTGCTGACCAGGACCTCCAGTTACGCATGACCACCACCTACCTGCTGGCCAGCTTCAAGGAGGACCAGGAACGGCTGATACCAGCCCTGCAAGCTCAGTTGGAGCGGGAAACGGACGAACGCATGATGGGCTGCCTCCTCTTGAGCCTGGGCCAACTGCTACCCGCCACAGAGGACTCATCTGCCCTACTTCTGCTATACCTGACTACTGGCAACATGATGCTCGTGCGGTTCTGTGCTGCTATGGCGCTGTGCTTCCTCTTGAAAGAAGCGGTTCCCCAGGAGGTCGTCCCGGTCTTCTTCACGGTCTTGACCGACCCGTCCCTGGTGCAGGCCCCCTACGAGGAATTACCCTGGACATGGGCTGGCAGAGCAGTTCCATTCCACGCACTCGAGTTCCTTCACCGGCTCACCTTCTCCAGGCACCGTGACCTCATTGTTGGGCGGTTGGTAGAGCTGCTCCCCACATTGGATAAGACTGTAGCAGACGAGGTCGCTCGCTGTCTGCTGCACAGCGCCTTCCATTGGGAGGAATTTGGACCAGCACCACAAGCGACGCGTGAGAACTTGAATACAGAGCAACGCGCCGTTTTGAGCGCGATTGCCGCCTGTAACCAACTGTGGGTGGTGGAGGAAGCTCTTCCAGGTCAGGAGGTATGGAGTGGGATACGACAGGACTTGCTCTGTCTCGATCTGCCCGCAACGCAGCAGGACTTGCAGGCATTTCTGCTGTTGGAAACGCCCTAGGCGGATCTTTCAGAAGAGTGAGCAGTGCGGCTGCACGTGCTCTTGCTACTTGAACGCTGGCTAAAGCAGCCCTATGACAGTCTAGCGTTGGTGCGGGCTACTAGCTAGGGAAGGAGTATGCATTTTTACATGCAGCGACTTCTTCCAGCGTCCACCTATTATTCTGCATTCGAGCAGCTTGTAGCCAATGCTCTTCTTGTCCAAAAAAGGTGAACCCATAGCCTCCGTATGCGCTTCTTTCTCTCCCCGTTGTCGTGGCGATCTTTGTCAGGGCTTCACTCTAACAACAAACAGGAAGCAGAACGTGCGCTGCCAGGAGATGCGCACCTATCCTCTCAGGAAACGAGGAAAGCGCTGATGCCGTTGCCCACCATAAGCTGCCAGAGAGACTTTCCCCTGACGGGATCGAGTGCGACCACTTGCCCGGAATCTTTGCCAACCAGATAGAGGACATGGTTCATCAGAGACAGGGACAGGTCTCCACTTGCTCCTGGATACATCCAGAGCGGATTCCCATCAGCAACCCGGAGTGCATCGATCGCGCCCCGTTGCGTTTCCAGGTAGAGCATTCCCCCGTTCGCGAGGAGATGCACGAAGGTCTCCCCGCTAGGGCGTTGCCAGAGCTGGTGGCCATCCTGGGTGCTTCTCGCCTCGACATCTCCTCCTGTCGGCCCTATGGCTCGGAAAAAGGTAGCGCCGGTGATGAAGGATGCCTGGCCGTCCTGTACTGGGGCGTTCACTTGCCAGAGTTGCGCTCCGTCTCGCAGGCGCAGTGCCCGCAGCCCGGTTACACTGTTCCCAAGTCCCCCAGTGGGGACATCGATGAAAATCGTATAGACGGTCTCTCCTACGACGCGCAGATCCTTCGCCTGGGTCTCTTTATGCCAGAGGGCACGCCCCGTGTTCGCATCAAGCCCGTCAAGGGTCGTGGGGGACCAGACCAGGAGCGCACTGCCCGCCAGGAAGACATCCGTAATCGACTCGCCAAGTCCGGGGTCCAGATGGAATTGCCAGCGGATGGCTCCAGAGTCTGCTCGTAGTGCAGTCAAGTGTGCGCCATTGATCGCGTAGAGGGTTCCCTGTTCGAGGAGCAGTTTGGCGGTGGTACCCAGGCTGTATGCAAGTTGCTGACGCCAGCGTAATGAGCCATTGCCTCTGTCGAAGGCGTAGAGCAGGTCAGAAGACAGGACGTAGACGAGATTGCCATTCACGGCAACGGCACCTGGACTCCCGCCCACAGGCGCACTCCACCATAGCTTGCCATCGCTGACATCAAGCGCGTAGAGTTGATCGGCGACCCAGTACACCACGCCACTCCCCAGCACTAGCGGTTTTTGTGCACTGAAGAGTGGGGGAGAGGATGGCTGAAAGCTCCAGCGTCGCTTACCATCGCTGGCCTGATATGCAGAAAGGCCGGTCGTCGAGACAACGTAGACCGATTGAGTAACCAAGGGAGATGGTGCTATGGCTGTGCTCACCCCAGATGAGGTTCCTCCACAGCCAGCAAGGGTACATCCTAGCAGGAAAAGGAGGAGAAGCCCTCCATACTTCGATTTCTTACTCATCATGCACTCCTGTTTCTTTCAACGTTCATACCAAAGCCAAAGCACTCCAACGCGCATCTTCCCAATGCGTCCTGCCGAGAGAGGACAGCAAGCCCGTTGCTTAGGGAGTACCTTGTGGGGCAGATTTGATGCCCCAGACGGTAAGTCCAAATGACATGCTGGTAAAATCCACGCTGGCTATGTCGGAGAGCAGGCCTCGGTAGAGCTCTTCGAATGTTGCTTCGTCTACCACCGCTGATCCAATCAGGTACGGCTTGAGCAGCGCGAAGGTCAGCGCTGTTTCTTGCATGCTGAGGTCATGCAATGGCGTGCCAGAGGATGCCTCGAGCAGAAAGGGTCTATGCTGGACCTGCTGGAACCCAGCATCGCGCAACAGTTTGCCGAGCACATGGCAGATGCCGATGCTGTGTCCATCGACCGAAAAGGTGCGTCCCTGCGCGTACAGCGCTTGTGCGAGCAACCTCCCTAGGCATTGCAGATTCGGGCTGCTTGAGATACCCAGTTCGCACTCACTGAGGCGCAAAATGCCACCCGGCTTGAGGATGCGCAAGCACTCCGCTACCAGCCCAGGCCAGCTACCCTTGTCCAGAAAGCCGACCAGGAAGCGGCCATTCACGAGATCAAAGCAAGCGTCTGCAAAATCCAGGGGCTGGCACGCATCTATCACGCGAAAGGTCACATTGTCGCGCCAGGTGGTCTGAGCTACGGCACGGGCATAGTTGATCATCGTGGCGCTCAGATCAATTCCGGTCAGGTGCATATGTGGATACGCATACGCCATCTCGATCACCCAGGAGCCGGGACCACAGGCAATGTCCAGCACCTGCGCGATTGCGGACGGGTCGGCCTGTTCAGGGAGGAGACCACCCATCGCCAGTGTAAACAAGCGATCTTGCTCGACCAGTCGCGCGGTTTCCGCACCTTGTTCAATGTCGATCACATAGCGATTGCGAGAGGTGGAGGCTGTCGTGGTCATACGTTCCTCACTTCCTATGCATTCTAAAGGAGGAGAAGGTCTCGTAGCATCCTATGTTCTTGAGTGCCCTGGGCTCGTCTATTGCTGCACGGTGGGCACTATCCCGGGATGCACCCGTGAGCCTGAAAGGTCGCAATGGCCCTGTCACACATCTTCCCGTTTCACTGCAAGTTCGTGAATCACCCGCCGGGCCTCCAGCTAGCTCAAATCGGATCTAGGTGTGATAGCAAGGAACAGGGGACGGTGGCGTTGCAGAGAGAGTTGAAGCAGGATACTGCTGAGCGATTGCGTCCCTGGTTCTTCGTCCGGTCATTGATCACCATTTACAATGCTTCGAGCGTTTCTGCCATCAACCTGGTGGCTTCGCGCTCTCCCACCAAGTGCTTCAACGTGTCGTGATAGGCACCGATCCGCTCCATACGGGCGGTGATGAAGCGATGTTGGGAAGCACCCGCGGCAAACCCGGAGAGTCCACGTGTCGCAGCGAGATATTCATCGGCGATCTGTTGGCGTAAACGAGCAATTTCGCTTTGGTTGGTCTCCATCGTCTTCACCCCTTGTTTCCATGTTGCTGACTTTTTTGGCGGACTGACCGTTGAGACTAGTCCTATCTCGGTCAGTTATCCTCATACACCAGGGACAAGCATAGCACTTTATCCTTGCTGTTTTTGCTCTTGCGGGTATGTACGTAATCGAACTTCTCGCTGCGCTGGCTCGCGTCTGCTCTCAGGGAGCTACCGCTCTCGTCGTTTCCTCGCCGGTCATCGGAGCTACGTGGGGTTGTGGGCGTAAGCGCCGTCTCGGAATGATCATATAAAACTTGGTTCGTTTTGTGGAGTGAAAAGTTGGAGAGGACTCGCCGTGGTGGCTGTTTGATCCTTGTTGAGAGGGAACACATCTGCCGAGAGACATGATACAATACCCGAAGAAACGGCACTCAGGAGAGATTTGTGAGAAATGTAAGAGAGACGCAATGATCGACAAACAATCCATGACGGAAGTTCCCCGGCATCCGACGAGAAAAACACCTATCCACGAGCGGAGCGTACGCGTTGGTGACTTCATCGTGGTGAATGGTTACGGAGTCAACCGTACATCGCTCAAACAACGTTTCGCCGAAGGTGCTTACCAGGTACATGAGACTGCCCATTTCCTGCTTTTCACACGGGAGGCGGAGCCGAAGACGATTCTTGTTCACTGGTTTGCGCCAGAAGATTTCCATACGAACATCCCTCATCACCTTGCTGTAGAACTGAAACCCTTTGGCATCATCACATCGAATAAGGAGTTAGGGGAACTGATGACGGGGATCGTTGGAGGAACGCTGTTCCCTGAAGATGTGCGAAGGGCCTGGAACTACTTTGGGGCGAATACCTTGCAGCGTTTGCTGACCCTGGTGAGTAGCGCAGTGACTTCAAACCTTCCCGATTATGGGATCCTGGGCGAATCTGCCACCTTGTACCAGCGGGTCATCGAACTCGGTGTGGGTGAGCGTTTTCTCGACGCGGCATGCAATGGTGGCTTTTTTGCGCTGCTGCTCGCTGAACGGATACCATTTGTAAGCGAGGTGGTGGGCGTCGATATTGACGCGGAAGTTTTCCAGGTGGCGCAGAAGCTCGCCGAAGAACGGCATCTCACCACTGTCCACTACCTTCAGGCTGACCTCCTCGCTGACGATTTCAGCGCGATTGGTGTGTTTGATACGACCACAGCACTACATGTGCTCGAACACTTCACGGAAGAAGACATGTACCGGGTCCTTGCGAATTTGCTCAAGGTAACGAGGCATCGCTTGATTTTTGCCGTACCCTATGAATTGGGAGAGCCATCGCAGGCCTATGACCACAAGCAGCTGTTTACCCGCGAAAAGTTCGAGGCCGTGGGAGCGTGGTGCGTAAAACAACTGCAAGGGGCCGCTCGCATGTGGTATGAGGATCTGCCGCATGGCGCGGGACTGCTGCTCGTTGAACGTCTGAGGCAGTAAAACGGCGAACAAGGCGATACATCACCTAATCGCTCTCCTATGAGGCGTCAACAAAAGCAGGAAGATGTGGCAATTGTTGCTGTGTTTCTGCAAGGAATGTGTGTATCTCTCTATCGCGTGAGAAGCGTCCGAGAAGGTCCTTGCTAATATACTCGAGGAAGTACTTGTTCGTCATCGGGGCATTCACCGCTCCGATAACCGGGATGGCTTGCCGCGCGATTGATAAACTTTGCTCCCGTTCCTGTATGCGTGCGTAAGCCATTGCCAGTGGGGTAAGAATCCCAGCTTGACGCACCAGCCAGTGAGGAGGATTGGCTGCCAACGCCTCTTCGAGATGATCAATGGCTTGCTGATACTCGCCTATCATCAGGGCTTTTTTCCCTGCGAGCTGTAGCCAAGTGCTACGATCAAATTCCTCAATGACCGTCGTCTGATCCAGGTAGGCCGCCGCTTCGTCAAGTTTTTTGTGCGCCTCTGCGTGCGCTCCCCTCTCCATGGCTGTGTCAGCCAGGCAGGCCAGGATATGCGCTTTGGCTCGTCGATGTTCTTCGTCGGTGTCTCCCAGGCATGAGAGTGCTTCCTCAAGCGTCCGGAGTGCTTCGGTATGACGACCGAGAGCCAGGTGGGTATCGGCCTGACAGATGAGGCTCTGTGCCACATACCAGGGATTACCTGTGGCCAGCGCCGCGATATAGCCATGGTGGTACATGTGCAAGGCTTCCTCCTTGCGCTCCTGGAAGTGCAACCCGAGACCGAGGAAGCCGTATGCTCCTGCATAGAAGTATGGGAGCGCGGATGGATCGATCAGGGTATGTGCCTGGTGGATCAAGGAGAGCTGCGCCCGTCCCATCGCTACCACCTGGGCATTTTCTAATGAGAGGAAGAGTTTCCACCCGTCTGCAATACTCGCGCCCAGCGCCCGTCCCAGTTCTTCCCGTTCGATTGCCGAGATGCGCCTGCTATCGAGTTGCGCAAGACGACTAATGAACGTGGCAATGCCCAATGCTAAGAGTTGACGACGAGAGAGGAGCGACATGGCCTGATGTTCCTCTCCTTCTAACAGGAGACGCAACATATTCAGGGTGCCGTCGAATGGTGCATCAGTTCCGAGCAAGGTCGAGACCTGGGTGATGGGAGGAGCTAATCGCGCATTTGAGCCAGTTTGCCCCACCCGGAGGAGAGCCTGTGTGGAACCAGGGACAGACGGAGCACGAAGGTGCGGGAGCACGGCCCGCTGCGGCTGCAACGAAAAGGTTGGGCGTGCCGCCGATGCCCGCGTGCGCGTGATCTGTTTGGCGCGCAGATATTCCGCGATCTCCTGGGTGCGTGGATCGGGAGTGCGCCCTTCCTGCGCCAGCGCCTCCTGTACGCGCCGGTAGGCGTTGGATGCCTCCTGGTAGCGCTCCTGCTCCCCCAAGAGTTCCATGAAAGGCCGCAACGCGTCTTCGTCCATTGGCTCTCGCACATGGTGTTCCCGCAGGACCCGCTCGGCTTCCGCGAGGGCGCCTCGCTCACGGTACAAGCGCGTCACTTCATGCACGCATTGCCGGTACTGTCCTGATAGCAATTCGCGCCGTTCGATGGTCCACTCGCTGTACACTTCATCTGCCAGGAAGGCGCCCCGGGACGCCAGGTGATAGGCTTCCTCCCACAAAGGCAGTGGATCGTCGCCGAAGCGCTCTAGGCGGCACGCTTGGGCCACGTACCACTCGAAGGCATCAGCATCGACCCAGATGTATGGGTACGGGGCCAGGCGATAGCTGTTGCCAGTGTCCCGGTTGCTGTGCCGGTACTCCAGCAGATTCTCCCCGCTACCAGGGCGCAGCAGGGTGCGCAAGACAGAAGCGGCATCATCCAGCCGCGCTCCTGCCTGGCGGCGGGTGTGCTCCGACCACAAAAGTTCCATCAGCAGGTCTCGGGGTGCGTGTCGGTGCGGCTGGCACATCAACACTTTCAGCAACGTAAACGCGGCGGTCGTGCCGCGTCCGTTGAGTCTCTCAGTGGAGAGTGGCACGTAGCGGAGAGCGCTTTCCCCGGCAGCCGGATCCTCGCGACTCACTACTTCGAGCGGTCCGAAAGTGAGGATGCGCACGAATGGATGTAACTGCATCTGTTCCTCTCTCTGTACAGATCGGTTCTCCAAGCCGATTCTTTGCTCCGTCAAATCGCATGGATAGGTATCGCTTCTCAATCGTCGGTAGTATAGCATAGCGATGTGCATCTCGCCAGGAAAATATGCGCTCAGCGAGACCACCGCGAGAAAGAGCGGATGGAGGCTTTCCTACAGAGCAATGTCGCAGAGACGGGAAGAGCCTTAGAGGGGGAAACGCTCCTTGAAAAGGAGAAGGTGAGGGCGAGAGGAGTAGTGAGGTTGCTGCTTGTCTCACTCGTGGCCGCTTGCCAGCAACTGCCCATTTTTACTGAGCGATATAGCCAACAACGCCCCTGAATGCTCGTTGAGCGTATGAAGCATTCGTCCATTCACCGTATTCCATATTCTGACCGTTTCTTCGACAGCTCAGAAGCATGACCAGGCTCGATGCGCAGGCCCAATTGGAGGTTCAGACGAACTATGGCTTTCACCAAGTCGCAAAGCTAGTCGTTCAGGTTCTGAGATCTCGTCAGGAGTTCAGAGGTTCTGTTTCATTTTGGAAAACTATAACACATCTAAGTACATGAGGGAAGAGGAGTTTAGAACGCATATCCAGTGTCATTGTGATTGCCCCGTGCAAAGAGCGTATTCTCAGCAGTCGTTCATTCCGGGGCTTCTCGGGATGCAAGTCTCATTGTCGTTATGAATTCCATGCGGCCTTCGACCAAAACAAGCTGATTTTTTGTCATCGTCTTTGGGAGAACACCTGCCTCCCTTGCTTTTTCTGAAGGCATGGTTTATAGTTCCTCTAGCAGCAGTTCCGGTGACGAACAACCTGCCTATGCGAGGTTGCGAACACTTTTGTTAGAAGGTGAAACGCGAGGCAGGTACTTGCCAGAAAATGAAGGCAGGTGTCCGTTGAACACCTTTTGAGGCACAAGAAAACCGCCGTCTCGACTGCTCATCACTGCTCGCTTCCTTTCAAGCGGCCTGTAAAGCACTTCGAGGGCGACGATCTAATAAGAAGAGCGGGAGACGGGGCTCGAACCCGCGACAGCCTGCTTGGAAGGCAGGAACTCGCAAGAACGACGCCCGCTTGCTGTAAAGTGGCTCTCTAGGCTCTTCTACATCAAGTACACGGATATCAAGCGCGCCTGAGGCAGGCTTTTCTTGCCTCCCGAAGCAGGCTTGTACACTGTTTTCTCTCTCATCATACCCTCTTCCTCTCCAGAAAGCAAGCTTCGTAGGAAAGATGTTCTACCCGAGTTTGTCTACCAACCATGCCGACCTCCTTACCTGCAGTTTCGTCGACTTCTCTCTCGCCTCCGCAGCATGTCGAGAGGGAACTACCCCTTCCCGGGAAAGGTGAAATAGTACCTCCACTATACCCTTTTAAAATGAGCCTGGCGGTCGAGACTTCTGATTCAAGGAGAAGTGTGGTTCTGCAGAAAAATTTGACACTGTTGGGAAACTTCGCCCCCTTCAGAGTGTGTGTTAGGATAAGAAACCGAGAAGGAGTTCGAACAGATAGCTGCAAGAAGGAGAAGGAAGATGACATTACACCCACAACAGGAGTTCGCTATCCCAGAAGAAACGGCCCGTGTGGCTCGTGCAGCCTATCCCAACAGCAATCTCTACATGAAGATGCGCGATGCTTTGGGAACGATTTACCAGGATGAGTCCTTTGCGCATCTGTTTCCACAGAATGGACGCCCTGTTGAGGCCCCATGGCGATTGGCGTTGATCACGGTCGTGCAGTTCCTCGAAGGGCTGCCCGATCGCCAAGCCGCAGAAGCCGTTCGCGGTCGCATTGATCTGAAATATGCCCTTGGCTTGGAGCTGACTGATCCCGGTTTCGACTTTACCATCTTGTCGGACTTTCGCAAGCGTTTGGTGGAAGGGGAAGCCGAACAGGTGTTGTTGGACGCCATGCTGGCTCTGTTCAAAGAACATGGCTGGCGGAAGCGAGCGCCAACGGCAACGCAGCGACTCCACGCATGTGCAGGACATCCGTGCGAGCCATCAATCGACTGATGTGTGTGGGTGAGGCCATGCGCTTTGTGCTCAACAGTCTGGCCATTGTGGCGCCTGGTTGGTTGCTCGACCACAGCGAGTTGGAATGGGTGAAGCGCTATGGACATCGCATTGAGGAAAGTCGCCTTCCACGCAGTCAGCAGGACCGTCAAGCCGAGGCGGAACGGATCGGCCAGGATGGGGCGAACCTGTTAACTGCCATCTACGCTGCCGATGCCCCTGCCTTCTTGAGCGAAGTCCCGGCAGTCGAGATCCTGTGCCGCATCTGGCTGCAAAACTACGTCTGGATCGAGGGACAGCTTCACTGGCGCAGCAACGACAATCTTCCCCCAGGCAAACGGTTCATCAACTCGCCCTATGACCCAGAAGCCCGTTATGGCAAAAAGCGCGACACGAGGTGGACTAGCTACAAAGTCCATCTGACTGAGACCTGCGAGCAAAATGGGCCTCAGCTGATCACCCATGTGAGTACGACTCCCGCCACCACGACGGATGAAGCCGTCACCGAGCCGATTCATGCCGAGCTTGAGCAGGCGGAACTTACCCCACGTCAACATTTGCTCGCTTCCGGCTCTATCACAGCACCCATCTTGGTCAGCAGGAAGCCTCGGTATGGTATTGAAGTGATTGGTCCTGCTCGTGTCGATGTGAAATGGCAAGCTAACACCGAGCAAGGGATTGACGCCAGCCAGTTCGTCATCGATTGGGAACACCAACAGGCGATTTGTCCGCAAGGAGAGCCCAGCATCAGTTGGACTCCTGCCATCGACAACCGCACCAATGAGGTCATCAAGATCAAGTTCTCGACCACTACTTGCGGTCGCTGCCCCCGCCAGGTTCACTGCATCCGCTCGGTCAAGAAGTACAAGCGACGGACCATTACTATTCGACCGCAAGCCCAACATGAAGCCTTACAAGCCGCTCGTCGGCGGCAAAAGACAACCGCCTTTGTCAAAGAGTATGCCCTGCGAGAGGGCATCGAAGCTACAATTTCTCAGGGGGTGCGCGCTTTTGGCATGCGCCGCTCTCGCTATATTGGCCAGGCGAAAACACACTTACAGCATCTTGGCGTTGCCGCTGCCATGAATTTGGTCCGTGTGGTGGCATGGCTCGATGGGGATGATCTGGCTCCCACACGCCTCTCGGCTTTCCAGAAACTTTACCTGGCAGCTTAAAGGAGTTTCCCAACAGTGTCAAACTTTCACAAAGAGCCAAGATACTAGTCGGCTGACCCTTCTCCCTCTTTACTTCTCCAGTAGATCGTGAATGTTCCTGAGCAGCCCGTGAAAATACGTGAGCTTGCTATCACTGTCGCAGGGGGGAGGCAGGCACCCCGTTTCCTTTTTTCTCCCGTTGTCGGAGAATAGCACGACAGCAGACGGTAATAGGGACAGCATTGCCAATGGAAGGGGAAAGGCATGCCGAACTTCACGGAAGACAGCGTGCAGCGCATCATCATCAATCCGTTCTATGCCATCACCGTAGCTGCGCCGTTGACCGGGGAACACGAACCGACTCTGAGCGAGTCCGAGTGGGTTCGGGTCAACGCCGCTCTCATAGAGGCGATGGGAGGCGGGCAGTGGTTCGGGCAGCTGCTCGACGTGCTGGAAGGCAAGGCCCACGCTGCTGAGCAACCGATCAATCCCTTCCAGGCCGTCACTATCGACCCGCTGTTCGCCACCCCACACCCGCCTCTCATTGAGCGCGAGATGTGGATCGATGTCAACCTCAAGCAGATGCGCAACATAGGAGTGGAGGAGTGGCTGCGGCAGTTGCTGGATGTCCTGGGCGGCGACGTCGTGACGGCAGGGGAAGTGGGCCTTGCGCCGGAGATCCCTTCGGTTACGGCGCGCCTGCCAGCTCGCCCAGACAGCAGCGGCGAAAGAAGAAACGGAAGAAGAGGCACCACCGGTAAGATCTAGTTGCCGTGTCACATTGTTTGCACCCTTGAGAACAGGTTGGAGGGAAGAGCAGGGTGCAGGAACGCGGGACGCGAGAGGAACTCCGCCTACCGCACCTTGCCCGAGACTGAGAGAGCGTGATAGCTGGTGAAAAACCCTCTTCAGGGCCAGCCTTACGTACATCCTGCTGCTACGCCTTTTTGGCGCTCCTTGACAACCCGTTCTGCCTCAGCTTTTCTTTAGGAAGTTGGTTTCCTTGATTGGTTTGGTGGCGTCGGTCTTATCATCTCTGATGGTGTTAATGGCACGTCAACGCCTGCCTGCTGAGCCAGGTTTCCCAGCTCTTCCTGCGCAGAACGGGCGCTCTGTGCTGTCTGTTGTGCATAGCTTTGTGCAGTACTCTCCATTTGAGCGGCACGAGTCGCCTGTTGCTGGACCTCCTGGACGCGCTGTGCCATCTGCTGCACTTGCTGCTTGAGTTCCACATTTTCTGGCGGAATGCCACGCAGATTTCTCAAACGTTCCGTCACCAGTTGACGCATTTCTTTCCCGGTCTTTGGTGCTACAAGCAAGCTAATGCCCAATCCCACCAGGACCCCGTTGTTTTTGGCAGTGTAATCCAGACCCACTTAACATTCACGAAGTAGGCCATTGCAAGCAGGAAGCTCAGAATGGCAGTGAAAAAAGTAGACCACCCAGATCACTGGTTGAGTTTGATCCAGGGAAGAAAGAACGGTAGAGCTGAGTCTGGAGTTAAACCCTCTCGCCTGGCAGGAAAGGTACATTTTGCTCTACCCAGGCGAGCGCGCGAAGGACGGTGTGTAACCGTTCATCCGTCAATCCCCTCACATCCTCTCAGAACTCGACGGAGACATCATCGCTAACCGTAGGATTCCCGCGAGAATGCACATCACGAAGAGACCACCTAAGAATACGGCTCCACATACAGCTGCAGATACAGCTTCTGTTAATGTAAGGGGAGGGTGCATTCCATGTGATAGCAAGTATGATGCCAGCGCATTCACAATAGAAGGATACGCTCCAACCTCTGCTGCAAGAAGGGCAAGGCATATGAATATCCCCACCTCAGTGCCTCTCTCCTCAAGAATATGCACCCGCTTCGGGTAACAACTTTGACACTGAGCACGAAAACCCGCAAAAACGGCATGTTTCCCACACACGAGTTTCCCACACTTACGGCAACTATGGACTCCGGTGTTCTCACACTGAGCGTCTTGACATTGCCAGTGGTGAGACTCAAGAAGGGGGTGTCCACATCGGATGCAACTGGCTGCTTGCATCGATATCATCCACTCACATGCTGGACAAGGTTTGAGAAGTTTCATCCTTTGCGCATTCCTTTCTTCAGGAAATGTGTTTTGCACTACGACCGTTTCGCGGTGCCTCCACTGCTTATCCAGCTTCTGACTTGCCTTCTTCAGCGGGCTGCTGATCTTGTTGGAGACGATGGCGGAAGCGGTAGGACTCGCCCACAAATTCAATGATGTGGCCCTTGTGCGTCAGTCGCCCAATCAGCGCATCCGTCATTTTTTCGTCCCCAAAAATCGCATTCCAGTCGGTAAAGCGGAGGTTACTGGTGACGATGATCGATACACGCTCGTAGAGGTCGCTGATGAGTTGGAAGAGCATCTGCGCCCCTTCGCGATCAATGGGCAAGAACCCTAGTTCATCCAGGACCAACAGATCGAGCTTGACAAACTGCGCCGTGAAACGCGAGAGGCGCAAATCGCGGCGCATGACGGCCAGTTCGTCTACCAGTTTGGCCGCCCGGTAGAAGCGCACTCGCTTGCCCTGCCGACAAGCCGAGAGTGCCAATCCAATGGCGAGATGGGTCTTGCCAAGCCCGGGGTTGCCCAACAACAAGAGGTTTTCCGCTTTTGCTAGGTAGTCTCCCTCCGCCAGTTCCAGGATGCGCGCCTTGGGGATATTCTCCACGGCGTTGAAATCGTAGGTCGCAATTTCTTTGACAAAAGGGAATTTGGCGGTCGCAATGGCGTGCTCGATGCGCCGGACCCGCCGCTCAGCCCTCTCGGCCTCACACAACGCCAACAAAAACCGCTCGCTGGAGAGGCCAGAACGGGCGGCATCTTGGGCGTAGGTCTGGTAGAGCTGTAAAAACATGGGCAGCTTGAGTTCACGCAAATAGGCTTCGAGTCTCGCGTGATGATCAGGACCGGGTGCAGGTGGTGTCGGCTGGCGCTGTTGCATGGGCGTCGGTCTCCTTGCTCTACCAGGACAACTTCAACAATTGTTCGTAGCGTGACAGGTCCACCGGTTGCTTGCCGATGGCATCCAGATCCGGGCGATCGGAGAGATCCAGAGGCACTCCCACCACCGAGGGAGGCGCAGCGTTGGCCTCGATCAACTGATGCAAGCAGTACTGCACTCCATCCAGATGTGCACAGCCAAAGCTGAGCGCCTGCTCAATGGCCCGCTCGATCAGGGGTGCTTCGTAATGCTGGTGCAGTTGCAGGATGCGAATGAACTCTTGCACTCCTCGCCCCTCCGGCCATTTCTCACGTAGATTGACGAGCATCTGCTGGTAGAACGGCGGCCAGCCTGCTCGCCACTGCTTGAGCGGTTTGGCGTACTCGAAAGCACCAGGGCGCTGCTCAAGTAACGAGAGGTAGTGCAGCGGATCGAAGATGTCCTGCTCGCGCCCGTAACAGCGCCGATGGCTGGCAAGCAACTGCATGCCATCCCAGATCTCCATCACAAAGGGATAGGCTTTCACCGTCACCTCCCGGCGCGCGCGGTTGGTGGGCACGGAGTAGCGATTGGTGTCGTAGGTGGCCTGGCTGTAGGGGGTGAGGCGAACCGTCTTCATCTGACAACACTCGTAGTCGGACGGAGGCAAGGGGAGCAAGAGTGGGCGTTCCCGTTCCCAGGCTTCTCCAATGGTCTCCGGCTCTCGCGCCACCCGACGATGATCGTCCTGGAGGCAGTGGAGTCTGAGCTTCTGGTTCAGTTCCTCAAAGGAGGCGGCCTCGGGCAGCGGCACCATCGCATTGCGGCGTGTGTAGCCAACCCCATGCTCAACCTGCCCCTTCTCATGCCCCTGGGCTGGAGTACAGAAATGCGAGGAGAACAGATAATGGGAGCGGAAGGCGACGAAGGCACGGACCTCATGACGTGGGCGACCGGCTTTGCCCGTTTTCTCAAAGGCGAATTTCACTGCCGTACCCAGGTTGTCGTAGCTGATGCGGTGCGGCACCCCGCCGAAGTGTCGGAACGCTTGCACATGCGCCCACAGGAAACTCTCCTGCTCCTGGGTCGGAAATGCCATGGCAAAGGTACGGCGCGAGAAGCAGAGACGCATGATGAACACCTGCACCTTTTCGCGGTGCCCAGCCAGGATCGCCGTTGCTTCGCCCCAATCCACCTGGGCATCTTCCCCGGGCGCAAATTCGAGAGGGAGAAAGACCTCTGGTTGCTGCTTTTCGCTCTTGCGATCAGAGATGTAGTGACGAATGGTGGATTCACTGCCCTGATAGCCCTCTGCTCGCAGGACCTCAAAGATGCGGTGGGCAGTGTAGCGTTGTTTGCGGGGAAGGTGCGTATTGTCGTCCAAGAGAGCCTCGACGCGCAGCTGATAGGGACCAAAGACCGGAGCAGGCCGATGCCGCGTCAACTGAGAGGGCTTGAGAGGGTCACCAGAAAGCGCCCGGCGAATGGTATCGCGGCTGCACCCTTCCTCTTTGGCAATCTGGCGAATGCTTGTGTACTCCAGGTGAAACGCGCGCCGGATGCGCTCACGATCAGTTTCGCTGAGCATAGCGAACACCCTTCCTCTGGATTCACTTCTCGCGTATGGATGGAACTATTGCGCCTGGACCCAGATGATGCGGAAAGCGAGAGGAATCAATTCCTCTCCACCTGTAATACTACCAGAACCTCCAACAATATGCAAGAGCGAGCTGGGCGTCATGCGCTGTGGATGCCCGGAGAAGGCGTGGAGACCTGCTTGTTTTTGCTCCCGCGTGGGCGGCGCTGCACCTGTGGGTGATAGGTATCGACATCGCCGACAAAGAAGTACAGCCCCTGACCCTGCCCCTTATCGTCTTTCAGGCGCTCGGTGAGCACACCATTGTCGTCATAGGTGTAAGCTTTGAGCTTGCCAGCCGAAACCAGCTTGTGAATCCAGGTCTCGGAGCATCCGAGTCGTCGTGCTGCCCCTTTGGTGTTCAATACCTGCATGGCTGTCATGAGGACCCTCATCTGAAAAAACATCTATGGCATCTCCATTGTCTGAAGATATGGTACGTGTTCTTTCGCAGAGGGTCAAGATGGTCTACTTTGTCAATGCCAAAGTAGACCATTTTTCCAAAAGTGGCCTACTTTTTACGATGGTTACTCAAGGGTCAGTGGGCACTAATTACACTGCCAAAAACACCCGTTTCTAAATTGACCCATCTTTCCAATCCTTTCCTGATGTTTGTCGCAAACAGGCATGTTCAGATGTCCACAGTAATACGAAGAGCAGTGAGAAAAAGAGACTTTTCTCACCTCAAAGATGGAAGGCCGCTTCTGCTTAGCTGTTGACGATCTCTCCCCCATTGACATGGAGTACCTGACCGGACATGTACGAGGAGTCGTTGCAGGCCAGGAACACGTAGCTGGGCGCAACCTCTTCCGGTTGCCCCGCTCGCTTCATAGGAGTCTCTGAACCGTGATGTGAGCTTGTCCCGTTTTTGTAGAGCCTTCAGAGGTTGGAGCTGAGGAAGATGGAAAACGTTTTTACGTAACGTAACGCTTCTAGTCTTATTATACCATAGTAAACGTACTACGTCAAACATTTCTTTCAGCGCTTCATCATCCCAACTGCTCATAGAGAAACGGACTCCTGTATCCCAGTGTGGAATGTCTTCGTTGTCGATTAGAGTAAATTTCGAGATACTCAAAGAGCGCCTGCCTGGCCTGCTCATGTGATGAATAGACCCGGTGGCCTACGCACTCCTCCTTGAGGGAGCCGAAAAAACTTTCCATCGCCGCATTGTCCCAACAATTGCCTTTGCGCGACATACTGACGACAGCGCCTATTTGCGCAAGTCGTTGTCGATACGCTCGGCTGGTGTATTGACATCCACGATCACTGTGATGGAGCAGTCCCGCTTTGGGACGGCGGCGAGCGATCGCCATATTCAAGGCGTTTTCCGCTAACGCTTCATCACAGCAGCTCGACATAGACCATCCCACCACTGCACGCGAATATACATCCAGAATCACCGCGAGATACAGCCATCCTGTTGTGGTAGCAATAGAGGTGATGTCCGTCACCCATTTCGTGTTTGGCTCGACTGCTGTGAAGTCCCGATCTAAGAGATTGCCAGCAACGGGATGGCTCGCATCTCGCTTCGTAGTGAGTACCCGGCGTCGCTTACGGAGCGCACTGAGCTCTGCCTCACGCATCAGCCTTGCTATCCGTTTACGAGCGTGATGCCGCCCCTGATCTTTCAATTCTGTGTGGATACGCGGACTCCCATATCTGCCTCGGTGGGTCATAAAGACCTGCTGGATCTCGACTGTTAACTGAGCATCTTCTCGGCGGCGTCGGCAGATCGGACGCTTGCGCCAGGCGTAGAATCCGCTTTCGGAAACACCAAGCACCTGGCACATGACCACGACGGGAAACTCCTGCTTGGATTGCTCGATAAACTGATATTTCATTTGCTTTCCCGTGAGAAGATGCTCACCGCTTTTTTTAAGATATCACGCTCCTGTTGCACGCGTTCAAGTTCCCGTTTCAGGCGACGATTTTCCTCTTCTAAGGCCGTTTGATGACCGCTGCCTGGAAATGCCTCCTTGCCGTGTCGTGCCAGTTCCTTGCGCCATTGGTGAATAGACGTGTCGGAGATCCCCAGTTCTCTGGCCACTTGTGCGATCGACTTGCCGCTATTCTGCGCCAGGTGCACTGCCTGCTCTTTGAATTCCCGTGTGTAGACTTTTTGCATCTTTGCCATGCCTAACCCTTTCCGATTTTGCTAGAGTATATCTCAGCTTTGAGGACTCTAGCAAATCGGGGGAGGCTCAGTGAGGCAATGCAGAAAGAGTTGCGAAAGAGGGAAAGGGGAAGAGAGGTAGGAAGATGAAGCGAAGAAGTCATCGCAGCGATCTGACCAAGCAGGAACGGGCGCTTCCGCAGTCAAAGCCTCTAACCGTTTGCCGACGAAACGTACTTTTCACTTTTTTGTGACCAGGAAAGGCTGCAAGCCGTTTCCTGGTCACTTCTTGCCTCCAATTTTTAGTAGCTCTCCGCTAATTGGCAGCGCTTCTCTAACTCTGGGACCTACCACCTAAAGGAAACCGTTCCCAGGAGTTCTCGTTGGCCGTGAGCTGGTATCCGTTGGGGTCAGCAAAGACGAAGGTACGACCAAACGGACCATCGTAGGGCGGTGTGATGATGGTAGCTCCAGCCGCTTCCAATCTGGCATGCAACTCATTGACATTATCACAGTCGATCCAGAGTGTCACGCCCCATCCCGGTCGCGGAGCTTCATCCAGATTTACTCTTGCTTGACTGAGAGCAAAGAGGATCGTGCTGGAATCGAAGAGAACAAAATCGGGGGCGCTGAATCGCTCATCGATAGTCAAGCCCAATACCTCTGTGTAGAACGCGCAAGAGGTGGAGAGGTCACGCACCTGCAAACTGATAAAATCTGGCCCAAGAAGCTTTGCCATCAGTGTTCCTTCCTTTCAAAACTGAGGAAATATTCCATCAGTAGCACTTGATTTCTTTTCATTACATACAGGAAGTTCCTGCTTCGCTTATATGGTACTCAGGCAATCTTACCAGGCAATTACTTTTGGAGTAACAATGACAAAGGGCATTTCATTCCCCTTCATTGATAAATCATCACTTACGCAGAGCCCATATTGTCAACGCCGGTTGACAAATGGCTCATGCATCTTTTTGGTGAAGCAATTTCTGACGAAGGAGCTGAAAGCTGGCTCGACCATACATCAGTCGTTTGTGCGTTTTGATCTTGTTGACAGCACCCTCAACCGGTCCCTGACTCCACGGCAGGCTTAAACCGGCTTTCACGGCATCGTAGTCGCGCTCAATGCCGGCCACGAAACTTTTCAATTCAGCAATCCCGCTGGCGGTGGCTTGCTCCATCCAAGTGCGTAACTGCTTTCCTTTGCGTTCGCGCATCATTTCCAGAAAGCTCTGGACGAGGGTATGAAGCGTCTGCACCTCAGTTGAGACGGTTAAGAGCCGATCCAGGCGCGTTTGCTCCTCCTGATCGAGTTGCTCACGCTGGCGCACCAGCAACCAGCACAGTTCTCGGGGGGAAATGGCTTCGGCTCGCTGTTTGCGAGAACGCGGCTCCTGCCCATCGCTGGTCGATTTGCGCAGATGCCCAAGATAGGCTCGCACGAGTGTATTGGCTCCCCGAAAGCCTTGCACTTGAATTTCGCGAAACAGTTGGGCGGCATTATGGCATCCCTGGCTCCAGCGCTCCAGCAAATAGGCTTCATAGGGATCAAGTAAACTGGCTCGCAAGGGTCTGGGCGTGGGCAACGGAGGACTGAATGGTTGGCGGAAATACTTGCGTACCGTCCCGCGGGCTAATCCCAACTCCACGCTGATCTTGCGCAGGCTCATTCCTGCCGCATAGAGTTCCTGTACCCGTTGAGAGATCTGCCATTTGCGCAGCAGGCGTGCCTGAGTCTGACTCTGTTTGGCCGGGGTGGCAGAAAACGAGGTCAAGGGCTGTTCAAGGCTAGCTTGGATGGATGGCTCTGCAGCAGGTGCAGAGGGATCGGGAAGCTGAATATGGGCACGAATGAGAAACTTCTCGACGGCCTCTCCCAGATTCTTACACAGGTGCCAACGGTCGGCCACCTGTTGGGCAAGGGGCGCTCCCCACGTGGCTGCATCCGTATAGGCTTCCGCGCGGTCGCGACTCACCAGAGCCTCTTCTGGGTGTCCTTCAAGCCAGGCTTGCACGCTTTTCGCCTCACGGTCTGGCAGCAGATCAATGATGGCGTGGGTGTCTAAATCGACGATCACCGTGCCATAGCGTTTGCCACGTTTCCAGGCAAAGTCATCAATCCCCACATGTTCGACCGGCCCAATCGGCTGGGGAGCAAGGCGATGGAGGGAATGCAGATAGGTCGTGCGTGAAAGAGCAATGCCCAGCTTGACGCCTAAGCGCGCCCCTCCCTGAGCATTGAAAGCCACAACCATCGCCTGCACGATGCTACGCAAGCGGCTGGTGAGCCGAGATGAGGGCTCAAGTAACTCTGGCAAGCGCCCGGTGAAGACTTTTCTGCGGCAGGTTGGCACACGACAAAAGAATTTTTTAACGGACAGCAGAAGCCGCACTGGCTTTCCTGTACAAGGAAGCTCAAGGGGCTTCCGACGGTAATAGCTATGGATGGCCTGCGGGGGGTTGCACAGAGGGGACAGAGTGAACTGAGCCTGTTTGAGGTCACCCGAACCAGTAGCTCTTGCTCCGTGATGCTGATGGAGGTGATCTCAAGCCCATCAGGCAACGGGATCAATGGGGTAGTAGGCATGCCCTTGCGACTGCTCCTCTCAAGTGATGAGGACAGTTTAGCAAGTTGTCAGCAAATGACCAGCTTTTCACCAAAAAGATGCATGAGCCAATTCTACACCGGCGTTAATAATATAAATCATTGCTTACACGGAGTGTAAGTCGGAGGATATCCATGCTCATATAATTCATCACACAGGTCAAAGTAGTTGCAAAGTTATCAGGAAAGGTGATGCTCATGGAAGCCATTTCGATTGATCAGCAGGATCAACAATTCATTGATTCCCCGGTTGCATCGATGCAGCGAGAGAGCTGGACGCGCCAGCAGTTGGAAGAGTACCAGGCACAAGCCCTGCAAGCTTGCCGGGCCTACGCCTATGCCCATTCGCCCTTTTATCAGCGCTTCCATCACGGGCTGATGGACCGTCCCTTGCAAGAACTGCCCGTCTTGACGAAGGCCATGATGATAGAGCATTTCGACGAATTGGTCACCGATCGCCCTGTTCGCCTGCATGAAGTGCAGCAGTATCTGGCTCAGGCTGATACTTCGGCTCTCTTTCTAGATCGCTACCAGGTCTCCGCGACTTCGGGTACCACCGGGCAGCCAGGAATCTTTCTCAGTGACCCTGCAGAGAGAGCTATTGTGGCCAACACCTTTGCTCGCTCCCTACGCTGGGAAGGAGCAACGCCTGATAGTCGAGTTGCTGTTGTAACCACGACGGACTCCAACCAGCTTTCATCGCAGGCTCCCGTAACTATCAAGGGGCGGCAAGCTACACGATTACAATTGTCCGCTCTGGAGCCGGTGGAGACGCTTGTCAAGAGCCTCAACGAGTGGCAGCCAGATGTGCTGTTGTGGTATCCCTCAATTGCTGCAGTTCTGGCTAATGAGCAGCGCCAGGGACGCTTGCACATCGCTCCCCACTTGATCGGATGCGCTGCAGAAACACTGACAAAAGAGTTGAGGCAACGCCTTGAGGAAACATGGCAGATAAAAATCTACGAGGCGTACGGGACAACCGAGAGCGGTCTCCTGGCAGCGGAGTGTTCGCACCATCAAGGGTTGCATCTCTTTGAGGATTACTCGATTCTGGAGGTGGTAGATCAGGACAACCGCCCCGTTGCCCCCGGCGAGCAAGGAGATAAAGTCTTGCTCACCGTGCTCTTCCGCCGCGTGCAGCCCTTGATCCGCTACGAAGTGACTGACCTGGTGCGTGCTTCCACCATTGAACGCTGCCCCTGCGGACGCCCCTTTGCTCTGCTGCAGTCTATCGAGGGCAGGATGCCAGAGATGCTCTATCTACCGTCTTCCTCAGGCAATGAAGAAGCGATCTCTCCTTTCGTGCTTGAGTTCATAATCGATAAGCTTCCAGTGAGTGGGTGGCAGGTAGCCTATGAGCACGATGAGTTACACATCTTCCTGACCGGTGCCTCTTCGTTGCAGGATGAACAACTGCTCAACCCTTTGCAGCAGGCGCTAATCAGGCGAGGAGTGATCGTGCCAGCCATCAAGATCCACCGTGTAACTGCTCTTACGAGAAACGCGGGTGGCAAAGTTATCAGGGTTCTCTCGCATGTGCCTCGTCACATAGCATAACGTGGCATGTGGACAGCTATGAAGTAGTACAGGTTCAGAGGAGAAAGAAATGAGCAGCAATATAATAGAGGAGAGAATCACACCAGAAGCGCAAGCCCAGGTTCCCAGGCGCACCGCCTGGCCAATCTATGCCCTGTTTACAGGGAATATCGTCTCTTATGTTGGCAATACGCTGACTTTACTGGCTATCCCCTGGTTTGTCCTGCAAACTACGGGTAGCGTCACGCTAACAGGTATTGTGGGCTTTTTCTCCATCCTGTCCACCGTCGTCTCAAGTGCTCTCAGCAGCGTTCTAGTCGAGCGATTGGGCTACAGGCGTACCAGCGTGACAGCTGATATGCTCAGCGGGCTGTCAGTTCTACTTGTTCCACTACTGTATCACACAGTTGGACTGGCTTTCTGGGAATTGCTGATCCTGGTATTTCTCGGAGGCCTGCTCAGAGCGCCGGGTACTACCGCACGTGCCACTCTGATACCTAACCTTGCCGAGCTTGCCAGTATGCGCCTGGAACGTGCCAATGCCTTCGATAATGGAGTATTGCGTGTTTCGGCCTTCCTGGGCGCACCACTGGCAGGAATATTGATCGCCAGCATCGGCACGAGTAATTTGCTCTGGCTCGATGCCACCTCGTTTGCTTTCTCCGCACTCGTCATTGGACTCTTTGTACCCGCACAGGTGCCAGTAGAAAAGCAGGCAAAAGCGGAGGAAGCGGTGACACCGGTTGCGAAGCAGAGCTACTTTGCAGCCCTGCGCGAAGGTCTAAGCTTTACGAAAGACACAGTACTCTTCACCCTCGTGTTTGTCTTCGTCATCACCAACATGCTTGATAGTGCGAGTTCTGCGGTGGTGACGCCGGCCTACATACTGCGAACCTACCACAGTGCGGTTCCCCTTGGCCTGCTTTTCGCGGCTTTAGGAGGCATGGGCTTTGTAGGGACACTTGTCTTTGCCGCCGTTGGTCACCGTTTTCAGCGACGCCTGTTGTTGTGTCTTAGTTTTCTTGTCGGCGGTGCCATGCGCTTCTGGATTTTGCTGTTCCCTGTGTTCCCCATCCAGCTGATCTGGTTTGCTCTGGCTGGTCTGGCGCTGGGTCCCATTAACCCGCTGATCTTTACTGTCATTCAAGAGCGCACACCGCGTGAGAAGCTGGCACGCATTATGGGGGTGGGCGGAGCAATGGTCATGGCTGGTATGCCACTGGGTACGCTCCTCAGCGGCTTTGTCATTAGCTGGGTTGGCCTGCCCTTGACGCTGGTCGCAATGGGAGCGATCTATCTGCTGGCTACCCTCTCCATGCTGGTTAATCCAGAACTCAAAAAGATGGAGAAAACTACTACGTAATCTGCTTCATTGGTGATTCGGGAGTGGCAACAGAGAGGTTGCCCTCTGGGATTGAACTAATTTCAAGCAAGAATAATGGGTTGTACAACTATTCAGAAAGGTGCTGCTCATGGAGGCCATTTCGATTGATCGGCAGGATCAACAACCGGTTGATTCTCTGGCTGCATCAATACAACGAGAGAGCTGGACGCGCCAGCAGTTGGAAGAGTACCAGGCACAAGCCCTGCAAGCTTGCCGGGCCTACGCCTATGCCCACTCGCCCTTTTATCAGCGCTTCCATCACGGGCTGATGGACCGCCCCTTGCAAGAACTGCCCGTCTTGACGAAGGCCATGATGATGGAGCATTTCGACGAATTGGTTACTGATCGGGCTATTCACCTGCATGAGGTGCAACAGTATCTGGCTCGTGCGGATACGACGAAACATTTTCTCGACCGCTATCAGGTCATGGCTACCTCGGGCAGTGCCGGGAAACCGGGAATCTTTCTCAACGATGCCACAGAGGCAACCATTACGACGAACTCCTATACCCGTTTCCAGCTCTGGGGTGGAGTAAAACCCGGAAGTAAGATGGCTGTCGTGGCCTCTTTGACCGCCGGTCATGCTTCATCACAGATCACCATAATGATTAATGGGCAACCAATATCACTTTTACGACTGTCAGCCAGTCATACAGTAGATAGTCTTGTCAAGAGCCTCAACGAGTGGCAGCCAGATGCGCTGATGTGGTATTCTTCTACTGCCTCTGTTCTGGCCGAGGAGCAACGCCAGGGGCGGCTGCATATCTCTCCCCGCTCGATTTTTTGTGGGGCGGAGACGCTAACAGACGAAACGCGGCACCGCATTGAAGAGGTCTGGCAGGTAAAAGTCTTCGACGCGTACGCGACAACCGAAGGTGGGGTTCTGGCAGCGGAGTGTTCGCACCATCAAGGGTTGCATCTCTTTGAGGATTACTCGATTCTGGAGGTGGTAGATCAGGACAACCGCCCCGTTGCCCCCGGCGAGCAAGGGGATAAAGTCTTGCTCACCGTGTTCTTCCGCCGCGTGCAGCCCTTGATCCGCTACGAAGTGACTGACCTGGTGCGTGCTTCCACCATTGAACGCTGCCCCTGCGGACGCCCCTTTGCTCTGCTGCAGTCTATCCAGGGTAGAACGGCGGATGTACTCTATCTGCCGTCTCCCACAGGTAAAGAAGAGAAGATTTATCCTTACCTGTTTCTTAACGTATTCGATGCACTGCCAGTGACCGGGTGGCAGGTGATTCATGAACACGACGGGTTCCATGTCTTCCTGACCGGTGTCTCACCAGAATTACGTGACGAACGAGTACTCGGCAGACTACAGCGAGCATTGACTGAGCGGGGAGTGATCGTGCCAGCCATAGAGATTCAACGGGTAGCAGCTCTCACCAAAAACGCACGCGGCGATAAAGCTCGCATGGTTATCTCTCGTGTGCCTCGTCACCAATCATAACACAGTGTAGTGCGCATCCTGGAACCCGGAAGCAGGCGCGCAACGGAAGACATAAGGTCTCCCTCGCCCCTATGTTACCAGGCAGAAGCAGTGTTCATACCGACGCGACCGATAGAGCCGGTATGAACACTGCTTTTTGCTTGTTTTATACTCTGTCAAGAGCGCGAGGCGAGGCAGCTGATTCCCGCCCTCCCAGGACACCTTCACGACAGGGAAACGCCTGGCCTCTTAGAGAAGCGACGGAGATAGCTCGCTGAGGCTCTGCTCAGCGGTCAGTAGATACCAGGGTGTGTTCCTTTTCCATGCAGCAATATTCATGTACACCATTATGCATCAGCAGCCTTGAACCAGACGGAGATGCTCTGGTCAGAGGAATGCAGATCCGCTCCCGGAGGCGCTGCCATAACGGCAACAGGGAGCGGATCTGCACTATAGACACTTCAGTGAAGTATGGCGAGTATTCACCGTTGTACCGGGAAGAGTTGAGGCACTTTCATGGCAAGCATCATGTTACCATCTACCTTCAGCTTGCCCGCCATAAAGGCTTTCATGGCATCCTGTCTGCCTTCTGCGATGGCAGCCCAGTCGGTATCACTGATAGTAAAGGTGATATCAGGCTTTTCAACCCCGCCAGGGATAAGGTGACCCACGCCGTTGTCGATCTGGAATGCCCATACACCGGCTTCTTCTCCTGTAATATTCCATTGCAGGATCCTGGTCATATTCCCGGCTGCCGTGGGATTAAGTCTGCCAGCCAACGATTCGAAAAGTTCGCCCATAGTCATTGTTGTCATCTCCTTTTAACACACTAAGTACAGGATCACCCCTGCTTCACTTGAATGATACCCGGCTAATCTTACCTGGCAATAACCTTTGCAGCAAGCAAGAAGGCAGGGTAGTGGGGAATCGTCACCTGCGCGATTGTTGTCCAACGCTTCAACGCTCCCCACGTCACAACGTAGAATGGCACAACACGAGCCATACTCAAGCTAAACTGGTTCCTCCTCTCTGTTGAACATGCTTTCCAATTCGTCAATATCTATGGACAAAGAAGGAGAGATTTGTTCCAGGGTCTGATTGTGCGTCTGAATGCCATAGCGCCACATGATAAAGGCACCAATCAACAGTGGGACGCCAAAGATGATGAGGTCGACTCGTGCGGGAACCCCCAGATCGAAGAGGACACCACCGATGAGCGGACCCAGGAACGAGCCAACACGTGTCGAGCCAGCAGCCCAACCTGAACCCGTGCCGCGCACTTCCGTCGGGTAAACCTCAGAGCTGTACGGCGGGAAAATACCCAGCAGCGTAACGCCAAAGAAAAAGATGGCGCCGCCGATGAGTACGAGAAATGGCGGGCGGGCGGCAATTTGTGGCAAGAAGAAAGCGAAGATGAGCATGAATATCCCGGAAACCAGCGGATAAAGTGTCAGGATGCGTTTCGTGCCTTTCTTGTACAGTAGATAGAGCACGAGAAAAACCGATGGAATGGCGAAGAAGTTGATTAACATTGGATAGTTGACGCTCTGCGCGTCACTGTAGCCCAGGTTTTTGAGCGTGGTGGGGAGCCAGATGATGAACGCGAACTCAAAGAACCCGATGCAGAAGCCAAACATCCAATTGGCAAGTGTACGCTGGCGATAGATGGGGTTCCAGAGCGTACAGAGTCCCTCAATGGGCGATTGCCGCCGATCTCCTGAGAACGAGTTCACCTCTATGTCCTCCCGAAGATGGACGTTCCCTGTCCGGTGTTCCACCTCAGCAATGACGCGCCGAGCCTCGGTTCCTTTCCCTGCCATAAACAGGTAGCGCGGGGATTCAGGAAAACGGAAACGAATAAGTACGACCAGCAGCGCGGGGAGCGCCTGAACGTAGAACAACGATTTCCAGCCCGCGACAGGCAGAAGAAAATGGGCGCTGATGGCCGCGAAAGCATAGCCGAGTACGATCGCCAGGATGCCCACCATCAATTCCGTGCGTGTGCGCAGGTGGGCGGGCATAAACTCCGAAAGGAGCGTAAAGGCCAGGGGAATTTCTCCGCCAACGCCAAAACCCATGAAGAAGCAGGTGATGGTAAACTGTGGGTAGCTCCACGAATGGGTCTGGATCAGGTTCGTAATCGAGAAAAGGAGAATGGTGTACATCAATGCACGCCGTCGTCCAATGCGGTCGGCGATCATTCCCCAGAAAATAGCCCCTATACAGGTACCCAGCAGCGCAGCCGTGGGCATATAGGAACCCTGGATGTAGTTCAGATTCCACTCCATACGCATCATGGGGAGAATAAACGAGCAGGTTACCTGGTCCATGTTGTCAAATGCTGTACCCAGAAAGATCGTGAGGATCAAAATCTGGTAGAAGCTGGACCATTTGAATGTTGCTGGTTCAACGCCATGATCTGGCGATATACGGACCTTTTCCATGACGATACTCCCTTTCTGAGGTCATAAGTAGCCGAATGGCGGAGTGGGGCGGGTCGGCAAACTCGGCAGGAGGGCCAGTTGCCCTCCTGCTTCTCCCGCATTTAAGCGGCTGCTTTTGTCTCTTCCTGGCCGATTACACCCAGGATCTGTAAGAGGTTCTCCGGCGAGAAAAATTCCTCCCAGGTTATGGTATTCTGGATGACACCGAAGAAGCGATTGATCGCATCCTGATTGCCGCGCATGGCAGCGAGAACTTGCTGAAACTCAGGGGCGAATGGCTCAAGAGTGGCATGCTCTACGATGAAATCATAGATTGGCATGAGTACTTCGTTGCGTTTCTGCTCGTAGCCAGCGAGTGCCTCATCCAGCGGCTGTCGTCCTGAGAAGCCAGCATCAATCGCCTGGGACAGAAGTTCGGAATCACGGAAGGCGTCTGTTATCCCCTGGGCCGTAATGGGGTCTTTGTGGACACCGGCATCTCCCACCAGAGCCCAGCCAGGACCATAGGGCTTGCGGAAGAAGTTTGGGAGATCGGCAGTACCCATAAAGCGATGCGCGAGTTTCCCGGCATGCACCCGTTCAGCAAGATCAGGAGCGACTTCATCAATCGTTTTCCGGTAGTTCGCTTCAAGGTTGGCTTTAAAAACAGGGAATTCCCGGTTCGGCCATTCCATGAAGATAGCGGACTGATTATCATTGGTTGGAAATGCGATGATTGTACGACCGGGTCGCGGGTAAAACTCAAGACCTTTCAGGGGAACATCACTCCAATAGGTGTAATAGCCGCAGGATTCGGGGGGTACCGTGTGATACATCGGGGCAGCAACTGAGCGTGCAACAAGTGAACGCATACCATCGGCCCCAACAACGAGGTGAGCAGTCTCTGTCACCATCTGACCGCCAGGGGTACTCCCGCGAACGCCTGTGACACGTTCGCCCTCCATCAGGATTTCTTTCACTATGAAATTCTCGCGCACTTCAGCACCTGCTGCGGCAGCCGCGTCGATCAGTATCTTGTCAAGCACGATACGCTTGGGAGCATAGATGGCGGCAAAGTCACCATCAATCGGCGGAGGAAAGCCAGTGAGAGTGAACGCGCCGTAATCGTCGAACAAGAGATCGAGTACGATATTCTTGACCGGTGGGCAGTTCGTGGCCTCGACCTGTTCGAGCAAGCCCCAACGCCTGAGTTGCGCGCTGCCCGCGACAGTAATCATGTGGGTCGAGAGTGTCTCGCTGGGGAAGGTAGCTTTATCGAGAAGAAGCACCCGGTAGCCCTTACGAGCAAGTAGCATGGCGGTTGGCGAACCAGCCACCCGTGCTCCAACAACAATCACATCGTACATAGCCAAATTCCTTTCTTGGGTTGCCGGATTGTAACATTGATGAGTCAACAGCTTGCAGAAATCTCTCTACAAGAACAGCTATACTGCTTCAGGATTACCCAGGAATAACCCCACACACAAGAAAGAGGGGTCTCCTTTTCGCTCCTCACGCGGCGAATTGTGCCTGGGTTCGCTGTCGCCAGACCTCGTAGGCCGGTAGCAGTCCATTGGTTGGCAGATCCTGGCTGGCGATGGTCGTCAGGTAAGCCACTCGATCACTCGTCGAGCCGCAGAGAATTTCACAGGCCAGCTCTGCATGGGGAGCCGGGGTACCAGCTTCCTTGCATCCTTTGGCGGCAATCGCAGCCCCTTGAGCCAGTTGAGTCCTGTGCGGGCCTGCCGCCGCTCGCAGCTTCTCGATACACGCCCGATCCGCACCTCCTGCGAAGGTACACGCCATTCCTATCCCACTCCACAATTCAGCCTGACGAGCTTGCGGAAAGGGAGCAATCGTGGCAATAATACGCGCGGCAAGCGCTCCGCTTGAAAACCAGATGCTGCGCCCCAATCCTTGATCAAAGAGGCGGCGTGCGTAGCTGGAAAGGTGCGCCGGGACCGCTCTCTCCCTGACAAAGCGCCGCCAGGAAAAAAATCCTTCATGAAAACCGTAGCCATCTACCACGACCCAGCGCAGGAGAGGGTCCAGGCGCGAGAAAAACCGTTCGGGCGACCTGCGCAGCCGGGCCAGGGCCAGTCCGACTCCCACGTAGATCGGGTAGATGTGAGGGGCGCCCGGCCCCTCGACGAACATCTGAAGGCGATTCTTCCAGGGAGCGATACAATCCAGAGCAGCGATTCCCATCCCGGCCCCTTCATAGGCAAAGCCACGCAATTGGGGCTCAACCGCCTCCAGCCGAGGCACAAGCACGTCAAAGCGGCTATCTTCGAGGGTTGCGTGGTAGCCTTCCACCAGCGAATGAGCCACTGGCTGAAAGCGTTCCCATGCCTCCTGCGCAAATCCTGGCCGCCGAAAGACTGATTGCTCAGAAGGGATGCCGAAGAGCTTCCTACGCACTGTTCCTAAAGCAGTCACTGTATTGCCTCCTTATTACTGGGCAGAACGAATCTCGTTCGCTACCTCACGCTCTGTCAATGCAGCAAACTGTGCTGCAATGCGCTGCCTCCAGATTTCGAAAGATGGTTCGACACCATCTGGTGGGAGATCCTGGCGGGCGATGTCAGTAATGTGAGCCACTTCGTCGCCAGAGAGGCCCCACAAGACCTCACAGGCCAGTTCAGTGTGGGGCGCAGAAACACCTGCCTGCTGGCGGAACATCGCCGCCAATGCCGCCCCTACGGCTAATTGAGGAGCATAGGGACCGGCGGCTTTCTGCAATGTCTGGATAGTTGCACGGTCCACCACGCCGGCTGCGTAAGCGCAGGCCATACCGATCCCTCCCCATAGATCAGCCTGGCGAGCTTGCGGAAAGGCTTCAATCGTCGCGACCACACGATCGACGTTCGCGCCCGTTGAGAACCAGATGCAGCGTCCCAAACCATGATCAAAGGCGCGGCGAGCATAGCCAGAAAGGCGCGTCGGGACCACATGCTCCTCTATAGTCCGGTGTAAGGAGAAAAACCCTTCGTAGAAACCATAGCCATCCATCGCAAACCAGCGCAGGAGAGGGTCCAGGCGCGCCAGAAAGCGTTCCGGGCGCACGGGCATCCTGGGCAGAACCAGGCCCGCACCGATGTAGAGCAGGCAAATGTACGGTGTCCCAGGCCCATTCACAAAAGCCTGGAAACGCTTCTTCCAGAGAAAAAAGCTATCCAGCAGCGTGAGTCCCATCCCGACCCCTTCATAGGCCACTCCGCGCACTTCTACATCAAGCGCCTTCAATCGAGACATGAGTACCTCAAAGCGGCTATCATCGAGGGTCATGTAGAAGCCTTCCACCAGTGCGCGAGCGACCGGTTCAAACTGCTGCCATGTCCTGTACATGTCCTCTTGCTCTCCATAGCGCCTGGCAGCCATATCCCGAAAGGCATCGGTTGAGATCCTGAAGAAAGGCTTCAAAATCTTTCCTAAAGAAAGGGCCACTGTTTTACCTCCTCTATACATTAGCCGGCACAGCAAATTCCGCTTCAATGCGCTGTTGCCAGATCTCATACGCCGGTTGCGGGCCATCAGTGGGAAGTCCCTGCAACGCAACACCGGTCAACTGGGCCGCCATATGGCCGGAGAGGCCACATAAGACTTCACAGGCAAGCTCCGTATGCGGCATCAGTTCTCCAGAGCGCTGGCGAGCCGCGGCTGCCACTGCCGCTCCTCGCGCCAGGTGCGTCCTATACTCACCCACCTTTGTCCGTAAGGTCTCGATAGTTGTGCGGTCTACCCCTCCTGCATAGGCACAGGCAAAGCCCACTCCACACCACAGATCAGGCTGTCTCTCTGACGCAAAGGGTGCAATGATCGCGGCAAGGCGGTCAATATCCGCACCTGTTGAGAACCAGAGACTGCGTCCTATCCCTTGATCAAAGACGCGGAGAGCAGGACGCGAAAGATGCGTTGGAATAGCTTGCTCCTCGACATACTGGTGTCTGGCAAAGGTCGCCGCACGAAAGCCATAGCCATCTATCGCAAACCAGCCAATCACAGGGTCCAGGCGTGAGATATAGGGTTCGGGCTTCTTCCCAAGCCTGGCCAGGACCAGACCCATACCAACATATACCGGGTAAATGTACGGTGACCCGGGGCCGGCCAGGAACGTCTGGACGCGCTTTTTCCAGGGAAAAATGATATCCAGCAGCATGAGACCCATTCCGGCCCCTTCATAGGCAAACCCACGCAATTCGGGATCAATTGCGTTCAAGCGAGGTACAAGTACGTTAAATCGGCTATCCTCGAGCGCTACGCGAAAGTGTTCCACAACAATATTGAAAATGTTTTCCAGGTGCTTTGCTGCGCTACTGTCGCCTTGCGTCATTCTGGTAAGGCTCGCGGGTACACGTCCTAGCCGCGTCCGGCGCCATTGTCCGAATAAACTCATGATTTTCCCTCCTTGTTTTGATAGATTCCCTCTGCGCGTATTGCGAGTTGGATTTTCACACGCTGTCGCCAGATCTCATACGCCGGTTCTCCGCTATCCGTGGGCAGATTCTGCAAGGCAGCGTTTGCCAGATCAGTCGCCTCCTTGCTCGAAAGACCGCACAGAACCTCACAGGCCATCTCATTATGAGGCACCGGGTTGTTGACTTGCTGGCGAAACTTGGCGGCAGCTACCACCCCCAGCGCCACCTGAGAGCGGTATGGACCCACGGCCTCCCGCAGGGTCTCGATAGTCGCCCGATCGACACCGCCTGTATAGCCACAGGCAAGGCCCACACCACTCCACAGATCAGCCCGTCTCTCTGGCTCAAAGGAGGCGATAGTGGCAACCACACGATCAACATTGGCACCAACAGTGAACCAGATGCTGCGCCCCAACCCGTGGTCAAAGACGCGGCGAGCGTAGCTGGAAAGATGTGCGGGAATCTCTTGCTTCTCGACTGTACGGCACCGGGCGAAGAAGCCCTCGTGGAAGCCATAACCATCCATCACCATCCAACCAAACACATTGTCCAGGCGTGCAATAAACGGTTCAGGCCGCCTCTTAATCCTGGCCAGGCCCATGCCTGCGCCCAGGAGGACCGCGTAGGTGTAATGTGATCCTGGTCCGTTGATGAAGGCTCTGGTGCGATTCTTCCAGGGGAGAAAGCAATCCAGCGCCGCCAGTCCTACTCCTGCCCCTTCATAGGCAAAGCCGCGCAGTTCTTCCTCATACGCCTCCAGCCGAGGCACAAGCACGTCAAAGCGGCTATTGACGAAGGTGAGATGACAACACTCTGTCACCGTGAAGACCACCTGCTTTAAACGCCGCGTGGTCGAGTTATCCTCAGTAAACGCGGGAATATCTTTAGGCGATACTTCAAAGAGTGGCTTGAGAATAGTTCTCAAAAAAGTCACTATCTTGCCTCCTTTCGCTGATATATCCCCTCTGCCCGCTCAGCAAAGCGCGCCAGAAGTCGCTGCTGTAAGATCTCATAGGCCGGTTGTGGAGCGTCAACAGGGAGGTTCTCAAAGGCGACATCAAGAATATGAGCCGCCTCCTCGCTAGAGATACCACATAAGACCTCACAGGCCAGATGCGTATGGAACACCGGGTTACCAGCTTGCTGGCGTCCCTTCGCCACAAAAGCCGCTCCCATCGCCAGGTGTGAGGCGTAGGAACCAGAGGCTTGCCGTAACGCCTCAATCGCGGAACGCTCTACCCCGCCAACGTAGGCGCAGGCCACACCCATCCCAACCCACAGGTCGGCATGCCTGGCTTGCGGAAACGTGGCAACAGTAGCGGCAATGCGCTCCACATTCGCGCCAGTTGAGAACCAGAAACTGCGTCCCAGCCCCTGGTCAAAAATGCGACGAGCGTAGCTGGAAAGATGCGCCGGGATCTCTTGCTGCTCGACATAGCGCTGCCGGGCGAAGAAACCTTCGTGGAAGCCATAGCCATCCATCACCAACCAGCAGAGTACACGGTTCGGCATGCGCGCAATAAACGGCTCGGGGTTCCGGCGCAGGCGAGCGAGAGCCTCGCCCGCGCCTATGTGTACCATATAAATGTGAGCCGCCCCGGGTCCATCTATGAAAGCCTGGAGACGCTTCTTCCACGGCAGAAAGCAATCCATTCCCGCGAGTCCCATGGCCACCCCTTCATAGGCAAAGCCGCGAAATTCGCTTTCAACCTCGTTCAGCCGAGGTATGAGTACCTCAAATTTGCTACTTTCGAGAGTTGCATGGTAGCCCTCTACTGCTGAAAGGACGGACTTTTCCAAAAGTTTCCATGTCCCGGTGTTGCCCTCACTAAAGGAGGTCACATCCTTCTCTGAGACTCCCATGAGAGACTTACGGAGTTTGGCTAGAGAAATGGCCACTGCTTGACCTCCTTAAACGGCTGTTTCGTCTTCCAACGATTGCTCCAGTTCAGCCAGCAGACTTTCAAGCTCGTCTTCCTCCGATGTTCGTTCCAGTTCAGCCAGCAGACTCTCAAGCTCGTCGCTATCCGCCTGTTGGATCAATTGCTGGATATCCGCCATTGATGACGAAGCATCCGCGACGGCTGATGCTTCACCAAACTGGAGTGAGGCCAGAAGACGAGTAGCCATCTGAACAGCAGTCACCTCTTGCAGCAATTCGAGTACCGATACATCCACCTTCAGACTGGCGTCGATGCGATGCTTGACCTCGATGGCCATCATCGAGTCCATACCCAGGCTGGTCAACGATTCTTTGCCGCTGAACTGCGACGGGTCGAGCTGCAGGACACGGGCCACCAGCTCTTTCAGATGGGTCACCAGCAATGAGTGTCGCTCGGCTGCCGGGGCCTCACTCAACTGTTGCAGCAGTGAGCCACCGTCGCTGTTTGCGTCGTCCTGAGCTTGATCTCCGCCTTGCTCTCCGAGCAGAGCAAACATAGGCGGCATCGCTCCCAGTGGAGATGCCTCGCGAGCGAGCGCCCAGTTGGCCGAGATCGCTGTCAATTGAGCGGAGCGTTGTCCCATGACACGCGCGAGAATCTGCATACCGGCCTCTGGCGTAATCAGCTCTATGCCGCGTCTGGTATAAAACTCTTCCAGTTTCAGTTGCTTAACCATCCCTACAGACCAGGGACCCCAGCCAATGCTGAGGGCAGGAAGCCCCTGGGAGCGTCGATGGTAAGCCAGCGCATCCAGGAAGGCGTTGGCCGCCGCGTAGTTGCCCTGACCCAGCGAGGCGATCACTGACCCCGTAGAAGCGAAAAGGATAAAGAAATCGAGCGGGTAATTCCTCAGCAGGCGATGCAGGAGCCAACCGCCTCTCACCTTGGGGCGCAGGACGCGCTGGAAGGTCCCGGTTGTCATGCGTAGCAGCAGTTCGTCTTCCACGACGCCCGCCGTATGAATGACACCTCTGATGGGGGGCCATCCCTCGCGTTCATACGCTGTCAGGAAGCTGGAAAGCTGTTCTTCATCCGCCGCATCAACCGCTGCCAGGTGAATAGTGGCTCCCCGGGTTTCTAGCTCTTGAATAGTTCGGATCAGATCCCTTTGCGCATGGTCCGCTTCCAGTTGATGCCAGGTAGAGCGTGCTGGCACCTGGGTACGTCCCATGAGAATCAGCCGTCTGGCCCCTTGCGTGACCATCCAGCGAGCTACCAGAAGTCCCAATGTTCCCAGGCCACCGGTTATCAGGTAGCTGCCATCGGGACGGAACGAAGCAGGCATCGGCGGCGTGAGGTGCTGAGCTGGCAGCAGGCGCACTACATACCGTTGGCCATCGCGGAAAGCGATCTGGTCTTCGTCGGTGGCATGACAGATTTCATCAAAGAGCAAAGCTGCCTGGTCAGCAACAGAACCGGTATCCAGGTCTACCAGACCACCCCACATTCCAGGAAATTCCTGGTGGCCGATGACCCTTCCCAGACCCCAGATGGGAGCCTGCTCGACGGCGATTGGTCCGGGTTTTATGCCGATGGCCTGCGCTCTACGGGTCACAAGCCAGACATGAGGCAGATGAGGCCAGCCGGTTTGGGACAATGCCTGCATCAGGTACATGACGCTCAAACAACCCACTTGCTGTTCCTGCTCCAGAACAGCGAGGGGGGACATTTCCGTAAAGGAGGAATCGAGGCTCCAGAGATGTACCACATTGGAGAACGAGACCTGATTGGCAGCAGAAAGCGCAGCGAATAGCTGGCGGAAGTGTTCTGGCATGGCAGGATTGATGGCATAATGCTGACCCTGCTGTATTAGCTCAGGCGAATCGGTATATGAGACGGTCACATAGCTCTCCTCATATTGTTCCAGATGCCTGATCAGTTTGTTTCCTACACCATCTTGATCGCTAAAAATGAGCCATTTCCCCTCGCGGGCAGTGATCCTGGCTTCGGTATCGCCAGCTTCATCTGAGCGATCCTGAGGCTGCCACTCCAGTTCGTACAATCCCCTATCGATGCGCTCCGGTGTGAAACTCATTGAAGCTTCCAGGGACTGAGCACGGAAACCCTCTATCTCAGCCAGCAGATTCCCCTCTAGATCAACTACCTGAATATTGCCCACGACGAGCCTATCGTCTGCCTTGACAAGCCGTGCATACGCCTGCATCTGCCGGGCTGGACGACCAGAAATGCTGATACGATCTACACTCACGGGCAGATACGGCGTTGACATAGACCCATCAGCCGTCCCTCCTGTCGGCCTGGCAGCCATGAGCAGCACCTGGAACGCAGCATCAATCAGGGCGGGATGGAAGGAATAGCTCTCAAGGTCCGCTTCTACAGAAGCAGGAACTTGTAGATGACCTATCGCTATACCCGGACCTGTATCAACATGCTCGATAGCCTGGAAAGCGGGACCATACTGGAACCCCATTTCCTGTGTTTGCAGGTAAAACTCCTCACGCGACGTTTCGCCGGTACAACTGGAACTGATAGCACTGAGGTCAAGACGGGTAGGCGTCTCGCTGGGCTGGCGCTCTCTCAGCTTCGCGCTGGCATGCAATGTCCAGTGCAATTCTCCCGTGGGGACATAACTATATATTTCCACAGTTGCTTGCTTCGCGTTGAGGACCGTTTGTAGTCTGGGGTCGGCAGTGTTCGTTAAGACGAGAGCCTTGTGAAAAGTCAGTTCCTCTACAAGGTATGCGCCCTCTCCAAAGATCTCCTGGGCCGCCGCCAGCGCCATTTCTCCGAAGGCTGCACCGGGAAGAAGCACATTCTCTTGAATACGATGATCGGCGAGGTAGGGCAGCAGTCGTGAGTTTACCTCACGTTCCCACGTGGGATGAGCAGCCCTTATCCTTTGACCCAGAAGCGGATGCACCGGGACAAAAAGCCGGTCCTCACGCGACTCGGCGGATTCTGTCCAGTATGTCTTGAACTGCCAGGGATAGGATGGCAGGCGGACGAAGTTGCCACCTTGCTCATAGAGCGTCTGCCATGCGATAGGATAGCCCAGCGTGTACAGCGACCCCAGCGAGCCGAACATAACAGCACGGTCTTCTTCCTTGCGCCGCAGCGATGGTAGTATGGTTCCTACCTGTTCCTGTTGGGCGAGCAAGTCGGTCATGGAACTGGCCAGCACTGGATGTGGACTCAGTTCAATAAAGGTACTATACCCATCTTGAATCATTTGAGTGAGAGCCGACGAGAACAACACCGTGGCCCGAGCATTCTGCCACCAGTAGCGGGCATCGGCCCCTCGTCCATCGATGCGGGTACCCGTCACCGTCGAATAGAGCGGCAACGAGGTACTCTGTGGATACAGATCATCCAACGAGTCCAGGAATTCGTCTCGCAGTGGCTCTACAAATTCACTGTGATAAGGAATCTTGACAGCCAGGAACCGGTGGAAGACCTGAAACGCCTCGAACTGTTGGGCGATCTCTTCAAGTACAGAGACACTGCCCGAAAATGTTATATCATTGGGGCCGTTGACCGCCGCAATCGAAGCGCGATGAGCAGAGTTGAGTTCAGCCTTACTCGCTGCCTCAAATGACATGCCTACAGCCAGCATGCGACCACTACCGCTTATGCGCTGTGACAAACGACTATGGTGATAGACCAGGCGCACAGCATCCTCAAAGCTCAAAGCTCCTGCCAGGTAGTGGGCGGCGAACTCGCCCGTGCTATGACCAATAAAGCCATCGGGCTGGATGCCCCAGGAGCGCCAGAGTTCCGCCAGGGCGATTTGCAAAGCGAAATTTGCTGGCTCGGCGACTTCGGCTTCCTGCATCCGCGAACTCTCTTCAGGCGCCATGAAGGCTTCCAATAACGACCAGCCAGTATATTGCACGAGTTCGGCATCACAGCGTTCAATGCTTGCCCGAAACACAGGTTCGTGTTCCAGCAGGTCGCGTCCCATCGCCCACCATTGGGGACCCATGCCTGAACAGACGAAAGCGATTTTTGGCCGATTCTGCAGCGTGCGACCGGTCGAGTTGCCAGCACGAGGCTCATCAGCGAGGAACGCATCAAGGTGGGCGACTGCCTCTGCTTTCGAATGAGCAACGAGAGCCAGCCGGTGGTCGTGATGAGCGCGCCGCAGAGAGGCAGAATAGCCGATATCCTGGAGGGGTGCCGGGGAGGGTGCGTCGTCGGCCAGGAAATCCCGATAAGACCTCGCTGCCGCCTGAAGCGCCTCAGTGCTGCGAGCGGAGAGCGGCAGCAGGTACGGTTGCTCTGCTTCAGCAGTCCGGGGTTCTTTTGCCGGGACGGCTGGAGCTTCCTGGAGTACCACATGGGCATTCGTGCCACCAAAACCGAACGAGTTTATGCCGGCCAGAGCGGGTCCCCCGGTCATAGGCCATGCTTCCAGGGTAGTGGGAACACGCAATTGCAGTTCATCAAATCGAATATCGGGATGAGGAGTATGAAAATGCAAATGGGGAGGAATCTGGCGGTGTTTCAAGGCCAATGCCGTTTTCATCAAACCCGCTACACCGGCTGCCGCCTCCAGATGCCCGATATTGGTTTTCACAGAACCGATAATACAGCGATCGGTCGAAGGGCGACCGGCAGACAGTACAGTCCCAATGGCACGCGCTTCGATCGGATCACCAACGGGGGTGCCTGTGCCATGAGCCTCCACGTATTGCACCTGTTCAGGCAAGATTCCTGCCCGTTGATAGGCCAGGCGCATAGCAGCTTCCTGAGCCATCTGGTTAGGAACCGTGATACCGTTGGTATGCCCGTCCTGGGTTACAGCCGTACCACGAATGAGAGCGTAGATAGGATCGCCATCTGCCTGAGCAAGGGATAACGGTTTAATGACCACCACGCCCGCGCCTTCGCCTCGTGCATAGCCATTAGCCGTTGCAGCAAAGGCTTTACAGCACCCATCTGGCGAGAGAAAGCCGCTTTTCGACTCAGCTACAGTCATGGCAGGCGCGCTCATGGCATTAGCACCCCCTGCAATCGCCAGAGAACACTCGCCATTCCAGATGCTCTGACACGCGAGATGCACGGCAACCAGAGAACCGGAACAAGCTGTATCCAGAGAGACGCTTGGCCCATGAAATCCGAATATGTAGGAAATCCGATTGGCGAGCATGGTCATCATCATCCCGGTCGCTGAGTGCGCTTGCAGTTCATAGCGGCTCAACGGACCGAAATTCTGTGTAAGCTGGTAATCCAGGGTGAAGCCACCGATAAAGACACCGGTGTCGCTTCCCACCAATCCTTCAGCAGGTAGCCCGGCATCTTCCAGTGCCTCCCAGCTAACCTGCAACAGGAGCCGCTGCTGCGGATCAAGCCACATCGCTTCCCTGGGGGCAATACCAAAAAAGTGGGCATCAAATTGATCGATGCGTTCTAAGTAGCCGCCATGAGAAGTATACATTTTGCCGGGCTTCTGGGGATCGGGATCGTAAAACTTCCGCACATCCCAGCGGTCGTCAGGGATATCTCTGGTCGCATCAATCCCGGAGCTGAGGAGTTCCCAGAAAGCTTCAGGACTGGTGGCCCCTCCCGGGAAGTGGCAGCCAATGCCAATAATAGCAAGAGGCTCTCGCACCATACCATCTGCACCGATGGTTTGTGACTTCCCGACATCGGGGGTTGAAGTAACAGCGTTTTCATCGATCATGGCATTCTCCTTGTATACATCTGACAAATGATCTTTCCTACCGCATAGCGACAATCCCTTGTAGCTCTCATAGAGGCAGCAAGTTCAGTTGTGCCTCCAGTTCCTGGGAAATCGCGGCGAGCAAGAGATCTTGAGCACTGTGTAGAAAGAAATGAGAGCCGGGAAGTATGGACAGGCTAGATACTGCACTGCTGTGTATCCGCCAGGCTTCAACATCAGCCACGCTGATCCTGACATCCTCCGACCCCCCAAAGATCGAGAATGGACACTCTAGAGGCGCTTCTTCTCTATACTCGTAGGTATCACAGAGTTCAAAGTCCGCACGGAGCGTGGGCAGCAGGGCCTGCATTAACTCCTCATTCTGGAGAATCCTTTCCGGTATGCCATCAGCACGCAGGATCACTTTGAAGACCTCCAGGGGCAGGTGATAGATTTTGACATTGGGATTGGGAAGCTGGGGAGCGCGATAGGCTCCAAGGAACAGGTGAAAGGGATGTTTATCATGCGTCCTACGGAGTTGTCGTGCCAGCTCGAAACTGACCAGCGATCCCATACTGTGACCAAAGAAGGCAAATGGTCTATCCAGGTAAGGATCAACAGCGTCTGCAAGTGTCTGAACCAGGGGAGCCAGGCGGGTATACACTGGTTCCCCAAGGCGGTACTCATGACCGGGAAGCTGAATACAGCAGACTTCTACTTCCGTCGGCAGGAGATCCGGCCATGACCGGAAAACAGATGCCCCCCCTCCTGCATACGAGAAACAGAACAGCCGCAGAGGTGCTTGCTCATTCTGCCGGTAGCGTACGATCCACCTGTCGGGCGAAACATCAGGAAGAAGAGGATCGCTCACTGGCTGACCAGTCTTTTGTTTCAGCCGTTGCAACAGTATGGCCTGCTTGTCTGGAGGTAGTGCTGCAATGCGTTCGGTAATATCTTTCATCTGGCGACCTCCTGCCTCTTCCAATTCTGTTGTCCCAGCGTGATCCAGCCACTGTTGATTGGGGCCGTTTTTTCCTTCTCATAGTAGGCATCGATCAACTCGGTGAGGAACGAATTCGTTTGCCAGCGTTGGACCTGGCTCTGCATGGCCTCATCTTCAGGATGCTCTGCATAGGCCGCGATCACTGTACCGACAAGCTGACCTGCCAGTTGCTCAAGGAAGCTGATATTGTCCGCAAACTGAGCCTCCAGTTCAGCATCAGGTAATCCTGCTGTCATTCCAACATGCAGTTTCGCCATGAAATCGAAATCATAGTAGCTGATAAAGATATCAGGTGCGTTCGGTTGAGCAATGGCATACCATTCGCGGAAGAACACCTGGATATGTTCGCTCAGCGTTGAGAAACGCAATAAATTCATGGCAATTGCAGGGCTATTCGCGAAGCTGCGAAATTTGTCGTGGAAGTAGAGCAGACCCGGAACCGCCCAGTAAACAGCCGTATCCCACATAACTTTGGCGACCATGATCTGAGCATTGCCCATGAGGGAGTATTGCTGTTCATAGGTAGTGAGCCAGGAATCGGCCAGGATGAGGAAGAGCCGGTTATGGATCGCCGCCTGTTCCTCAATATCCTCGCCCTTGAGATCCCTGACAATCAAGTCGCAGATCAGCCCGTTGCTAATGGCGATCAGATCACTACCGGGGGAATAGAGGGGATCTAAAGAGACTCCCGCTTCTCCGGTGAGGCACCAGCGCTCGGCAGAGAAGACCTGCTGGCAACTGTAGGAGTAGTCCTTCATCACCCGAAAGTCCAGCACCTGCTCCCGGTGCTGCTCCACGGCCTGGGCGCACTGCGGCTCGTGCTGCTGCAACCAGTTGAGCGCCCGTTCAAAACGGTTCATCTGCTCGAAAGGGTGCATGCTGGCATCGCTCACAATGCCAATGCTGGTCGAGCCGGAGGCCAGAGGAATGAGCCAGACCCAGTAGCCTGGCCCCATCAGATGGTTGGTACTCAGGCAGCGCTGCCCCTGCTGGATGCGGGCGTGCCAGGCGCCATCACCAGACCAGTCATCGATATCGATGCTCTGAGCGATGCGGAACCAGACCGCATTGGCATGGTGGCCGACCTTCTTTGCCAGCCCAAGCTGCCGTTTCAACAGGGAGGAGCGGCCAGTGGCATCCACCACCCAGCGCGCCTGGATTTCCCGCACCTGCTCCTGCTGGAGGATGCGCAGGCAATGAAACGCTGCCTGCGGCTGCAAGCTCAGCTGCTGCACCTTGCAGCCATCCAGAAAGACGATCCCCTCTTCTCGGATTTGACTGCCCAGTGCATTCTCCAACCGCCCCCGGTCAAGCTGATAGGTACCAACGACCTGAGGTGGAAGAGTAGCATGGCCCAGCTCAACGCGCCGGCTGATATCTCGGTTGTCTTGGAAGCTGAAGAACATGCGCAGGCCGAATTTGCGCAAGTGCTGCGTGTTCAGGTGTTCTTCCAGCCCCAGCACATCGCGCAGGTAGTAGGCCGCAATCTCCACGGTGGACTCGCCTACTTTGTGAGCGGCCTCAGAGACGGGATGGTTGTGTTTCTCGATCACGGCTATGCTGGTGGCAGGGCGGGCCTTCTTGAGTTGTAAAGCCAGCGTCAGCCCGGCCATTCCCCCTCCCAGGATGACCACATCGTAGCTAGCGGGCGAAGCGTCAGCCGAAGTTTCTTGCATGTTCAATGTATAATCTGTTACATCACTCATCGAGGAGCCTTCTTTCTATTCGTCTAACTACTCAGCCACAGGTTTTTTTCATCGGGAGACTTCCAACTGCTCCTGACTCTGCTGTCCCAGCGTGATCCAACCACTGTCAATTGGGTTTACTCTGTCCTCCTGCTGGTAGATCTCAATCATCTCTCCGATGAATGGATCAGCTTGCCAACTCTGAATCTGGCTACGCACGGCCTCATCATCGGAGCGATTGGTGCAATCCTCGATGACCTTACTGAAGAGCTGGCCAGCAACATGCTCAAGCAAGCGGGTATTCCTGGCAAACTGGACTTCTAACTCAGCATCAGGCAATCCTGCTGCCATCCCGTTATGGAGATCCAGCAGAAAATCGAGCAGTATATAGGGGTTAGCAAACGTATCAGACGCAACCTGTTGATCAATCGTATGCCATTCGCGGAAGAAGGCCTGAACGCGGCTGTGTACGTTCCAGCAACGATATAAATTAGCGGCAGCACCGGGACTCTCTGCCAGGCGACGAAGCTTGTCATGGAAGTAGAGCAGGCCAGGGAATGCCCAGTAGATAATAGTATCCCAGACCACTTTGGCAACCATGACCCTGGCATTGCCCATGAGAGGGTATTGCTGTTCGTAGGCAACGAGCCAGACATCAGCAAAGATGAGGAAAAGTTGGTTATGAGCCGCCGCTCGCTCTTCGATATTCTCCCCATCCAGTCCCTTGCTGATCAAGTCGCAGATCAGCCCGTTGCTAATGGCGATCAGATCTCCTCCTGAAGAATAAAGTGGGTCAATAGCAACCGCAGCTTCCCCGGTGAGGCACCAGCGCTCGGCAGAGAAGACCTGCTGGCAACTGTAGGAGTAGTCCTTCATCACCCGAAAGTCCAGCACCTGCTCCCGGTGCTGCTCCACGGCCTGGGCGCACTGCGGCTCGTGCTGCTGCAACCAGTTGAGCGCCCGTTCAAAACGGTTCATCTGCTCGAAAGGGTGCATGCTGGCATCGCTCACAATGCCAATGCTGGTCGAGCCGGAGGCCAGAGGAATGAGCCAGACCCAGTAGCCTGGCCCCATCAGATGGTTGGTACTCAGGCAGCGCTGCCCCTGCTGGATGCGGGCGTGCCAGGCGCCATCACCAGACCAGTCATCGATATCGATGCTCTGAGCGATGCGGAACCAGACCGCATTGGCATGGTGGCCGACCTTCTTTGCCAGCCCAAGCTGCCGTTTCAACAGGGAGGAGCGGCCAGTGGCATCCACCACCCAGCGCGCCTGGATTTCCCGCACCTGCTCCTGCTGGAGGATGCGCAGGCAATGAAACGCTGCCTGCGGCTGCAAGCTCAGCTGCTGCACCTTGCAGCCATCCAGAAAGACGATCCCCTCTTCTCGGATTTGACTGCCCAGTGCATTCTCCAACCGCCCCCGGTCAAGCTGATAGGTACCAACGACCTGAGGTGGAAGAGTAGCATGGCCCAGCTCAACGCGCCGGCTGATATCTCGGTTGTCTTGGAAGCTGAAGAACATGCGCAGGCCGAATTTGCGCAAGTGCTGCGTGTTCAGGTGTTCTTCCAGCCCCAGCACATCGCGCAGGTAGTAGGCCGCAATCTCCACGGTGGACTCGCCTACTTTGTGAGCGGCCTCAGAGACGGGATGGTTGTGTTTCTCGATCACGGCTATGCTGGTGGCAGGGCGGGCCTTCTTGAGTTGTAAAGCCAGCGTCAGCCCGGCCATTCCCCCTCCCAGGATGACCACATCGTAGCTAGCGGGCGAAGCACCGGTGGGGATCTCTTGTAACGAACGCTCTATTGCATCACTCATCGAGGAGCCTTCTTTCTATTCGTCTCTATGCAACCTACAGATGGATATGGAAGGTTTTTCACCTGGAGACCTCCAACCGTTCATGGCTCTGGCGTCCTAGCGTGATCCAGCCACTATTGATTGGATTCGTTCTGCTTTCTCGCCGGTAGCGAGCAACCAGCTCGACAAGATAGGGGTCCGTTTGCCAGCGCTGGATCTGGCTAAGGATGGTCTCATCCTGGAGTTGGTCTGCGTGTGTTTCGATCACTGTACTGACCATCTGACCAGCAAGCTGCTCGAACTGGCGGACATTTGCTGCGAACTGGGCCTCTAGCTCAGAATGAGACAATCCTGCTGCCATCCCGGTATGCAGTTTCTGCATAAAATCGAACGGAGAATACAGGTCAACAAAGGTATCGGACGCCACTGGTTGGGCAATGGTATACCATTCGCGGAAGAACGCCTGGACACGGTTGCTCAGCACAGCGACCCGTGATAAAGTAGCGGCGACGCCTGGGCTGTCTGCGATCCCTCGAAACTTGTCGTGGAAGTAGAGCAGGCCAAAAACGCCCCAATAGAAAGCTGTATCCCAGATGATTTTGGCGACCATGATCTGGGCATTATCCATGAGGTAATACTGCTGCTCATAGATACCTAGCCATATATTCGTTAAATTCAGAAAGAGCTGGTTATGGATCGCCACCCGACCGTGGATATCCTCGCCCTTGAGATCCCTGACAATCAAGTCGCAGATCAGCCCGTTGCTAATGGCGATCAGATCACTACCGGGGGAATAGAGGGGATCTAAAGAGACTCCCGCTTCTCCGGTGAGGCACCAGCGCTCGGCAGAGAAAACCTGCTGGCAACTGTAGGAATAGTCCTTCATCACCCGAAAGTCCAGCACCTGCTCCCGGTGCTGCTCCACGGCTTGCGCGCACTGCGGCTCGTGCTGCTGCAACCAGTTGAGCGCCCGTTCAAAGCGGTTCATCTGCTCAAAGGGGTGCATGCTGGCATCGCTCACAATGCCAATGCTGGTCGAGTCGGAGGCCAGGCGAATGAGCCAGACCCAGTAGCCTGGTCCCATCAGATGGTTGGTGGAAAGCGAGCGATCCCCTTCGGTAATGCGACTGCGCCAGGCGGGGTCCATGACCCATTGATTAATGTCGATGGGATGAGCAATACGGAACCAGGCCGCATTGGCATGGTGGCTCACCTTCTTGACCAGCCCAAGCTGCCGTTTCAACAGGGAGGAGCGGCCAGTGGCATCCACCACCCAGCGCGCCTGGATTTCCCGCACCTGCTCCTGCTGGAGGATGCGCAGCTGATGAAACGCTTCCTGCGGCTGCAAGCTCAGCTGCTGCACCTTGCAGCCGTCCAGAAAGACGATCCCCTCTTCTCGGATTTGACTGCCCAGTGCATTCTCCAGCCGCCCCCGGTCAAGCTGATAGGTGGCTAGAGGAGGGAATACAGTTGAACCCAGCTCAACGCGCCGGTTGATCTGCTGGTTCTCCTCAAAGCTGAAGAACATGCGCAGACCAAACTTGCGTATTTGCTGCGTGTTCAGATGCTCTTCCTGTCCCAGAATATCCCGTAGATAGTGGGCCGCAATCTCCACAGTGGACTCGCCCACTTTGTGAGCCGCCTGCGGGGCTGGCTGCTTCTGCTTCTCCACGACAAGAACCTTGATGGTCGGACGGATCTTTTTGAGCTGCAAGGCCAGCGTCAGCCCGGCCATTCCCCCACCCAGAATAGCCACATCATACTGATTGGAGGAGGCATCAACTGCAGTCTCCCGCTTCTGTAACTGACGAATGAGCAGCGCCCGCTTTTCTGCCGGAAGCGCGGCAATACGACTCATCATATCATCCATCAAGGACCCTCCTTATGTAATTCTTAAGAAATTAAGAGCTTGTGTCCCTATTCTGGATGGGTATGCTTACCAAAGCTTTACCGGCATTGAAAGAGAGAAGTAATACAGGGAGAGGACTACGAAGGGATTTGAGTTGCGTTCTGTCTTCGGGGCAAGGTGAGGAAAGCATGGTTTCCCAATTCCTGAGCAAAAGAGGGATGATGGTGGGCAGTAGTCCACCGTCATCCCTCTTTTGCTGATTCACTAATCCCCCAACGGATTCTTTTCGCCTTCATCCCCGGCTAGTCTGTCAACCGGCCAGTCGCTACCAGCCAGCGCAGAAATTCCAGGCGACGGAGTTCCACCAGTATCTGCTGCTGCTCTCTTTCCAGATAATCTCTACGAAATTGACTCAGGTGTTCAATTTGCGTCGGCGTAAAACCGGCTTCAAGCAATCCCTCACGGCTCTCCTCGATTCTCTCGCTGTTCATAATGCACCTTTCATCTTACGAGCAAATGGCTTAAAGGCACTTCAAGAACGTCCTGCATATAAGGAGAGTGTAGTATACACACTTACTGAACACTTCCCCTTGTTGGAAGCACCCGGTAAGAGGGTGCAGGCTATGCCAGTTGTTGTAAATCCAGGAAAATAGCTGCTTCCCCTAATCTAGATAGTCTTTGAGCTGGTGGTTTGTGTGTGGATGGCGCAACTTCCGAATGGCTCTCTCCTCAATCTGGCGCACTCTTTCTCGCGTCACTTTCAACTTTTTTCCCACCTCCTCCAATGTATAGTCATGATCGTCTATCAGGCCGAAACGCAGTTCAATAACCCGCCGCTCGCCGACGCTTAGTTGACCAAGTATTCCCCACAGATCTTCTCGTAGCATGCGTTGATTGACGGCTTCCGTAGGTTCACTCTCACTGTTAGCTTCGACGAGATCGCCGAGCGTATTTTCCTCTTCTTCCGACAGAGGAGCATCCAGAGAGAAGATTCTTTCCGTCCAGAGCAGCAGTTGGCCGATACGTTCCATCGTCATCCCTGACCGCTCTGCGAGTATCTCAGGCGTTGGTTCGCATCCCAATTCCTGGTACAGATCTCGCGTCAAACGTTTGACGCACCGTGCCTCTTCCATAATATGAGGAGGAAGGCGTACCACATGAGTATATTCCAGGATCGCATGTACAATTGCCTGCCTGATCCACCAGGTCGCATATGTTGAAAAACGGAACCCTTTTCTGTAGTCGAATTTCGCCACGGCTCGAATAAGTCCGATGTTTCCCTCTTCAATGAGGTCTTCCAGGGTAAGTCCCTGTCCAACATATTTTTTCGCGATACTTACCACCAGTCGCAAGTTCGCCTCTACGATCTGGTTACGTGCATCCATATCTCCCTGCTCTGCTCGCTCTGCTAGAGAGGCTTCGCGGGCTGCCGAGAGCAGAGGAATGCCGACGAACTCACGAAAGTAGAGATGCAAACTATCGCTCTGGGCGAAACGGCTGATGTCTATATTTTCTGCGGTTTCACGTTCTATCGCATTTTGCTCAATGAGGGTGGAATTATGCATCCCGTTGTTTCCTCTCTCTAGACTTCTTAGACCTCTCTATGAAGAGAGTATCCCTTCCCATTCACCTTCTACTTACCAGTGTTGTCATAGACGGGTATAAAGGCAGAGAACTCATACACTGGCTGCTTGCTGGTTGTGCAACTGCTGGCGAGAATGTAGAGATGAGGACAGGACTATATCCACTCCCGGAAAGTTATCGTGTATTTATGATATCTTCAGTTGTTTTTGACCCTGACGGCGCAAGAAGTCAGGGCGCAACAAGAACAGGCCGTAGCAGGCAAGGACGAAGCCAGGAACAATCAGGGCTGCAGCCGCCATTACCGACGAAAGTGTCGAAAGCGTCGAGTGAATCGTGGCAATGCCACCCTTGCTAAAAAGCGTCATATTCGCGGGGAGATCATAGAGCGCGTGGAAAATGATGAGAGGCCAGATCGTTCCTGTGCGCAGTCGACAGACCGAGAAACCGAAGCCCAGCAGC
>CADDYT010000002.1 GCA_902810755.1 Chloroflexota bacterium
GCGTCTCTCGTAGGGCCACCCCTGGCGGCTGGCCTGCGGCGGCCTGAAGTTAACGCCTATGGGGGTGGCCCTACGAGAGACGGAGCATATCATATAAATAATGGATTATAGTAGGGCCACCCCTGGCGGGTGGCCTGGGTCGGATGTGCTTATGGGTAGTCTGACGATCACAGCGAGCCGGGCCAGCCAAGTCCCCAGTCTGTCCAGGGAAGGCCCTTGATGTACCAGTCGGTGGTAGTGAGTCCTTCCGGGTAGGTGACGGTGCGCTGCACGACGCCGGGCGGGACTTTGAAGTTGGTGGGCTGGCTGTTGTGTTCTTGCTCGGCCAGCAACATGCCTTCGTGCCAGATGGGGCCGGCGCCGGTCACGCCGATCACGTTAATCATCGGGGAGTTATTGTTGTTGCCGGCCCAGACGCCCATTACATAATCGGTGGTGTAGCCGATTGTCCAGTTGTCCGCGAAATTTTGCGACGTGCCGGTTTTGACGGCGGACGGGTAGACCGTGCCGGGGTTGCCCGCGTAGCACTGCGACTGCGTGTTGCTGAAGAGGTAGAGCATGCTGCATGCACCGAACTCGAAGGTACGCGCCTTGTTGTCGCTCAGCACGTTAGTCATCAGGTAAGCTACCTGGGGGCTGATGACGCGCCTGCCAGCGGAGGCGAACTGGTAGACCAGCTTGCCCTGCGTATTGTAGACGGTGCTGATGGAATGAGGCGGCACGCGCACGCCCCCGTTGGCAAAGACGCCATAGGCTGAGGTGATATCCAGCAGGTGAACGCCCAGCGTCCCCAGCACCATAGTGTAGTTTGGGATGCCGTTATAGCTGGTAATGCCCATCTGCTGCGCTGTGTTGAGTGAGGCGTCAACGCCCGTTTTGTACAGTACCTTGACGGCGGGAATGTTGAACGAGTTTTGCAGCGCGGCCCGAATCGTAATGAGGCCGTGATAGCTCTGGTCGTAGTTGCTGGGCGAGTAGGCTGGCAGGCCGCAGCACATGGGAATGTAGACGCGCTGATCCAGCACGGGCATGCCGGGGCTGAGGCCCTTTTCAAAAGCGGTGGCATAGACAAACGGCTTGAATGCCGATCCCGGCTGTCGGTAGCCCTGCGTTGCCACGTCGAATTGCCCGTACTGCGGGTTGTTCGGGTCGATATTGCCGAGCAGCACGCGGATGTCCCCGTTATGGAAATCGATCAGCACTTCGGCGGCGTCGGTGAGGTTGTGAGCCGCTGACAGGGCCGCGACATTCTGGCGCGCCACCTGAAGAATCTTATTTTGCAGCGGCAGGTCAAGCGTGGTGGAGACGATCAGCCCGGAACGCGACAGGTCGGAAATTTTCACGTGCAGGATACCGGCCAGCTCGTTGAGGGCGTAGGCCGTGAAGTGCGGCGCGAGGCCGTTATTGATGATGCCTGGCCGCAGAAAGTGCGGGCTTTGCGCTTCCGCCAGCGCCTGCCGTTCTTGATCCACACTGATATAGCCCTGCAAGCGCATCTGCGTGAGAACGCTTTCCATGCGCGTTAAGGTAGATTCTGGATGCTGGAAGGGGTTGTACAGCGTTGGATTCTGCGGAATACCGGCCAGCATAGCAGCCTGCGCGATATCGAGTTGGGAAGCAGCCGTTGCGCCGGGCGTATCTCGCAGGCCGAAGTACACGAACGCTGCGGCTTCGGCGCCATACGCCTGGTTACCGTAGTAGGTCGTATTCAGGTACATATCCATGATCTGCTGCTTCGTGTAGTAGCGCGTGACCTGCGGGGCAAGGATAACTTCTTCAAGCTTGCGAATAATTGTATCGCGATTGCCGACGATGGCATTTTTGATTAATTGCTGGGTAATTGTGCTGCCGCCGGCCACGACGCGCCCGTGTGTCAGGTCTGAGAGGGCGGCGCGCACGACGCCAGTGATGTCATAGCCGGGATTGCTCCAGAAATATTGATCTTCGATGGCGATTTCCGCATGAACGAGGTTGGGCGAAATCTTATCGAATGGCTCTGAGATTTGCAATCCCTGGTCGATGGCCTCGTAAATCTGCGTTCCGTTTGCGTCGTACATACGCAGGCTGTCCCGGGGCAGAATATCGGCCAGCGTGAGAATATCGTGCTGGTAGCGCCGGTCGACTGCCGTAGAGAAGGCCGCGTAACCGGTCAAAAGGCTGGCGGTGGTGATAAGAAAGGCGAGAATGGCGAAAGCGAGCGGCAGCAGCGACCAGAACGTTCCCATGCGGTCAACGGCCCGGTACTTCTCGTTGCTGCGCTGTAGCTTCTTGCGCTTCAAATGATGCTGCAAATGCCAGCCCTTCGGGTGCGTTCGATGATTGGCAACGGGGTGATAGTAGCCGCGTGGAACCGGTAATGGACGCTCATCGACTCGCTGCGCCCCGGCGGCGCGACTATGCGGTGACAATCTTGCCGGAGTTCCTGATCGCCGTTCGTTGTTCATATCAGTCTCCTACCTGGCGTATCCATCGTTGAGGCAACAGGCCTTCATATAGATTATATATCTGAAAAGAAGTTCAATGCTTAAAACGGCGCGCTGATAACTCCATTCCGCCGTTATCAGAAAACAAGACCGCATGCAAGCAACAAAACAAAGAGAAAGAATAACTCTGCCTTACGTCCAGAGAAGCACTATATTATCATACGTCCTGGCAACGCTATCGGTAACAGCCTGCCTGCTTCTCTGCATCCCTCGTCAGTACCGCAGGGAATAGTTCTCGCAAATTGCATGTTTTCTCAGGTGAAGTGAGAATAGCGGAAGGAGCAGATTTCTTTCCCGCTCATCTTCAGTGAGAGTGTTTTCCTTATTGTTCCGAGGAGATTTTTTTCATGAGTGATACGGTTGTTGAGGAGCAGCAAGTAGCTCCTGATTTTACGCTTCCGGCTGTGGGCAGCGGGGATGTGGTGAAAAATGGTCAGGTGCATCTGGCAGATTTGAGGGGCAAGACAATTGTTCTCTATTTTTATCCAAAAGACGACACGCCGGGCTGCACGAAAGAGGCGTGTTCGTTTCGCGATGCAAACCATGAGATGCAAAAACGGGGAGTTGTCGTACTGGGTATCAGTGTCGATGATCTTCCTTCGCATCAAAAATTTGCCCGAAAATATAGTCTCCCTTTCCCGCTATTGGCCGATACGGATACCACTGTTTCGCAACTCTATGGCGTGTGGAAAGAGAAGAACCTGTACGGTAAGAAATATATGGGCGTCAATCGCGAGACGTTCCTGATCGATAAGGATGGCGTGGTGCGCAAAATCTGGCACAAAGTCAAGCCGGAAGGACACGCTGAAGAGGTGCTGGAAACCATAGAGGGGCTGCACCTCTAGCCTTGCCTGCTATTCATCTCGCAAGAAGGGGATGACGGGTCGCAAAGATATTGCTCACAGTGGCCTGTCATCCCCTTCTCTGGCTGCTCATCATAGTATACATGGCATGAGAAGCCATCGGGGAGGTGTCATGCGGAGCGGCACTCAGGGCTAAAGGTTGCTTGCCGCTCCGCATGACAGGTCGGGGCTACCTGTTCCTGGCATCTTATGGAATACGTCGGGTCATCACCGTATGCCAGTATTCTTTCGTGTTAGAGATAACGTGAAGTTTTTCTGATATTGAAAGGTGGCATGTATGATGATAAAAGTATATCGTAAACTCTGCTTTGCAATGCTTTTCTGTATCCTGGCGCTCTTGCTGGTGGCCTGTAACATTGGTGGCATCAGTATCAACGGCCCCGCAACGCCGACGCCAACATCTACACCGAAAGCAACGCCGACAACGGCTCCCTCACCCACAGCATCCACTCTGGAGACATATACCGGTAACGGCTATACCATTGGCTATCCACAGGGATGGACGGTTACGAAGGGAAGTACAGGCGCGGTGACGTTCACCGATCCGCAGGGGGTGGCCTACCTGACGATTCAGGTGGTGCCGAATCCCAACGGGCTGATCTCGACCAGCGATGAGGTAGATGCGGGCCTGCAGATTTTCAAGAGCCAGGCAAAGAATTATACGAAGGTCAGTATTGCTCCCACCACGACGGTGGCCGGAGAGACCTGGAGCCAGGGCGCAGCGACGGGCGATATTACGCCGGAGGGCGCGACCAGTCCCGTGACGGCGAAAATCGTGGTGATTTCCGATAACCACCCGGCCAATACCTCGTCCACGCAGGGCTTCACCATCGGCTACGTGACCGGCACCCAGGTCTTCGATGCGATGAATACCACCTACTTCCAGCCTATGTTGCAGTCATTCAAGTTTACGTCCTGATCTGCTCATCTCTATATTGCTTAAAGTTCGGGTCGGTGGAGACGACGGAGTTGTCACTGCCATAGGGATTGTGGACGTAGGCATCGGCCTGGTTGTCATTCATCCACTCGCCATCGCGCCGGTACCGGAACTGGTAGGTGCGACCGACCTCAAGATCGAGTGTGGCTTCCCACGTGCCGTCGCGCGTGCGCTGCATGGGATGCGACGTGTAGTTCCAGTGGTTAAAGTCGCCCACGACATAGATGGTATCGGCCCAGGTGCTTTCTGGAAGGGAAAACGTGACGCGCGCTACCGGCCCCTGTTCTGTTTCTATAAAAGTCTTGCGAATCATACACTTCTCCTCTCAGTCGGGATGGGTTTCAAAGCCGTGATAGGCGGCTCCCAGCAGGGCTACTTCGGGATGGAGGATGACCTGCACGGGCATGCGGTTGAGCAGTTCGGCGAAGCGTCCTTTGTGGGTGAAGGCCTGCATAAATTGTCCTTTTTGCAAGAGGGGCAGGATACGCGGTGGGATGCCGCCGCCCAGGTAGACGCCGCCGGTTGAGAGAACCTTCAAGGCAAGGTTGCCCGCTTCCGCGCCCAGAATAGAGACGAACAGCGAGAGGGTGGCGGAGCAAAGTTCGCACGGGGTGTTCTCGTCAAGCGCCGCCTTGACGATCACCGGAGTCAGATCGTCCGCGCTGGCAAGCTTCTGGGCCAGCCATGTCGGCTCCGGGGCGTAGCCGGTATCGCGCAGGTAGGTATAGAGGTTGGGGATGCCCAGGCCGGAGCAGACGCGCTCGAAACTGATGTGATCGTAGCGAGCCAGCAGGTAGCGCAGCAGGCCGATCTGCTGCTCATTGGTCGGGGCAAAGTCGGTGTGACCGCCTTCAGAGGTGTGGGGATGATAGCGCGACGTTTCCCAGGTTAAATATGCCTCACCCAGCCCGGTGCCGGGGGCGATGACGGCTATCGGACCATGCTGAACCGGTTGCCCCGCGTTCAGTGTGTGCAGGTCGACTGGCTGCAAGAAAGGGACGGCGTGCGCAATGGCTTCCAGATCGTTGAGCAGGCGCACCCTGTCAATGTGCAGTCGTTCCTGAAGTTGTTGCTCGTCCATCACCCAGGGCAGGTTGGTAATGGTGGCGTGACCGTTGACCACCGGCCCGGCCACGCCAAAACTGGCCCGTTCAACTGGCACGTGAACCGAGCCGAGGAACTCCTGCACAATCGCTTCCAGACTGGGATACTGACCGCTGGGATAGATTTTCTGTGCCACCGGCTCCCGCGCACCGCGTTCCGGCGAAAAAATAGCCAGATTCGTCTTTGTCCCGCCAATATCTCCCGCGAGTAACATCCTTTTCAACTCCTTACCAGGACTCATTTGTTAGACTGCTTAATCGAGCATCGAGAACAGGTTATTCAGCGACTCGGCCAGTGTCGGGTGGGCAAAAACGGCGTCGCGCAGGACGGTATAGGGAAGTTTGCCCATCATGGCGATCTGAAGCTGGCTCATGATCTCGCCTCCCTCGATGCCCAGCACGGCGCAGCCGAGAATCTGGCCTGTATCTGCGTCTACCACCGCCTTCATGAAGCCGCGCGGCTCGTCCACCTCCAGCGCACGCGCAACGTAGCTCATAGGCATTTTCGCCACTTTGATGTTTCGTCCCTGCCCCCTTGCCTCCGTTTCGCTCAATCCTACCCGTCCCAGCTGCGGATCGATGAACACGGTATAGGGAACCAGCCGATCTTTGATGCTCGCGTCCCCGTCCTCGATCAGGTTGGTGCGAATGATGCGAAAATCGTCATAGGAGATATGAGTGAAGGCCGGACCGCCTTTGACATCGCCCAGCGCATAAATGCCCGGCACGCTCGTTTCCAGTCGATCATTGACGACGATATAGCCGCGTTTATCCATTTCCAGCCCGGCGGCAGCGACGTTGAGCCAGTCGGAATTGGGGACACGCCCGGCGGCGGCCAGGATGTGCGAACCTGTCAGGATGCGTTCTCCCTGCGGCGTGAGGACGGTCAACTGGATGTGGCCGTTCTCTCGCTGTTCAGCATGCAGCAGCGTGGTTTTGAGCAGCACTTCGACGCCGTCTTCGCGCAGGATGTCCGCAACCGCCCCGGCTACGTCATCGTCCTCGCGTGAGAGCAGTTGCGCCCCGCGCTGGATAATCGTGACCTGGCTGCCAAAGCGGCGAAACATCTGCCCGAACTCCAGCCCGATATAGCCGCCGCCCAGCACTAACAGGTGTTCCGGCACGATATCCAGTTCCATAATCGATGTCGAATCCAGCGTAGGAATGTGTTCGAGTCCGGCGGGCCTTGCCGGTCGATCTCCCACATTGATGAAGATGCTATCGGCGCTGAGCGCGCGCACTTCCCCGTCATTTAGAAATACATCGAGCGTATGGGGCGCGGTGAAGCGAGCCTCTCCCATCAGCAGATCAAGTCCCTCAGTGCTTTTGATGCGCCGCTCGCTGCCGCTGCGAAAGCTCTCGACGATGTCGCGTTTGCGTTTGCGCACAATGCTCATATCGACCGTAATCGGCCCTGTCTCCACCCCATAATCGGCTCCACGCCTGGCAAGATACGCCACGCGCCCACTGGCGACCATTGTTTTCGTGGGCGTGCAGCCCTCATTGATGCACGTTCCGCCCACATGTACCCGCTCGATCAACGCCGTCTTGCGCCCGGAACGCGCCAGCGCCGTCGAAAGCGGCCCGCCCGCCTGTCCCGCCCCGATGACAATAGCATCATAGTGTGTCGCTACCATAGCTGTTCACCTCTCTCAATCATTTTCGGCCTGCCCGTGTTTAGAATGCTATTGTATCTCTTCTGAAGCGTAACGGCTAGTGGCAATAATCTGGGGGTCTGCCGGGCTGGTTGGATATACGTAGAGGGAAGCGTACTATCGGTTCAGTGCGCTTCCCTCTACCTGAAGAAAGTATGAACAAACGGGAGGACAGGGAAAACAATTAGCCTTGCTCTGCCGGAGTGTTCGTCGTTGTGTCTTTGATTCGCACATCCCCCTGGCGTTCAACGTGCAGTTCTTCTCGTTTGACCGTATCGGTGATGCGCTGGACATCCTGCACCTGCTCTTTGTGGACGCTCACTTCTCCGGTCTGCACCGTTTCTTTCGTGACGTGTACCTGTTCCTCGCTGATGGGAATTCTAATCGTCTCTTGCTGCTCGCCTGCTCCCTCTATGGTCGGCGTGCTTTGCCCGGCGAGAGGGTGGTATTCAATCACCATTTCTTCGCGTGTGACGGGGACGGTGATGGTCTTCTCTTCTGTGACCGTTTCTCTGTGAATATCAACCTCGCCTGCCTGTACCTGCTGCTTGCGCACGCGCAGTTGTTCCTCTCGCAGCTTGATCTCCTGCATGGCTTCCAGTGGGGATGTGGACGGCGAAGTGGGTTGGGCCGAGAACTGCCTGATATTATGGCCGCCAAACTTTGTGAGCAGGAATTGCGCCTCCTGCTGCCGATCTGTTGTCTTCACGGTTACAATGGTATGGCCTGTCTCAAATTCTTGTTCATATGGCTGCGCGACCTGTGACGGCACTCCCAGGCTAATCAGGTGGTTGAGGATGCCACCGCCTTCTGTTCCATGTTCGGAATAGCGAATCTGCTCGCTGCTAAAACCGGCGTCCAGCAGGGCATCGATGGCGGCGTTGGCGGCTGCCCGATTGGGAAATGCCCCAACGACCAGCATGGGGGTCGAGGGTGTTTCCAGCGCAGGGGCGTAGGGAGGATGTTGCACGCCACCGAAGGTCGCACTGCCCTCGGACGTGATGTCGGCCTGTGCTGGCGTTTGCGCCGCGTGAGAGGCTTGCGGCTCCTGCACGGCTGTCGGTGGGGTATGCATTTCGTTAGCCCCATTGTCATGCAGGATATGGAGCATCGTCTCCGGGTTCTCAGTCTCGATGGAGAGCAGCGTGCGGGAAGAGCCTGGTGTTTGTTGCTGCGCACCAGCCTGACCGTCGGCCATCTTTCCGGTAAAAAGCCCTGCCAGGCTTCCTACCAGCGCCCCGATGCCCGCGCCAACCAGCAGGAACAGCCACAGAGGTTGGCTGGCAAGGGGGGAATTCATCTTGCGCGCCAGGAGGGCAGCGCCGATGCCTGGCAGCGCGCCCGCGCCGCCTCCGATAGCCGCGTCTCGTACCAGCTCCCTGCGCGGAGGAGCCGGGTCGGCCTGTCCATTAACCGGATTCTCCAGTGAGGTTTTGATCTGCTCCTGGCGGCATCCCGCTTTCAGAAGCGCCTTTCTGGCCCGCTCGGCCTGCATACTATCTGCAAAGACGCCGACAATAATGGTTTGTTGCGTTGTTGTCATATGCTTTCCCCTTCCATGATACCTTTTTTCTACCTTCCGTGCTATTGCATCCTGCTTGTCTGTCATTCCCATAAAGGGTCATTGCTGATCTACGAAAGGGAACGTAAGAAACGCTACGCTCCCTTCGTTCTACCGAAAAACCGGGGAAAGCCCCTTTCTACTCAGGACGCGGTCCTACCAGGATTCGGCGGATTTTGTTGCTGAGGGTGGACATTCTCAACATCCACGTCTCCTTCACGGTTGACCTTCAATTCTTCCCGCCTGACGGTATCGGTGAAGTGTTCGGTCTCCTGCACCTTGCGCGTGCCGACCGTGATGTCGTCGGTAGTAACCGTCTCCTTCTCCACATTGACCCTTTCCTCGTTCACGGGAATGCGAATGGTCTCATTCTCGTTGGCCGGGATGGGGGTGTTGGAGGCCTGCGGCTGACCGCTGACGGGGTGATGCTCAATCACGACCTCTTCGTGGGTCACAGGGACATCGATGGTCTTTTGCTCGCTGACCACCTGCTTGCCGATGTCTACCTCACCGGCGCGTACCCAGCGCGTTTCCGGCTGAAGCGTCTCTGCCCGCAACTGGATTTCACGCTCACCGGTAAGCCCGCCTGGCGCACTGGTCGCCGGAGCATTGGCTGCTACGTTTCCAGGAACGTTGGGTATCGGGGTACCAGCGGTCGGGCTAACACCGGTTGCAGGCGCGGCATAGTTCGTTGCCTGTCCCTGATTGGTGTTAAAGTCGTAGCCGCCGTCTTTTCTGAGCAGGTTAAACGCCTGCTGCTGCTGCGTATTCGTATGAACCGTCACAACAGTGTTCCCCTGCTCGAATTCGCGATTGTAGAAATTCGCCTCCTGCTGGGGAATGCCCATGTTAGTCAGGTCATCAGCAATCCCGCCGCCACCCCGCCGTACCGAGTAACGGATCTGGTCCCGATTGAAGCCAGCGTTCAGCAGGTCCTGAATTGCCTGCTGCGCCTGGTTGTTGTCTTTGAAAACCGCAATCACGAATGAGCGGTCTGCTGTTGTCATCTCTCTTTCTCCTCCTTCTAATTTCCCTCTCCAATAGAGCAAGCTTGCCACTATTTGTGAGCTTAACTCAAGCAAATATGTAAACAAACCCTCTATTCCTATACGCCCTACGTTCTCGAAAAGAGACATCGCTGTGCATCTGACTTAAACTCTTGTAATCTCCAACTAACTCATGTATACCTGGCTACAACAGGAAGAGATTATCAGGAGACACATAGCGTGATGGTAAGAGGGAAGACAGGATATGACATTAGATGAGCTGGTAATGACGCTGCGAGATCAGGGCGTGCATCTATTTGATGACGGAAACGCATTCCGGTTGCAGGCGCGCAAGGGCGTGCTGACCCCTCAACTGGTAGAGGTTATCACGGCATACTCGGCTGAACTGCTCTATCTCATCCGGCTGGGAGATGTGCGTGTCTGCCCCTCCCGCTGGGAACACCGCCCGTCCTGGCGTTACTCGCCAACGGCAAAGGCATTCCTCTGCTGCGCTTGCCGCAAAGAGTCGGTAACGCAAGAGGCTGAGAGCTAATATCTGAGTAGCGTCGGCCCAGGCCAGCCGCAAGGGGATGGCCTGGGCCGGGACCAAACTGACTATCCGTGTGTTACGGGTTGCCCCTGTGAGACTTGCGCCTGCTGTACCGCCTGGATTACCGGGCCGCTGCCTGTTGTCCCGTCTGCGAGATGGGTCCATTCCACCTGTGGCGCGTTGGCGGTGATGGCGTTGTGTACGGCTCGCCCGGTGAGGGCCTGCTGGTTTTCCAGCGTGCGTGCGGCCAGGGCGCTGATGATCGGCGTGGCGAACGATGTGCCAGACCAGTAGGCCCAGGCATACGAGTTGGGGGCCGGGTACTCATGGAAGCCCTGCGGCGACGTGATGGGCGCCGGGTCGTTCGGTGAAAGCGCGGGGTAAACCGGAGACGTGTAGACGCCGCGTAGAGCGTCGGGCGGCATGGCGACCCGGGTGCCGGAAGAACCGCCCTGCGAGATGATCGTCGGAATCTCGCCGCCATAGGTGGCAACGCCATCAGGCCCTGGATAGTTGCTATACGAGGCATCCTGCCCCTGCCCGTTGACCGCGCCGACCGGGATGATATCTTGCAAAGGAAACTCGGTATCGTAGGCGAAGTAGGCCGGGTAGCGCGCCCAGTAGCGCACACCGTTGGGATTCATCATCGTGTCTCGCGGGTCAGAATCGTTGCCGGCAGAGGCGACGATGACGGCTTTATTGTCAATCAACCGGCCAAGCAGGTGAGCCAGTTCCTCGCGTACACGTTGCTTGATCTCAGGGGTGAATTCGGGGACGCACGTTTCGTTCTCCGGGGGCATGACCAGCAGGCTGAGGTTGATGACCACCGGCTGCGCTTCCAGGTCTCCGCCCGCAGTCATGCGGTTCTGAATGTCACTGAGCGCCGCCGCCAGCGTTTTCAGTTCTCCCACGCCATAGTTGCTGAGGACGCGAACGCACTCAATTTTTGCCGCCGGGGCGACATCATGCACGATACCGGCAACGAACAGCCCGTGATCCGGCATGGGGAAGCCCACCAGATTCCCGTTAATATCCTTGCCCGTCGTGACCAGTTGCTGCGGGTTCGCCGCCTCGTCATCCGAAAGCAGGTCGTAGTTGAAAACCGCGTTTTCGATGAGACTTTGCAGCAGCACATTGTTGTTGCCCGCGTTTTGAGCCGCCTGCTGAATCTGCTGCGCCGGGGGCAGCGAATCCAGCACAAACACCGTCACCCCCTCGCCGCTCGCGTTTTGCAGCGTCTCAGCAATGCCCGGTAGCGTAATATGCCACTGATCGGCTACCCCTTCCACCGGTATTGGTGGGGCGACGGGACAGCCATGTGTTGGATCGTCGGAAGCGGACCAGAACATGTTGGGGATGGCGGGAGTTGATGCCTGGCGGCTGGCCAGGTTGGCCGCGTTCATGTGGGTGACGACGGTCAGTGTGTAATCGGGCGTATCAGCAGGTTTCATGCCTGGCATATCCGGCATGCCAGACATGGTGCCTGTCGTAGCCGTTGACTCAATCTGAAAGACACCGGCAATCTCGAACTCTGGTTGACCGGCTGATGGAAGTAGTGGTGGTTGCAACGGGAAGAGATAGACACCATTCAGCAATTGTTCGCCGCCCGTGGTCTGTGGCGCGGCAATTTCCTGGGAAGTTCCCTGCTGCCCTATCGGCACCAGCCGCACGTGGGCGTCGTTGAGAACAGTGGTGTTGAGATTGTCTAAATGCTTGAGTACCGTTCCGTTTACTTCTGAAGGTGTCGCGGAAGACGGAACAGTGGTTGGAAACCTGAGATACACCTGATTTTTGCGCCAGTAAACACGCGGTTTGTCCATATTCATACTCATGATGATGTGCCTCCCTACCTTTCTTGACTGTACAGCCTACAAACGTTGCCTGAACTTTCTGACCTTAAGACGCCGGGCAGCGTCTTTTTCAGGCTTCGATTTCCTGAGCCGAGGAGGGGCTTTCCTTTTGCCGATACTTCAGCGGAGCAACATTGCCTACCAGGCGAAAGGCCGCCCAGTAATAGGGGTGCGTATAGCCGGTATCTGTACGCTGGATGAGGGAGCATTGGGCGGCCCGCAGCGCCTGCACCTTGCTTTCTCCATTCAGCAAATGCTGATAGAAGCGTTGCATCAATTCGCCGGTGGCGTTATCTTCAACCGGCCAGAGACTCATCACCAGCGACTTTGCTCCGGCGGCCAGGAAGGCGCGTCCCAGTCCCAGTTGCTCGTCGCCACCGCCGCTCAGGGCCAGTCCGGTTTCACAGCCGCTCAGCGTGACCAGTTCGCAAGCCTTCAGATCGAGGCTGAAGGCGTCAATCGCGTTGAATCTGCCATCGGCCAGCAAAACGGATGAGAAATTGGGCGCGTCCAGCCTGCTGTGTCCATGCGTCGCCACGTGGATAATGGGGCTATCGGGCGCTTCCGCAATCAATCGGGTAATCGTTGCCTCATCTTCAAGATAGCAGCGTCCATTGAGCAAATTAGCCAGCGTTTTCGCCTCTTCAAGAGCGCGCTGTAAATGTCCACGTCCTGAATAACCGAAAATCAAAGGTCTTTCCGTTGTTTCCGTTTCTTGCGCCTGCTGCCCGTATTCATAGATGCCGCTCTGTAGGAGACTGGCGGCAGGCAGATAGCTGACCTGAAAGTTTTCGATGAGAAAGTGGGAGCCGTCGTACAGGGCGTGGAATGGCAGGGTATGCAAGGAGCTATAGGGAACAATGGTAAGGGAGCTTCCCGCCGGGGGCAGGTGTGATGCAACAGGGGCGATGAGCAGGTCATACAATTTTTTCAGTAGCTGGCGCGTGGCCTCCTGCGGCGGTCGCTGCGGATCGGGCCAGCCTTTGACCTGTAATGAGGCATGCAGCAGTGGCAACAAGCGTCTCAACTGCTTTGCTCCATCGGCCTGTTCGGCAGTAACAAGCTGGTTCTTTGTAGCAGCGAAAATGATCAGTCTTTCTTTGCTCAGAAAATAGGCAAGCAGGAGCTGGTCGGGCAGGAGATGGCGTCTGAGTTGTGCGACGCCTGCAAATCTTTTACTGGCTTTTTCACTCGTCTTCAGGTGCGTCATGGGCTGCGCAGTTGTTTGTTGTAAGTATAGCCGCTCAAATAACTCGCTGATTTTTGCCTCGCATCGTTTTATTTCTGCCTGGATCACTGTTTGATCAACAACAGAAGATACAGAAGTAGCTATGTTTGCAAGCAATGCGCTGTAATCCCGGTATCTTCCCTGCCATGTTTTCAATTCGTTCTGTAACTGGAGTATGATACCGGCGCCTGTCCTTGATTCATTCGAGAGGATATCCTCTTGCTGCTCATCCTCTGCGGAAAACTGCGTTTTCGACCTGTTGAGATACTGGCATAGCGCCATAGAGCGGGCGCGTTCGAGATGGTCGAAAGCAAGCTCGCTTTGCCCCTGTTGCAGGCAGAGGTTGATCATGTCTTCATAGACTTGCCAGGCTGTGCGCAGGAAAGAAGGTGAGAGGTCATAAACAAGGTCATCCAGGATACGCTCGATCTGGGCAATGGCGGCCCCATAATGCCATTTTGCTTTATACAGGTCTCCCTGCAAAGCGAATATGCGACCCAGCAGGTACTGGCTTTTGTAGACTTCTTCCTGTAAATGGTGCTGGTGCGCTTGCAGAGCTGCTTGCTTGCAGCGTTGTACCGCCTGCTGTAGCAGCATCGATTGCTGCTCCCGCTCCTGCTTTTTCCCTGCCTGTTGTGCCTGTTCGATCAGCGCGCTGACCATGACCATGCTGGCGCGAACGCTGCGAGCTACCAGACCCTGTGCTTCAAAGAATGGTCGTATTTTGGAAGCCGTATCATAAGCATCGCCAAAGGCTCCCATCTCAAGAAATATTTCTGCCTGTTGCAATCGTGTGGCAGAGGCGTAATGCTCAAATCCGCCGCGATCAAAGAGCATCTTTGCTTCATCGAGGGCAGCTAGCGCCTCTTTTAATCGTCTATCGGCAACCAGTATAGATGCGTACTCGAGTAGGGTATTACTTGTGTGTAACGATGTTCCAGGCTGCCGGTATATCTCAACTGCCTCGTAGCCCAGCTGGCAAGCTTCGCTCGTTCTGTTGAGTTTAACCAGTGTATTGGCTATCTGTAGCTTAATTTCGCCTGTCGTTTTGGGATTATCAATGGAGTTTTGGAGCAAGATATCCTGCGCATGGTAATAGCGTCGTAATGATGAACCATAATATCCCAGTGTGTAATCTAAATCTGCCAGGTTAATCTCGCAATTTGCTGCCATGCTTGTTTCCTGCAGGGAGGCAAAACTTGCCTGTGCTTCCTGTAGAAGCTTATAAGCCTTTTTAAGCTGACCGAGCCATGACAGGTTTATTGCATAGGCTACCTGTGCCAGTGCGATTGAACGCTTGATAAAGGTTTCGTCATGGTCTGTCATTGTGGGATACATAGTCAGTATTCGCTCGTACAAAACACTTGCGTCCTGATAGCGGCCAACTCGTTTGTATATCCAGGCTGTGTTATGATCCATAACACAAACCCAGTAGTTCTCCCCCTGTCGTGCAAATATCTCACGAGCACGAGCCGCTGCCTCTAATGCCTCCTCGACCTGTCCTATCGAGGTAGCGGCAATCATCCAGCTGATACGACTGCGCGCCCAGTTGCCTTCGTCTCTCAGGCTGAGAAACTCTTCGCCGGCGATGTCCAGGCACTCTATAGCGGCTTGATGGTGCCGGATTTGTTCTAAGGCATCGCCTTTAGCTTTGAGGCCGAGGGCGTGGGATGGAAGATGGCCAGTGATTTCTCCGTAGAAGATGAGCAGTTCGGCCAGTTTGAGGGAGGGAAACGGGTTGTAGAGGAGCTTCAGCGCCTCGTCTTCTAGCAGCTTCGCGACGGCATCGTGATCTGCCAGGTCCGCGAGATGGGCCTGGATGTAGGCGCGGCCTTCTTCGAGGCTGCTTTCATGCAGGTGTTGTAAAAACCGGGAACTCTCCATGTCTTTTCGCCAGTCTTTCTAGCCCTACCTGGTTTTTTCAACATTATTCATAACTGATGTCCAGTCCCTCAATGACTATCTCCTGACCGGGAAGGCGGATAATCATGACGTAATTGCCTGCGGGGACGGGTTCCAGTAAAATGCCTCCTACGTCGTCGATTTGCGTGGAGAGCAGACTTTGCTGTATCTCTTCCTGCTCGCTTTCGGTTGTCGCTCGTGGGCCGGGGGCCAGATACAGTTCGACAGTTCCGCCTTCGAGGGCGTTGACTTGCGTTATCGGGTTGGCGCTGGTGATGATGCCCAGCAGCATCATGTCTCCTTCCGGCGAGCGCGAGAGGTGCAGAGACAGGTCTACGGCGTCAGCGTGGTACTGGCGCGGCCAGTCGGCGGGCGCGAGATCATCACGGGTGGTGAGCTGAACTTGCTGGAAAACGCGGGTAGCAAAGAGGCGGCGCAGGGAGAGCGCGGGCAGCGGCTCGGTTTCGGGAAATGGCTCAAAGCTGGCCTGCTGGCGGCGCATTTCCGCCACTTCAGCGGCGCAGAGCGGACAATCGAGCAGGTGCGCGGCGATATGTGTGCGTTCCTCGACCGGCAGGCCGCCGAGACAATAGTAGTTGAGATCGATGGCGCTGGGGCAGAGGCGCAGGAAGAGTTTCGTGCGCAGCGTCCCGGTTGTGCGCCGGAAAGTGGCCAGTCGCTGCTGACAGATAGAACATTGTGCGAGATGCGCCCGTTCCTCTGCTGAGAGGTTATCCTCCTCGTAAGCCACGCTCATCAGCTCTTCGTCGCTGATCGCCAGGGCATGGAAATTCTCTGTCATTGGCAGTCACCTCTCTTCATCGCTTAATAGCCAGCGCAACCGATCTTTATTTCGTCGCAGCCGTTCTACTATGTTGACGTTCAGACGGTAGATTTCTTTCACATCACTAAATTCGCCCGGGCAGCGAACGAGAATTTCCCTGGGTTTGAGGCCGCAGTAATAGAGCAGGAAGGCGACGCGCCGCTCGCGCTCGTCCGCCAGCAGGCTCTGAATCGTTTCCCATGTGGTCTGGTCGTCGCCATGATCTTCCGCGAACGGCTCCTCGTGGGCTTCGAGTTCGGATGAGGAAACCTCTCTGGCTCGTAAGTGGCTGCGCAGCGTATCGGTGATGAGGCCGTTGAGCGTGGCGTGCAAATAGCTCAACGCGGCATTCAGGGTCGCGAATTCCACGCGCTGATCGCGCACGGCATACCAGAAGCGTGAGAAGGTCTGTGAGACATAGTTCTCTTCGCTGTCGCGCAGCAGGGCCACATCGCAAGCGGGATGGCTGCGCAGCCAGATACGCACGGTATCATCGAAGTGCTTCTGAAGCATCGACCACGCCTGGTCGACGCCTTCGATGATGGCGCGGTGAAATATCTCCAGGCAGTAGCGGTCGTCAAAGACTTCCCTGCGCCGCCGCCGCTTCATCTCCTCCTGACAGCGATTTGCCAGTTGCACCAGGTTCATCTGCTTCAGTGCCTGTTCCATGCTGATACTCACTGCCTCGACCTGCTTTCCCCTGAACGCCCTTTGCCGCGAGTAGAAATATCCCCGTACAATCCTCTCCAAACAAAAGCCTTTCCCCTTTACCGCTATTGTACAATGCCGGGACGAGAGCAGCCAGGGAAGGGACGCCAGCTGATTAAAGGTAATTCGATAACAAACAAAATAGGAAACAACTATATGAGCATACAACTCGTTCAATCAGCATAATCTACCGGCTTGCCTTTGTCAAGTTCAGCGAAAACTGGTCCACTGAAACCGGCTCCCTGCTAATAAGGAGTCTGGACACGCCGGGAATAAGCCGGAAAGTGGTTTGTTGATTGAGGGCTAATGTTCGTATATAATGCGTGTGTTAGATACGAATACTTAGCTGATGCGAGGGGCGTTTGGCCCACTTCTTATAGTACAAGCCCCTGTGAGCTTCAGTGGATCGGAGCATAGCTTTATGGAACTTTCGCTGCGGCTGGATACGCTGGGCATGGTGGAGATGAATTACTTACGTAGCCGAGACCGCTATCGAGACTGGCCCCCGTTTCAACTGCTCGCCGCTTCACGCCAGGCCAGAATTATGGCTTATCTGACCCATGACGTGGCTGAGCAGCTTCACGAGCAAATATTGATGGTAGAAGCCGCTATAGGATTGGGTATTGATGATGATGAAGATGAGGAAGAGGACGAAGATGAGGAGGAACTGAGCGAGGAAGAGCAGGAACTGGAACTTGAAAGCACTGGCGGCGAGGGCGGGAAGACGCAGGAACGCGAAAGCAGTTCGTTTTCGCCCTCCTTTGCCCAGGCGCTGGAACGGCTCAATGAACTGGCGCGGCAGCGGCTGCCGGAGGCATCCAGCGGCACGACCGGCGAGAATATTCCTTCTCTGCCCGGCGACCTCCCTGCCGAGATCGAGGCCGCGCTAACGGAAGAGGATGCTATAGAGCAGTTGCAAGAAGCATTTTTGCAAATGATGGCGGTAGTGCGCGAACTGGCAGAGGAAATGGCTACCGACGCGCTGAAATTGACCGGTCGTTTCCGCTGCGGGCGCACGAAGATCGAATTTGTGCAGGCTGAAATCAGCGATGAGGAGGAGGATGAAGACGAAAACGAAGAGGAGGAGGGCGGAGATGAGGATCGCGAGATTGAGCTGCTGATGGTGCTGCAACTCTATGAGGAAGGCCACACGCGCCCGGACGATCTGCCCGCCGTCGAACTGCAACTCGATGTCGACGACTTTGAACGCCTGCACGAAACGCTCGATATCGCTTTCGAGCATGAGAGGCGCAGCAGTCGCCGCCGCCGCTAATGATGAACTTTTCCAACGTAGTACGACCTTCGTCTCACCCGCAGGCGCTCGATGCAATCGGCGCCTACGAGGGCTATTGAAGACTATTCCGGTAAAAAATTATCATCACGATACGGATTTGTTGCGATAAAAGATTCAGCAGAGTATAATAGCGTGGGTGGTAGAGAGACTGATGTTGAGCAGATCAAAGCAGGTACATACCAACCTTGAAAACGAAAAAGGAGCCATTTCTATGCCGACCATCCATCCAAAGGACGAAAACCCGTACATTCTTGATGCAGAGAGCGCCGCGGAGATGACTCGCTTATTGCAGCAGGATCAGTTGTTAACGAAGGGCATGGGCGCGTTGCTGCCCGCGCAGATTGATCCCGCGCAGATACACGATGTGCTGGATATTGGCTGCGGCCCCGGCGGCTGGGTGCGCGATGTCGCCTTTACCTATCCAGAGATGGAGGTAACTGGTTTCGATCTTGCCTCGCGAACCGTCGAGTATGCGCAGGCTATGGCAAAGGCGCAACGGCTGGATAATGCCCACTACGTGGTCATGGACGCGCTCAAGCCGTTGGGGTTTCCCGATAACTCCTTCGATTTCGTCAATGGCCGTTTCCTCTTTGGCTTCATGTCGAAGACTACGTGGCCGCAACTGGTAAAAGAATGTATCCGCATTCTGCGCCCCGGCGGCTTTCTGCGCCTGACCGAGGCTGAAGTGCCTATGGGTACCAGCCTCGCGGCGGAGAAACTTTATCATAAGCTTGCTGAGGCGATGAGCAAAGGCGGCAGGACGTTTTCTCCCGATGGCAGGCTGGTGGGTGTGATACCGGTGATCGGCGCGCTGCTGCGCGAAGCCGGATTTCAGCAGGTGCAGCATACCGCTCACATCCTCGAATGCTCCGCCGGCCAGGAAGCCTGGCACAGCTTCTATCAGGATTTCAAGATTGGCGTAGCCCTGGGCGAGCCGTTTCTGCTGAAGGCTGGAGTCATATCGAAGGAGGAGTACGATGCAGCGTACCAGCAGGCGCTGGCGGATATCTTAAGCGATGATTTTTGTGGCATCTGGCTCTATGCCAGCGTGGTGGGCCAGAAGCCTGCAGGCTAGCAACTAGAACGCGGAGTATATTGCGATGACGCGAACAATGACCATTGAGGATCTGTACCGTATCAAGTTTGTGAGCCAGCCGCGCATCTCGCCGGATGGGCAGCGCATGGCCTTTGTCGTGACCCACATTGATGAGCGCAAGCACGATTATCGTTCGTCTATCTGGGTGACGGAGAGCGTGGGCGGCGAACCCCGGCGCTTTACCACCGGCACCGCAAAGGCCAACAATCCCGCCTGGTCGCCCGACGGTCGCTGGCTGGCCTTTGTTACCGACCGCGAGGGCGAGCCTCCTGCTGGCGCGAAGGATGAGAAAGAGCAGAAAAAACACGGCAAGGGCAAGCCGCAAATCTGGCTCATTCCCTCCGATGGCGGTGAGGCTCACCAGCTCACCTTTATGCAGCACGGCGCCTCTAACCCCGTCTGGTCGCCCGATAGCAAGCGCCTGCTTTTCAGCGCGCAGGTCGGCCCGGAGGATGAAGAAGGCGAGGATGGCAAGCCGCTGCCCAAAGCGCGGGTCATCGACCGTCTCTGGTACCGCCTCGATGGCGTTGGCTATATCTACGAGCGGCGTTCGCATCTTTTCCTCATCGACGTTGCCGGGGGCGAGCCGCAGCAGCTTACCGATGGCGACTGGGATGATAGCGACCCTGCGTGGTCGCCGGATGGCTCAACCGTCGCCTTCACCTCAAGCCGGGAAGAAGACCGCTGGCGTCTGCCCACGCCGGATGTCTATACCCTGCGCATTCAGGATGGCAAAGTGGGTGAGTTGCGTCGCCTGACCGACGGCTCGCTCGCCTGCGGTTCGCCTGCATGGTCGCGAGACGGCAAGACTATCGCCTTCCTGGCCGCGACCAAATATCGCTCAGGCGGCCATAATGACCTCTACCTCATCCCTGCCAGCAGCGTCGAAAGCGCGGCTACCTGCCTGACGAAGGATTTTGAGGGCAGTATGATGGACTGGACAAATAGCGACATGGGCGATGACCACCTCATGCCCCGGCCCGTCTGGTCTGCCGACGACAGAACGCTCTACGCGCTGGCCTCCTATCACGGCGCCTCGCGTATCTATGCCATCCCGGTCAGCGGCGCGGGGACGAATCCGGCGACGCTCACGCCGGGTGAGGTACATGTGCGCGACTTCAGCGCCGATGCCAGCGCCGATAAGCTGGCCCTGCTGCTCGGCAGCGCCACGCGCCCGCCTGAGGTCTACATCTGCTCGCCTGCCCAGCCCGGCGAACTGCGCCGCGTTACCGGCTTCAACGACGAACTCTTCGCGGAACTGATTCTCTCCACGCCGGAATATATGCCCTACACCGGCTATGAGGGCTGGCCGATGGATGGCTGGATTCTCAAGCCGCAGAACTTTGACCCGACGAAGAAGTATCCGCTCATCCTGGAGATTCATGGCGGCCCCGCGACACAATACGGTTATGGCTTCTTCCACGAGATGCAGGTGCTGGCGGCCGCCGGTTACGTCATCCTCTACACCAACCCGCGCGGCAGCATCGGTTACGGGCGCGACTTCGCGCTGGCTGTGCGCGGCGCCTGGGGCGAGAAGGACTCGCTGGACATCATGGCGGGCGTCGATGCCCTGCTGGCAAAGGGCTATATCGACGAGCGGCGCATGGGCGTCACCGGCGGCAGCTACGGGGGATTCATGACCAACTGGCTCATCGGCCATACCGACCGCTTCAAGGCCGCCGTCACGCAGCGCAGCGTCGTCAACCTGGCCTCCGATTTCGGCAGCAGCGACTTCGGCTGGGTCTTTGCCGATGATGAGATGGATACGACGCCCTGGGAAGACCTGGATCGCTACATGGAGCGTTCGCCCATCAAGTATGTCAAGAATATGCACACGCCGCTGCTGATCCTGCACAGCGAGCAAGACCTGCGCTGCAATATCGAGCAGGCGGAGCAGTTGTTCGCCGCGCTCAAATGGCTGGGCCGCGAAGTCCTCTTCGTGCGCTTCGAGGGCCAGAGTCACGGCCTCTCGCGCGGCGGCCATCCAAAACTGCGCCTCAGACGCCTGCACCTTATCCAGGACTGGTTTGATAAGTACCTGAAACAGGAGGGGAGCTAACAGGTATGCAGGTTGCCTTTCTGGGTGGAGCGAGTGGTGTGGGGGCCAGTTGCGTAGCGATCGAACTGGCCGATCAGTGGATTGTCGTCGATGCCGGAGTGCGCACGGGCAATAATGCGGATCCGCTGCCCGATCTGGCGCAGCTGGAGGGCAAGGATGTGCGCGCCATCTTTGTTACGCATGCCCACGCCGACCACATCGGCGCGTTGCCGCTGCTGCATCGCGCCTTCCCGGCCACGCCCATCTTCGCCTCACGAGGCACCATGCTGCTGATGGAAGTCATGCTTGCCGACGCGCTGCGGGTCATGGCGAAGCGGGCAGCAGAAGAGATGGAACTGCCGCTCTACCCGGAATCGCTGGTAGCGGGCATGCTGACACAGGTGCGACCGCTGCCGGTCGGCGAGTCGCTGACGCTGCCCATGCTGCCCGGCATCACGATTCAGGCCACGCGCGCCGGCCATATTGCCGGGGCCGTCAGCATCGCCTTTGAGGCGGCGGATGGCTCGGTCGTCGTCTCCGGCGATATTAGCAGTACGCCGCAGCGTACTGTCCCAGGCGCGGTTCCCCCATCGCTCAAACGCTGCGATCTGCTGGTGCTGGAATCGACCTATGGCGCGCGGCTGCACCCCAACCGGCAGGCGGAGGAGCAGCGACTGGCGCTGGCTGTTGCCGGGGGGCTGGAACGCGGCGGCCATGTTCTCATTCCCTGCTTTGGCCTGGGCAGAGGGCAGGAAATCCTGCTGCTGTTGCAGGCGGCGCAGGAGCAGGGCCAGATTCCCGATTTCCCCATCTATGTTGACGGCCTCGTGCGTCGCGTCTGCACCACCTACCAGCTTATTCCCGAATTTCTCACGCCGCGCCTGCAACGGCAGATTCGCAAGGGCTATCTCCCCTTCAGCGGGCCGAATATCAACTTTGTGCGCGATGAACGCGAGCGCGAGCGCATTCTGGCCGGTCCTCCTGCCTGCATTCTTTCCAGCAGCGGCATGCTCACAGGCGGCCCCAGCGTCTGGTATGCTGGTCGGCTGGCTCCTGACCCCAACGCCTCTATTCTCATCACCGGCTACCAGGACGAAGAATCGCCGGGCCGCAAATTGCTCGACCTTGCCGAACAGAAACGCAACACGCTGGAACTCAACGGGCAGCAGGTGCAGGTACAATGCACGGTAGCGAAATATAGCCTGAGCGCGCATGCCGATGGCGGTGAGCTTGCCGCCTTTGCCGCCGCCCTCAAGCCGCGCACCGTCGCCCTCGTTCACGGCGATGAAGAGGCCCGCAACGCCTTGCGTTCCCTGCTGACCGATACCGAGGTTGTCCTGCCGCTCAACGGCAGCAGCCTGACACTTGAGGCGAAACAGGCGAAGAAGCGCGCGCAGGAAGAATCCGCCGCTGCCGTCGTGGCGCTGCCGAGGGGCATTGGCGGCGGCAAAGAGTTCGAGTATCCCGATGTCGAGCGGCTCTGGCGCGCTGTCGTTGAAGTTCCTACACTGCGTATCGTCACGGCGCGCGAGCTGGCGCTGGTCTGGTATGGCGAGGCGACGGAGGAGACGACGGAAAGCATCCTCTATGTGCTGGCGCAGGATTACGAGCAACGCTACTTTATCCACCAGTCCGCGCTGGAAGAGGCGTATCGTGTGCGCGGGCAGCAGGAAGAACTGGCTGGCGATTTCCTGAGCGAGCTGCCCGGCAGCATCATTTTGCTGCTGGTCAGTCCTGAAAGCGCCAAGCCTGCCATCTGCCGTTCGATTGAGCCGGGGGCCGCCGTGCGCGCCTATCTGCCCAGAGGCGTCTCGCAGGAACGCACGCGCTTCCCTTTCTCCGCCATTCTTGAAGTGCTGGGTCCGGCGCCGCAGGATATCCTGCACTCCTATCAGAGCGCCTCGGCCTACCTGGCCGATCTGGTCAAGGCCATGAGACGCATTCGGCGCAACATCTCCGCGCACAGCCTGGCGCGCCAGTGCGAGGAAGATGTGGCCTATACGCTGTCAGACCTGTGCGCGATGGCCGGGCTGTTCCCGCAATCGCTGCATGACCGACTGGCGCTGGCAAAGGTCCTGCAACAGCACCCGCGCCTGTTTGTGCAGGATCGCGACCCCTTCGAGGGCGAAGGGCTGACACTCTACGGGCTGGCCCCGGAGTGGCGCGAGGCTCTTGAGGAACCGGAGGAATTCGAGAAGCCCGATCAGCACTGGATACTCTCCGTCATTGAACGCTACGTTGGTTCGCCCCCGGATCTCTACCGGCGCAGCGTCGACCCGGACACCGGCGCGGTCGTCCTCTACTTCCACTTCCCGGAGCGCGCGCAGGAACGCTACGCCGAAGCCGTTGCCGCTGCCTCGGACGAGGCCGGAGTGCCGATCAGCTTCTCGCCCAACGCCCACCAGGGCGCGCTCGCAGGCGCCGCCCGCCAGTACCTGCCGGAGAGCCTGCGCGCCCTCGGCACGCCCTCGTTCTACTTTGATCGCTCTGTCGTCTCCCTGCGCTGCATGGGGCAGGTGGCGGAAGAGGACATTATCCGCGCCCAGACCAGATTTTACGAAAAAACCGGCTGGTATCTTGAGCTAGAGGGCGCGACAATCATACGAACAGCGTCACCTGCTCAAGCACCAGAATATGCCCCGCTGAACGCGCCTGTAGCGCCGTCGGTTAAGCCACCTGAGCCGATGGAGCCTGACATATCTTGTGAGCCTGCTGAGATTGATGAGGCTGACGAGTCAGATACAGTGGTTGAAACATCGCCTGTGCTGGCAGCCCCGTTGATCCAGCACGAGGCGATGCAGGTAGCGCAGCGCATGTTGAGCAGCCTTCCCGGCTATCAGAAGGTGGGGGTCGATATATCAACGGGCAGTTTATTGTTGCGTTTTCACTTCCCGCTTGCTGCACAGACGAAGTATGCACCCATTTTTGAGGAGCTTGAGCGGAGGACAGGCTGGCGCGTGAGCGTGAATCCGGCAACAAACCAGCAGGCGCTGGCCGAAATGGCGCGTCAGGTGCTGCCTGCCGGGCTTGCCTGCGATGGCACGCCTTCGATTCGCCCGCATCAACAGAAAGTAAGCGTGCAGTACGTGGGCAGCGCGGAAGCTGAGGCTATAGAGCAGGCGAAGCAGCGTTTTCTGGACGAGACGGGCTGGCAGCTTGAACTGACCTCGCCTGAGAAGCGCATGGCGCAGACGCCAGGGATGGTTCAGGGCGAGGCCATGTCGCTTGCCAGCGAGATGTTCCGCCAGGCCCCCGACTTCTACCGCGTGGGGGCCGATGGCAAGAAGGGCATCCTCTGGCTGCATTTCTACTTCCCCGACATCGCCCGCCAACGCTACAAAGAGCAACTGGCCGATGTGGCCCACGCCACCGGCTGGCGCGTCTACGTCTACCCCTATGTGAATCGCGCCGCCCTCATCGACGCAGCGCGCCGCCTGCTCCCTGAAGGCATCGGCATCGATGGCAAAGCCACTGTCTATGAAGACAGCCGCACCCTGCACCTCACGTGTACCGGCCCGGTTGACGCTCAAACGAGAGAACGCATTCAGCAGCAATTTACGGAGGAGACGGGCTGGACGTTTGATCTGCGTTCGTCGGCGGATGAGTACCAGATCTCTTCCTGACCTGCGAATAGACGAGCTATTGCTGCGCGGATGAGAAGCGCAGGATATCTTTGCCCCCTGAGCCGGTGATGGTCATGACATTGCCCGATACGTGCAGCGTGTCCGCGTGGATGAGGGCCTGCAAGGAGAGATTTTCTTGCTCTCCCTGCGACCCCAGACAGCCTACCAGAGTCATGGCAAAATCATGAAAGCGTACCTGCGCATTGTTTTGCTCGTCAGCAGCCTGGTAACTACTCCCACTCGTGGCGTTCCCGTGATCTGACATCCTATAATCTATAGCGGACAGGGAATGAAAGAAAATGTCACCAATGTCATCACGGAGACGTCTTGCCTGAGAAGCAAACGTCAAAGGGAAGAGAGATGGATAGAGTGTTTTTGCGCTACGTGAGGTATGCGCGTTTTACCATGTTTCTGACTGTTGCGCTGGGCGTACTTGCGACTCTGGTGCTGATGGCACAGATGAGTCTGCTCAGCGCCATTGTCGATAGTGTTTTCCTGCGTCATGCGGGGCCGATGCAGGTTGTGCTACCGCTTGCATGGCTGCTGGCTGTGATTGTCTTGCGCGCGGGGCTGATCTGGGGACGCGAATTCACGGCGCGTCAGGCGGCCATTCGCGTCAAGGCCGAAGTGCGTGAGCGTGTTTTCGCGCACCTGCTGCGCCTGGGACCAGCGTACAGCAAAGGCGAGGCGACGGGCGAACTGGTGACGACGATAAGCGAGGGCATCGAACGGCTGGATGCGTATGTCAGCCGCTACCTGCCCCAGCTCGCCTTTTGCCTCGTCATCCCGCTCATGATCGCCGCCTACGCCTTCTTTCTCGACTGGCCCATCGGCGTGCTGTTGCTCATCACCGGGCCGGTCATCCCGCTGTTGATGATGCTGGTGGGCAGCTATGCCGGGAGACACGTGCAGAACCAGTGGCTCGCGCTCTCGCGGATGAGCGCCTACTTTCTCGACGCCATCCAGGGCCTGACCACGCTGGAACTTTTCAAGGCGAGCGGGGCCGCGCAGAAGCGGGTGGCGCAGTTCAGCGAATCTTTCCGCCAGCGCACGCTCAAGATGCTGCGCGTCGCTTTCCTTTCAGGCATGGTGCTGGAATTTATGACGGCAGCCGCCATTGGCCTGATTGCCGTCGTGCTGGGCGTGCAGTTGCTTAACGAAAATATCCCCTTTGCCTCGGCCTTCCTCATTCTGCTGCTGACCCCGGAATTCTACCGACCGCTGCGCGAACTGGGCGTGCAGCGTCACGCGGCCCTGGAAGGACAGGCGGCGGCGCAGCGCATCAATGCCATTCTGGAAACGCCACTGCCATACAGCGAAAGTACATCATCGTCCTGCCTGTCTGCCGACCCGCCTGCCATCACCTTCAGCCGCGTTTCATACACCTATGCGCGTAGCAAACGTCCCGCGCTTGACGGCATCGATCTGGAACTGCCGCCGCGTTCCTGCACCGCTCTTGTCGGACGCAGCGGCGCGGGCAAAAGCACCCTGGTCAACCTGCTCCTGCGCTTCATGGATGCGCAAGAGGGCCAGATTACCGTCAATGGCATTCCTCTGGCGCAGTTGCCCGTTGAGGCGTGGCGCGACTCTATCGCTCTGGTGCCACAGCGCCCGTACCTCTTCTCCGGCAGCGTCTCCGCCAATATCCGACTGGCGCGGGCAGAGGCCGATGACGATGAGGTGCGGCGCGCCGCCGAGCTTGCCGGAGCAGCCAGCTTCATCGAGCAATTGCCGCAGGGCTATGCCACCGAAATAGGCGAGCATGGAGCGCGGCTGAGCGCGGGGCAGGCGCAGCGACTCGCTCTCGCCCGCGCCTTCCTCAAAGATGCTCCCCTGCTCATCCTCGACGAGCCAACCTCTAGCCTGGACCCCGAAAGCGAGTTGCTTATCAGGCAGGCGCTGGAGATGTTGATGCGCGACCGCACCGTGCTGATAATCGCCCATCGCTACAACACCATCGCCGCCGCCGACCGCGTCGCCGTGCTGGAAGAGGGGCGGCTGGTCGCAGTGGGGGATGTAAGCGCGCTCTTGCGCTCAGAAGGCCAGTACAGCGGGCTGCTGAACGCGGCCAGGAAGGAGCAGTACGCCTTATGAAAACGTTTATGCGCCTGTTCGCGCAACTGTCGCCTTTTCGTTGGTGGATTACGCTGGCTATCCTGCTCGGCTGTGTGATGATTGCCAGCAACATGCTCCTGCTCGGTATGGCGGCCTACCTGATCGCCGCTGCCGCGCTGGGGCCGTTGCTGGTGATGCTCACGTTGCCCATCTACATCGTCCAGGTGATGAGCGTCATACGTTCCTGCTCGCGCTATGCCGAGCGGTTGGTCTCGCACAACGTCACCTTTCGCCTGCTGGCCCGACTGCGTGTCTGGCTCTACAGCCGCCTCAAACCGCTGGCTCCTGCGCTGCTGCTCTCCTATCGCAGTGGTGACGTGCTGACGCGCCTGGTCGCGGATATCGAGGAGTTGCAGAACGTCTACCTGCGCGCCGTCTCGCCCATCATCGTTGCCCTCGTTATTAGCCTGCTCTCCTTCTACATATTCTCTATCTTCAGCCCTGTGCTGGCCTGGGTCGCACTTGCATTTCTTATAGTCGCAGGATTCGGTATCCCGTTTCTGACAGGCATGCTCGCGCGGGGCATCGGGCGGCAGCAACTGGCGGTGCGCGCAGAACTGAACGCGCAGATCGTCGATGGCGTTCAGGGCGTGCAGGACTTGCTTGCCTTCGGGCGCGCGGGCGATCAACGCCAGAAGCTTGCCTCACTGGACAAAAAACTCGCGCAACTCCAGCGCCGTATGGCCTTTATCAGCGGGCTTGAGCAGGCCCTTAACGATCTGATGAGCAATCTCGCGCTGCTGGCGCTGCTGGCGCTGGCGATTCCGCTGGTGGCTGCGAAGGCAATCAATGGCGTCTACCTGGGTTTCCTGGCCTTAATCATTCTTGCCAGTTTCGAGGCGATTCTGCCGCTCGGCCAGGCGTTCCAGTTTCTCGGCACCTCGCTGGCTGCCGCCGACCGCCTCTTCACCATTGCCGATACGTCCCCGACGGTCGCAGAGCCTGCCAGCCCGCTTCCTATAGCGGAGCGTTCGCAACAGGGCCACACGCTGGAATTTAGCAGCGTTTCTTTTGCCTACCCATCCGGTGAGGGGAATGCAGTGAGCGATGTGAGTTTTTCTCTGGCGTCGGGCAGGCGCATCGCGCTGGTGGGGCCGAGCGGGAGCGGGAAAAGCACGCTGCTCAGGCTGGCCCTGCGCTTCTGGGACCCGGCGGCTGGCACCATATTCCTGGATGGGCAGGATATTCGCCGTTATGCCCTCGACGACCTGCGCGCGCTCATCGGCGTCGTTGAGCAGGATACCTGCCTCTTTAACGATACGCTACGCGGCAATCTCCTGCTGGCGCGGCCCGATGCCGGTGAAGGCGAGCTTGAGCGCGTGCTGGAACAGGCGCAGTTGACCTCCCTGGTGCGCCAACTGCCGCAGGGGCTGAAGACATGGGTGGGCGAGCAGGGGCTGCGCCTCTCCGGCGGTGAACGCCAGCGCGTTGCCATTGCCCGCGCCCTGCTCAAAGACGCGCCCCTGCTCATCCTTGATGAACCAACCGCCAACCTTGACCCGCTCACCGAACGGGCCGTGCTGGATGCCCTGGACGTTCTCATGCAGGGGCGCAGCGTCTTGCTGATTACGCATCGCCTGATCGCGATGGAGCGTATGGACGAAATTCTGGTACTCGACCGGGGGCGCGTCCGCGAACGCGGCACGCATGAACAATTACTGGCGCGGGGCGGCCTCTACCGGCAGATGGTTGATCTGCAAAATGGCTTTATAGCGTTTTCTCAGGATATATGAGAGGGGGTTTGCATGCCGATCTCTACTATTCTTTCGCGTTTGCAATTCGCATTTACCATATCCTTTCACTACCTGTTTCCGCAGGTGACAATGGGTCTGGCATTGTTGCTGGTGGTTCTCAAGGGCCTCTACCTCTGGCGGCACGACGAACGCTTCAATGTCAGCGCCCGCTTCTGGACGAAGATACTTGCCATTACCTTTGTCATGGGGGTGGTGACCGGTATTCCGATGGAGTTCCAGTTTGGCACAAACTGGGCCGCTTTTTCCACCTACGCCGGTGATATCATCGCGCAGACGCTGGCGATGGAGGGAGCATTCGCCTTCTTTCTTGAGTCGGCCTTTCTCGGCATCCTGCTCTTTGGCGAGCAGGCTTTCGGCCAGCGCATGCACTTCTTCGCGGCGGTGATGGTCTGGCTCGGCACCTGGGCTTCCGGTGGCTTCATCATCGCCTCCAACGCCTGGATGCAGCATCCGGTTGGCTATACGCTGGTCAACGGGCGGCTGCATCTCGATAACTACTGGGCTGTCCTCTTCAACTCCTGGACGGTGCCGCAGTATATGCACACCATGAGCGGCGCGGTCGTCACCGGCGCGTTCTTTATGTCCGGCCTCGGTGCTTACTATCTGCTCATGAAGCAGCATGTCGACTATGGGCGCATTTTCCTGACGCTGGGGGTGATCGCGGGCTTTCTTGCCAGCGGCTTCCAGCTTTTTCCGAGCGGCGACCTGGAGGGCAAGCAGATAACCGACTATCAGCCGGTCAAACTGGCGGCAATGGAGGGGCTGTTTCACACCCAGAGCGGTGCGGGCGTCGTTATTCTGGGCCAGCCAGACCCCGATCACGGGACACTCGACAATCCCCTGATCGTTCCCAATGTTCTCAGTTTCCTGACCTATCGCCGCTGGACGGCAACGGTGCGCGGCCTGGACTCTTTCCCCCGCAGTCAATGGCCCGATTCGATTTCCTTGCTCTACTATAGCTACCATATCATGGTCGGGCTGGGAACGATCTTCCTTGCCATTACCACCCTTGCCGTCCTGCTTCTGCTCTGGCAGCGCCGACTGTTCCGCTATCGCTGGATGCTCTGGATTATCATGCTGGCAACCCCGTTCCCCTTCATCGCCAACACGGCTGGCTGGTTCACGACAGAACTGGGTCGCCAGCCCTGGATTGTCTATGGCCTGCTGCGTACCACCCAGGGCGTCACCACCACACTCTCGGACGGCAACGTCCTTTTCACCCTGCTCGGCTTCATGGGCATGTACCTGCTGCTCGGCCTCGTCTATGTGCTGCTAATGACGTTTGAGGCAATAACCGGCCCTACCGCGCACGAACAGAAGCCCGAATCCCCGCAGGAAGTTGAAGGTCTCTCCGACCAGTTCGCCGGTGAGTCAGGAGGAGAATGAGCAATGCAAACACTCTGGTTTATTCTCATCGGCTTCATGCTGACCGCCTACGTGGTGCTGGATGGCTTTGACCTGGGTGCGGGGGCAATTCAGCCCTTTATCGCGAAAAGTGACGAAGACCGCCGTATGATTTTACGCGCCATCGGCCCTGTCTGGGATGGCAACGAGGTCTGGCTGATCGCCACCGGCGGCACGCTTTTCTTTACTTTTCCCCTGCTCTATGCCGCCGCTTTCAGCGGCTTCTACCTGCCTCTCATTATCGTCCTCTGGTTGCTGATAGTGCGCGGCGTCTCCATCGAGCTGCGCGGGCGCATCGCCAATCCCCTGTGGGCTGCGTTCTGGGATGGCCTCTTCTTCATCGGCAGTACGCTGCTCGCCATCTTCTACGGTGCGGCGATGGCTAACGTCTTGCGCGGCGTTCCCCTGGCGAGCAACGGCACCTTCTTCGAGGCGCTCTGGACAGATTTCAACCCCTTCAGTAAAAATCCTGGCATCCTCGACTGGTATACCATCCTGATTGCGCTGCTGGCCCTTGCCACGTTGACCGCGCACGGGGCCACCTACATCGCGGTCAAGACGCCCGACCCGCTCAGCACCCGCGCCCGCCGTGCCGCCAGAACCGTCTGGGGCATCAACGTCGTGCTGGTCATTCTGGGAACGATTACGACCTGGATAATACAGCCGCATGTCAGCATCAGCTTCTTCAGCCGCCCCTGGGGCTTCATCTTTCCGCTATTGGCGCTTGTCGGGCTGCTGGCGATGATCTACTTCAACGTCAGGAAAAACGATCTGGCCTCGTTTTTCTCATCCTGTGCCTTCATCGTTGGCATGCTCGCCAGCGCGGCCTTTGCCCTCTATCCGCTGGTGCTGCCCGCTGTCAACCCGGCCAACAGCCTGACCATCTCCAACGCTTCCGGCTCGCTCTACGGCCAGACCGTTGGCCTTGTCTGGTGGCTGATCGGCATAGTCCTCGCCGTCATCTACTTCGTCCTGACTTACCGCCTCTTCTGGGGCAAGATCAGCATGACGAGTTTGCAGGGGTATGAGTAGGGCAGGCGATCTTCAGGCTGCATACCTCCTATGAGCCAGCAGGGGGAATGCTCTGTGCGAAGTGGAAGAGGTTGGTGGGGTCATAGGTGGCTTTAATTTGCTGCAGACGAGGCAGATTGGAGCCATAGTAGGCTTGCAGGTAGTCGGGCAGGTTCGGGTCGACATAGTTCTGGTAGACGCTGCCGCTGGCATACGAGCGCATGGATTGCCAGACGCTGTTGAGCCATGTCTGGTTGGCGGCGATGACGGAACTGGAATCGCCCGCGTTCCAGTTGGCGGTGTATTGCGCGGAAAACAGGTCGTTGCGATGCACAAACGCGGTCGCACTTGCCGCCACGCGGTTAATCGCGCCGCCGGAAGCGTCGAAGGCGACGCCGCCCTCACCGAGCGAGGACGCCTGGCGGCTGGCGATGGCGTTCACCAGCGCGTCGATGCCCTGGCGCGGCAGCGTGGCGGTGAAGAAATCGGACCTGGCGGCATAGGGGACGCGCTGCAACTGCCCCTGCGCATTCTGGCTCGGCAGGTGGCATGCCGCTACCGACATGCCATAGCAGCCCGCCTCGACCATCATCGTCTCAAGCAGGCTATCATTGTAGACATAGCGACCGGTCGGCGCGGCGTTGATCTGGCTCGTTAGCTGTTGCAACAGGGGATTGAGCGCGGCAATGCTGCCCACGTAGACGCCGTTGACGCGCACCTGCGGCCCACTGCTCTTGTTGCTGGTCGCCAGCAGCAGGCAGTTGGACCACAGTTCGTCCGGGGCGTGCGGCGCCCAGTTCTGCCAGGCGGCAACGACGTCGGCGGCGTTGCCCCACGCCCAGTCCAGCGTGAAGAGCGAGAGCGAAGAGACGGGGTGGGTCTGGAAGGTGAACGAGGTGACGATGCCGAAGTTGCCGCCGCCGCCACCGCGTAGCGCCCAGAATAGATCAGCATTATGGCTCGCGTCGCAGGAAAGCACACTGCCGTTTGCCAGCACGACCTGCGCCGCCAGCAGATTATCGCAGGTCAGGCCAAATTTGCGCCCGATGACGCCGATACCGCCGCCCAGCGTCAAACCGGCGATACCTACTGTCGGGCAGGAACCGGCGGGGATGACCACGCCATAGTTGGCAAGGGCCGCGTAGACATCGATCAGGTGCGCCCCCGCCCCGATGGTCGCCGTGCCGTTGCCCGTATTCATCACAATGGTATTCATGCGCGTCACATCGATTACCAGCCCGGTGCTGGTCGAGTAGCCGGCATAGGAATGGCCGCCGGAGCGCGCCGCGAGCGGCAGATTGAACTTGCGCACGAAGGCCAGGCATTTCTGTACATCCGTCGGCGAGACGCAGTAGGCAATTGCTGCCGGGTGAATGCTATCGAAGCGCGGGTCGAAGAGTTGGAGCGCCGTCGCATACTGCGAGTTGCCCGGCAGAACCAGCGTTCCCTGCAAGCTCTGCGCCAGTTGCGCCCAGTCCGCGCTCGTCGGCGTCGCCTGCGCCGTCGGGCTGGGCTTCGGCGTCGGGCTGGCCGCCTTCGTAGCGGTCGCCGTTGGCGTCGGGTTATTTGTCGGCGTCGAACCATCCGCGCAGGCCAGCAGCGCCCCCGGCATCGCCATGCCCAGCGCGCTCAAAGCCAGAAACTCCCGTCGCCTCATTTTTTCCGTGAAAAAGCTCAGTTCTTTTGCCATCTTATTCATTACAATGCGCCCCAACTCTCTTTTGTTTCGCCAGATCATAGCATGTTGTTAAGAGGAATAGCAATACGCCTTTCCCCGCTTTCCCGCTATTAGCTCTGAAGTGTCTGCTCAATCAATCTGTCAGCGCCGGGCAATGTTGCCGATCAATTGTTTCTGAATACCGTGACTTTTTTTCAGAGGTGCCGTCTAACCTTCTGGTTCTCAAAATTGAGAGCAGAAAAGAGATTTGACGACATCTACGGCATTGTCGCAGGGCAACAAAGTTGCCTTGCGAGCATAAATGGAAAGGAGCTATTCATGCAGAATTTCGGTCAGGCTATCTTGACGGCGCTTAGTAACGCCCTCAATCTCGTTTTTACCTTTGTTCCCAAATTGATTGGATTCCTGGTAATCCTGCTTATTGGCTGGATTATCGCCACTGCTTTGAGTAAAGCCCTGGTCTTCCTGCTGCGTAAAGTGGGCTTCGACCGCCTCTCTGCTCGCATTGGCCTGACAACCCTGGAAGCGCGTATGGGTTCCCGGCTCGACCCGGCAGACTTGCTCGGCAAGATCGTTTACTGGTTCATTTTCCTGATCTTCCTGGTACCGGCCACCGATGCGCTTGGTTTGTCAACCGTGACCAATATCCTCAACGAGCTGATTGCCTACATTCCAAACGTGTTTGTCGCTGTTCTGGTACTCTTTCTGGGCATGCTCGCGGCCGCCTTCGTGGCTGATATTGTGCGTGGTGTTGCCGCAAGCACATCGATCAGGAACGCGAACGTGCTTGCCGCCGTTGCTCGCTGGGCCATCATTGGTTTCGCCGCCATCATTGCCCTGGAACAACTACAGATCGCTCAGGCATTGCTTAACATCCTCTTTACCGCTGTCATTGGTGGGCTGGCTATCGCTTTCGGCCTGGCTTTTGGGCTGGGCGGTCAGGAATCGGCCCGCCGCCTTCTCTCACGTACAGAAAACACGTTAAGTAGCACTACTGCGCCGTCTACTGTAGCGCAACAAGTTGAAAATGCAGAGCGGACGGAGGAAACTGTTTAAATAGTGTGTTGACGATGACCTGTTTCGCCAACGGGATGCATCTATGCAATAGTTCAACACATATTACAATGGTATCCTTCGCGCGTTTACGGAAGAACGATTGCTCTCCATGCAATCGAAGAGAGGGTGATCTCATCGCCCAACCATCTGACAACGTGTTAGCAATATTGCCGGGAGTATTTCCTGGCATGTGCCTCTACGGTACATCGCTGTAACCAGTTGTAACTAACCAGAAAAGGAGACTATCAATGAGCTACGATTACCAGCAGGATCCGAACCAGCAAGGTCAGCAGTATGACCAGAATGGCAACCCTATCCAGCAAGGCCAGGGCCAGAGTCAGCAGCAGGGCCAGTGGGGCCAACAGCAGGGTCAGGGCCAGGGTCAGCAATATGACCAGTATGGCAATCCTGTTCAGGGGCAAGGGCAGTGGGGGCAGCAAGACCCCAACCAGCAAGGCAACTCTGGTCAGCAGCAGGACCAGTGGTCACAGCAGAATCAAGGTCAGCAGCAGAGTCAAGGGCAAGGCCAGCAGTACGACCAGAATGGCAATCCTGTTCAGGGCCAGGATCAGCAAGGTGAAGGGCAGGATCCCTTTGGCGGAGCGCGGCAGATGGCCGGGCAGCAAGTTGACCGGGCCATAGATCAGTTTGCCGGAAAGATTCCAGGTGGTCAGCAGTACGCACAGCAGGCCAAAGATGCCGCCTCTGGCATTCTGGGAAACCTTGAGAGTGAGGCCGAGCAGCATATGGGTAACCTGGGAGGCCTGTTCGGAGGCAATCAGGGCAACCAGGGCAATCAGTAACCGGATGAAGCTGGTTGCTCTGATTGCTTTTTCGTGACTTCAGCTTACTGTACGTTGGATTTGACTGCCGCTTCCAGCAGCAGTCAAATCCCGTCTATTTCACAGAAGGAGGAATCTTTCCTATGGCTGATCCTATAGGTGATATTCGCGGCTTGCTGCCCGAAGTCAAGGCAAAATTGGAGGCCGAGGGCATCAAGACCACGCAGCAATTGCTAGAACGGGCAAGAACGGCGAAGCAGCGTACCGAACTGGCCCACAGAGTCGGCACAACGCCAACCATCATTAAGGAACTGGTCAATCGCGCTGATCTCATGCGCCTGAAGGGCGTCGGCGGCGATCTGTCGAACTTGCTTGAAGAGGCAGGCGTCAATAGTTGCAAGGAGTTGCAGCATCGCGTTCCCGAAAAGCTTCATGAGAAGCTGGTAGCATTGCAGGCAAGCCATAAGATCGCACATCACACGCCCAATCTGGCGCAAGTGACGGAATGGATCAACGAAGCGAAGGTTCTGGCAGCAACGTCACCGGAGTAGCTGACTCTTTCGCTTTTCTGTGATCTGCCACCCTGACTGTAAGTCGGCAAGCTTACAGCCAGGGTGACTTTTCGTCTAACCGCTTTCCGACTGTCGTACAGTCTAGACAAGCTGGAGGATTGGAGTATAATGAGGCCATTGATCGTTGTACATCAATGCTTCTGGCTTGTGGCAAGTGAGGATGTATGTAGGATGTTGACGTTATCCGACGAGGAACTTGTTGCACGTTGCAAAACGGAGTTGCCGGGCAACACACATAGCTATGAAATACTGGTGCAGCGACATATGAATCGTGTTTACAGTATTATATACCGTATTGTCTGTGATAGAGAAGAAGCCGAAGATCTCTGTCAGGAGGTCTTTATCAAAGTGTACAATGGCTTGAAAAAGTTCGAGCAACAGTCCGCCTTTTCGAGCTGGCTCTATCGTATTGCTACTAATTGTGCATTAGACGCTCTTGAGAAGAAAAAACGCCAGCCTGCGCCATTCGCTCGCAGTAAGGCGGTTCAGACACCATCTGAAGAGATGGATCAACTGCTTAATCAGCCCTCGGAGGCGGCGAACCCAGAGGAGAGCGCGCTGCGCACGGAACTGAGGGAATGCATCAACAAAGTATTGCGCAAACTGGATCGAGAACAGGCCCGCCTCCTCCTGTTACGCGACTTTGATGATCAGAGCTACGATGAGATTGCCAGGCTGCTCAATATTGGTCTGAGCGCCGTTAAAATGCGCATTCACCGGGCGCGCCTGGCTTTTCAGGAGATTTTCGGACACCTTTGTGGACGCTATATGACCTTTCCTGCCCCCTCTGGCAATAAGCTCAGAGGAAAGGGGAGATGATTTATCTACAGGATCATTGCTGGCAAAGTTACCTGCTAAGCAATCAGAGGAACAATAATATGAACTGTGAAGAGTTAGCGCAATTGATACCGGACCTTGTTGATGGGTCGCTTTCTCCAGAGCTACGAGCCGAGGCTGAAATCGCCCTTACTCAATGCCCTGATTGCCAGCGCGAACTGGAAATTGCCAGGCAGATTCGCCAGCTACTGATTTCGCTCCAGGCCGAGTATCCCGAACTGCGTGTTCCTGCCGGGTTCGAGGCAAGATTGATGGCACAGATTAAGCGGCAGCACAGCAGCCTGGAATTTCTCGATCTGTCATCAAAAGCTTTCGGGGTATGGCTGGTGGAACTTATCAATCTCATTGGTGGTCTGCTCGACCCTGCCCACGCATCACGCCCGGGCAGGCCGGGGCCAGAGTCGGCAGGGGCATAGTTTGATCGCGTAAACCGGAGCTAACCGGCATTGCTGCTATTATCATTGTAGTCAGGAGGATATATGAGTTTTCAGCCAGTACTCGACTCGCTCTACAAAATTTATACAGATATTATTAACTTCATTCCGCGCTTCATCAATGGCCTGATTATCCTGATTGTGGGATACGTGATCTGCGTGCTTATCCGCTGGATTTTGCGTTTTATCTTTCGCCAGATTCGTCTGGAGCAACTGATGGATCGTGCCGGTATTGCCAATGCCTTGAGGAGTCTGGGTATACGAGCGCCTTTGACTGAAATACTGGTACAGGTCGTCTTTTTCTTCCTGATTCTCAGCTTTGCCATTCAGGCAGTGGAATTAATGGGGTTGACTGCTGTTGCCACCTTGTTACAGAACGTACTCACGTTCGTTCCCAGGGCTATCAGTGCCGCCCTGTTACTTATTTTTGGCTCGATGCTGGGCCGCTTTCTCGGCGATACGGTTGCAACTCTGGCGGAGGATGTGAATATTACGTATAGTAAGGCGCTGGGCAAAATCATTGAATACGCGATTGTGGCTTTCGTGGTTGTGCTGGCAATCGCCACGCTGGGCGTCGATACGACGATCCTGACATCCAGTTTCACCATCATCGTTGCTGCCGCTGGTCTGGCTATCGCTCTGACCTTCGCTTTCGGTTCCCGCGAATCGGCTCGAAATGTCATTGCAGGTTATTATGTGCGGCAACAATTCCAGCCCGGCCAGTTACTTTCCGTCGATACCTACACTGGAAGGCTGCTCTCAGTCTCTGGCGCCTATACCACGCTGGAGATTATCAACGAAGCTGGTGAGCGCAGTACCATTTCCCTTCCCAATGCCACTCTTCTTAAGCGTGCTGTCACCGGTCGTGAAAATCCTCCGACTGCAACAGGTGCTGTACCTGATATGCAAACCCATCCGACAGATGACCAGCCGAATATGCAAACCCCTCCACAGCCGTAGGTTTGCTGTCTGGCTCATTTTTGCCATTACAGCACTATGGCGAAAAAAGTTCTGTGACTTTTTTTGAGGGGCGTCTAAGATGATATGAGAGATGGGGAGTTTATGAAGCTTCGGCGCAGGGTAGGCTAGAGTCGGCTCATCGACCCCCCGTTCACATAGATGGTCTGCCCCGTCACCCACGCGGCATCATCGCTGCACAGGTAGCGAATGCAGCCGTACATGTCCTGACTGGTTCCGGCGCGCTTAATCATGCCCTGCTGGATGAGTCGGGCGAAGTCGTCGGCTGAGTAGTGGCGCTGAGAGGCTTCGGTGTAGACGGGGCCGGGGGCGATGCCGTTGCAGGTGATGCCCGCGTCGGCCACCTCGTTTGCCAGACTATAGGTGAGCTGGTTGAGGGCAAGCTTGCTGACCGAATAGACCCCGCCCGGCTTGTAGGCGCCGCCGGAAGAGATGTTGATGATGCGCCCCCAACCACGCTGGCGCATGGCAGGCACGACAGCGCGACTACACAGCAGCGCGCCCTTCACGTTGGTTGCCATCACGAAATCCCAGTACGCGGGATCGGTCTCCAGCAGGGGGCTGCGCTGCAAATCTCCCCAGATGGCGGCATTATTGATCAGGATGTCGATGCGCCCGAAGGCCGCCAGCGTCTGCGTGGCCATTGCCTGCGTACTCGCCAGATCGGTCACATCCACACACACGGCAAGCGTCTTCTCAGGCGCGTGCAAACTGGCAACCGCCTCCTGCACCGCCGCGCAATTGATATCGCCCAGCACGACAGATGCCCCGTCCCGCAGGAAATATGTTGCGTAATCAAAGCCCAGCCCTCTGGCCGCTCCCGTAATGATTGCTACCTTGCCATCAAATAAGCCCATGTTCGTGTTCTCCTTTGTTTTTGCTCAGTATACCGCATGAAAATGGCTTTATGAGAATCTCCGATTGGCTCTTGCGTTCGCCTGGGATTTCTGAGATGATGCAAATTCAAATCTTTTTCTTTCTAAGGAATGAATCTATGAGCAATGCCTTTGCTACGATTGCCTTCGGGCTGCTGGCCTCGCTTTGCTGGGGGAGCGGCGATTTTAATGGCGGGCTGGCTTCGCGCCGCGCCACTGCCTCCAGCGTCGTCATCGCGGCCTACGCGGTGGGTTTTGTGCTGCTGGTCGTGCTGGCCTTCGTCTGGCGCGAGCCGTTGCCGCTGGCGGTGGATATTCTGTGGGGTGGGCTGGCAGGCGTAGCGGGGGCCATTGGATTGATTGCCTTCTACTCGGCTCTCTCCGTTGGCCGCATGGGCATTGCCGCGCCCGTTTCCGCCGTGCTGACGGCCTCGCTGCCTGTGCTGTTCAGCGTCTTCACGCAGGGGCTGCCCGGCCCACTCCAACTGTGCGGCTTTACGCTGGCGTTGCTTGCCATCGCGCTGATCTCGCGCCCGGAACGATCAAAAGGGCGCCCGGAGGGGCTGGGGTTGGCCTTACTGGCCGGCTGCGGCTTTGGCTGTTTCTTCATCCTCATCAGCAGAGTTCATCCGGGCGCTACTTTCTGGCCCCTGGCAACCGCTCGTTTTACCTCTGTCCTCTTTCTACTGGTCTTTGTGGCTGTACGTCGCCAGCCCATGTTGCCTGGAAAGAGCGTTGCGCTACTGGTCCTGCTCGCCGGCGTACTGGACGCTACCGGCAATGCCTTCTTTCTGCTGGCGGCCCACACCGGTCGGCTGGATGTCGCCGCCGTGCTTTCCTCACTCTACCCGGCGGCGACCGTGCTGCTGGCTGCCCTGTTGCTGCGTGAGCGTGTCACGCGCGTACAGGCGCTCGGCATTCTGCTGGCCTTAATCGCGGTGCCGTTGATCTCCGTGTAGTGGCATCTGACCTTTTCCCTGCCGGTCTCTCTTTAGAGTATGGTATGTATGGTATGACACAGCGAGATAGATAGATGCGTGACTGTATAAAACATCAGAATATGGGCATGGCGCTGATCTGCTTCCTGCTGCTCTCGCTGAGCATTGTTTCCTGTTCACCGGCCTCCCCTGTCGCCCAGCCAGAGGCAACGGTGGCGCTGCCTGCCGGGTCGACATTGCGCGCGCTGGCTCAGGCGCACGGCCTTTCCATTGGCGCAGCGGTGAATGTCGCCGCGCTGGATGGCGACCCGAACTACGATCGGCTGCTTGGTTACGAGTTTAATATGGTCACGCCAGAAAATGCTATGAAGTTTGATCAGACCGAGCCTGAGCAGGATGTCTACACCTTCGCAGCCGCCGATAAGATCGTGGACTTTGCCCGTTCACATGGCATGCAGGTGCGCGGTCATAACCTCGTCTGGTATGAGAATCTTCCTGACTGGCTGACGCAGGGGCATTTTTCACGCGACCAGCTTATGGCGATTTTGCACGATCACATCACCACCGTCGTCTCGCACTATGCGGCACAGGTCAACATCTGGGATGTCGTCAACGAGGGGATTGATGATAACGGCAACCTGCGCGACTCGTTCTGGCTGCGCGCGCTCGGCCCGCAGTATATCGACCTGGCCTTTCGCTGGGCGCACGAGGCCAACCCGCAGGCGAAACTGTTCTATAACGACTACGGCGGTGAGGGGCTGGGCCATAAGTCCGATGCCATCTATAATCTCGTGAAAAGTCTCTTACAGCGCAAGGTTCCCATTTCCGGCGTGGGCCTGCAAATGCACATCTCCCTGGACAACGCGCCCGCCCCTTCAGCCGTGATTGCCAACATGAAGCGACTGGCGGCTCTGGGCCTGCAGGTGCAGATCACGGAGATGGATGTGGCCGTACAAAATGACACCCGCCCCATGTCGGCCCGGCTGGCGGCGCAGGCAGGCATTTACGCGAGTATGCTCCATGCCTGCCTCTCCGTTCACCAGTGTACCGCCTTCGTCCTGTGGGGCTTTACCGACCGCTACTCGTGGATACCGCAGATTACCGGCCACTCCGACGCCCCCTTGATCTTCGATACCGATTACCGGCCCAAGCCCGCCTACTACGCGCTCGCCAGCGCGCTCAAGACCGGCTCTCTCCCGGCGGCGATATTCCTCAGTATCTCTGCCAGCGGCTTGATGAACTCCTCGTCATTGTCCCAGTAATTGTGCGCCTTCAGGTCACAATCCTGGCTATTTGTGACGTTGTCCACCTGCCGGTCTTCAACCTGAATAGTCGCCATTTTCCCCGTGTCAGGATTGACATGCTGGAAGAGACCATCCTCGTAAGGGAGTTCAAGTTTGTCCCCATGATGCCAGCTCGTTGGCGGAGACAGGGGATCGCCAACCGGGTCTAGCGGATCCCAGAAGTTGATCCACGACTTGATCGGGTTGATGCTCTCGATTTGCTGCCCCCAGACGAAGAGATCGATGTATTTGCGCAACGGACTGCCTGCCGTGACAAATGCCTTGATTTTCTCCACGGCAAACGGCGGCAGTTGACGGATGACATCAAGTCCAACCACTGTGCCATTGCTATGCGAGTTGATGACGATGGCCTCAACGTCGTCGCGGTAGGCCAGCCGCATCAGCGCATCATGGATAAAGAAGCGCACGCGCTCGCGCATCTCGTTGCGGCAGACATAGGCCGCGACATCGTTCTCAAGCTGCCGGAGAATGGCCAGCAGACCCATCGGCGTGTGGCCGTCGGCATAGTGCTTCGATCGCCTGTAACCCCTGTCGCTGCGCACGCGCAGGCTGGTGGCCGGTTGCGCGTTGCTGGCATGCTGCGGCTGGTGCTGGAGGATGGCGGCCATATCCGAGAACAGCATTTGAATCATGCCCGCTACGTGCGTATAGTGGAAGACCGAAGCCGAGACCATTGCCCCCGCGATCAGAGATGCCCCGATCAGCGGCCCCTCACCCTCCAGGTGCGAATAGACCAGCGCCACGTGCGCAATGCGCTGATCGCCATTGACCAGAGGGGCCTGTGTAAAGTCAATAGAACGATGCTCGGCTCCCGTCCAGTTGCCCAGTCGTGTCAGTCCGCTTTTCGCGTGATCTGTTCCTGGCGGGTACCAGCTTTGCACATAGACCGGCCCGTTTACTCCTCGCTCTCCGCGTTGCCGGTGCGGGTCATCGCCCAGCAGTGTCTCATCCAGGTACTTGCTCAGATGCTGGTGCAGATCATCGGCATAGCCGGGAATATCGCCGTCGGGTGGCTGCTCAAAGCCAATACCATGCAGCGTTACCATACAGATTATACCCATAGTATGATTCTCCTGTAGAGCTTATTGTTCTCTCTACCCATTCATTACCCGAACGCGCTAGATGGCCTCTCTTTGCTCAGTCCCTTGATAAACGATAGCTACCGGTAAATTTATCGACTCATCTGACAGAATCTGAAGCATGCCCGCATGTTTGCTTGACATTGCCCTCTTCCATGCATGAAGATAATCATGTCACCATGTGTACGTTTGAGGCGGATTTTTTTCGGCTTTGAAAAGCAGAGGGAAAGCGATGACCACGACGAAGAGGCGAACAGGAACAGAGCCAGCGCAGGAAGCTGTAGCGCGAACAACACCGGCTACCGGAGCGCATATTGAGCGCAATCCGGGCATGCCGTTAGATATGGACTGGGTACGCGAGGTACATGTCAATCGTAGCGCGGTTGAGCGGCGAGCGGCCACGATGAACACGCGGCGCACCGTCAAGAAGGAGTGGCAGGCAGCATGGCTGCTGCGCGCCATCACCTGCATCGACCTGACCACGCTGGCGGGCGACGATACGCCGGGCAATGTCCTGCGGCTCTGCGCCAAGGCGCGGCAGCCCGTGCGCCAGGATTTGCTGGAAGCCATTGGCTGGCAGGGGCCATTGCACGTCGGGGCCGTTTGCGTCTACCACAATCTTGTGCCAACGGCGGTTGAGGCCCTGCGCGGCACCGATATCCCCGTAGCCGCCGTCTCGACCGGTTTTCCCGCCGGGCAGAATCCCTTTGAGCAGAAGCTGGGCGAGATCGAGGCTTCTGTCAGGGCCGGGGCCAGAGAGATCGATATCGTCATTTCGCGGGCGCACGTGCTGACGGGCAACTGGCAGGCTCTCTATGACGAGGTGAAAGCCTTTCGTGAAGTATGCGGCGAGGCGCATATGAAGACCATCCTCGCCACGCACGAACTCGCCACCCTGCGCAACGTTGGCATGGCCAGCCTCGTCTGCATGATGGCCGGGGCCGATTTCATCAAGACCTCGACCGGCAAAGAGGCTGTCAACGCCACGCTGCCGGTGGGTATCGTCATGGTGCGCGCCATCCGTGACTATTATGAACGCACAGGTTACAAAGTTGGCTTCAAACCGGCGGGCGGCATTCGCACGGCGAAAGAATCGCTGGACTGGCTGATCTTGATGAAGGAGGAACTGGGCAACGACTGGCTGAACAACACGCTGTTCCGCCTCGGCGCCAGCAGCCTGCTCGGCGATATCGAACGCCAGTTGTCGCACTTCGCCACCGGCCACTACGCGGCGGCGCATCACAACCCGATGGCTTAGCAAGGGAGGCGCAGCATGAAGAACGTTATGGACATTTTCGAGACAATGGAATACGGCCCGGCCCCCGAATCGCCCACGCCTGCGCTGGTCTGGATTCAGGAACGCCAGCCCTTTGGCCTGTTCATTAACAATCAGTGGGTCAAACCGGCCAGTGGCGAATACCTTGAAAGCATTAACCCCGCCACCGGCAAGCCTCTGGCGAAGATCGCCTCGGGCAACAGCGCCGATGTAGATGCCGCCGTCGCCGCCGCTCGCGCCGCCTTCGAGATGTGGGGGAAGACGCCGGGCCACGTGCGCGCTCGCTATCTCTACGCCATCGCGCGCCATATCCAGAAACACTCGCGCTTGCTCGCCGTGCTGGAATCGCTGGACAACGGCAAGCCCATTCGCGAGACCCGCGACATCGATATCCCGCTCGTCGCCCGCCATTTCTACTATCACGCTGGCTGGGCGCAGCTCATGTCCAGCGCACTGCCCGGCTACGAGCCGCTTGGCGTCGTAGGGCAGATCATCCCCTGGAACTTCCCTTTGCTCATGCTCGCCTGGAAGATCGCGCCCGCGCTGGCGATGGGCAACACTGTCGTCCTCAAACCCGCGCGCTACACCTCGCTGACTGCGCTCAAATTTGCCGAGATCATGCAGGAGATTGACCTGCCGCCCGGCGTGGTCAACATCGTCACGGGTGAGGCTTCACAGGTTGGCGAGGCGCTGGTACGCCATCCCGATGTCAACAAGGTCGCCTTCACCGGCTCGACCGAGGTGGGTCGCAGCATTCGCCGCGCCACCGCAGGTTCCGGCAAGAAGCTCTCGCTTGAACTCGGCGGCAAATCCCCCTTCATCGTCTTCGACGATGCCGACCTCGACAGTGTTGTCGAAGGTGTCGTCGATGCTATCTGGTTTAATCAGGGCCAGGTCTGTTGCGCCGGTTCGCGCCTGCTCGTGCAGGAAGATATCGCTGACCAGCTCATCACGAAGCTGCGGGCGCGCATGGAGAAGCTGCGCGTTGGCGAGCCGCTGGACAAGGCCGTCGATATCGGGGCCATCGTCTCACCGGGGCAACTCAAAGAGATTCAGCGGCTCGTTGCCACCGGCGTCGAAGAGGGCGCGCACATCTGGCAACCCTCCTGGGCCTGCCCGACCGAGGGCTACTTCTTCCCGCCCACCCTCTTTACCAATGTCTCTCCGGCTACCACCATCGCGCAGGTCGAAATCTTTGGCCCCGTGCTGGTGGCGATGACCTTTCGCACGCCAGCCGAAGCGGTCGCGCTGGCGAACAACACGCGCTACGGCCTCGCCGCCAGCGTGTGGAGCGAGAACATCAACCTCGCGCTAGATGTTGCGCCAAAAATCAAGGCCGGAACTGTCTGGATCAACTGCACCAACATGTTCGACGCCTCCAGTGGCTTCGGCGGCTACCGCGAAAGCGGCTTCGGGCGTGAGGGCGGCAAAGAGGGCCTTTACGAATATGTCCGCCCGGCATGGGAAGCGCAAAAGTCCTCCACCTCAGAATTTCCGGTAGCCATAGATACTGCATCTGCCAACGGGGCCAGCGCAGCACATGATGGGCAGCGTGCAGGCGAGGAGACCAGGGCAGCGGTGAGTGAAGGCGAGGAAACAGAAGAATTTTCTACCTCCTCCAACGGCTATCAATCCGCTCTTGCCGGTTTGCCGCCGATTGATCGCACGCCGAAAATGTTCATCAAGGGAAAGCAGGTACGGCCCGATTCGGGCTACAGCCGCGAGGTCTACGGGCCGCGAGGGCAGGTGGTTGGTCAGGTGGGCGAGGGCAACCGCAAGGACATTCGCAACGCCGTCGAGGCTGCGCATGCCGCCAGTGGCTGGGCGACAGGTACCACCTTTAACAAATCCCAGATTCTCTACTATATCGCCGAAAATCTTTCTGCTCGTGAAGATGAGTTTGCCCGCCGCATCGTGCAGCAGACCGGTCGTTCGCTGGCCGACGCGCTGGCAGAGGTGCAGGCCAGCATCTCGCGCCTCTTCTCCTACGCTGCCTGGTCTGACAAGTACGAGGGGAGTGTGCATCGCCCGCCCCTGCGCGGCGTCACGCTGGCGATGAAGGAACCTATCGGCGTTATCGGCATGGCCGCGCCAGATGACTATCCCCTGCTCGGCTTCGTCTCGCTGATTGCCCCGGCCATTGCCATGGGCAACACGGTAGTAGCCATCCCATCCGAGAAAGCGCCGCTCAGCGCCACCGATTTCTATCAGATACTGGAGACCTCCGACGTTCCCCCCGGCGTTGTCAACATCGTCACCGGCGACCGTGACTCGCTCACGCAGGTGCTGGCCGAACATGACGACGTGGACGCTATGTGGTACTTCGGCAGCGCCGAAGGGTCAAAGCGCGTCGAACTCGCCTCCGCAGGCAACATGAAGCGCACCTGGGTCAACTACGGCCACTCCCGCGACTGGCTTGATACGACTCAAGGCGAGGGCGAGGAGTTCCTGCGCGAAGCCACCCAGGTGAAAAACATCTGGGTGCCGTATGGAGAGTGAGGCTGTTTGATCCTCGTGGTCGTCTACAGGCACCGACTTTCTTTCAGTGTCAGCGAGGGAGCGTGTGAAGAACTCCTTTCGCTGACACTGCACGCTTAACGGCTTGTGCATAGGAGCTTTCGTTGCGTGCCAGGCAGCAAGGCCTTTTACCGGTTTCACTGATAAAAAGGGCCGCACCCCTAGGATACCGCAACCGTAGCCGTGTAAATGTCCAGCCCATGCAAAGAGCCGTCCGGGTTGTTCCCCGTGCTGTTCGAGTTGTCGGCCCAGGCCGGGTGAGCAAGCCCGTCGTAGAACGATAGCCCTGTGTAGTCACCGTAGTCGATAGCGTTCCCGGAGTCGTGCGAGTTCGAGGTACCCGCGCTGATCTGGATGTTCGGGGTAAACGTCTGGCCGCCATTGGTACTGAATGCTCCCCAGAACTGAGCGTCATCATCTGGCACACCATCAGTATCGCCGGGGCCACCGGTACCCAGATCCTTGCGGGAGTCGTACCATACCACAGCAAGATTCCCGCTTGTCGGATCGAGCGATATCTTCGGCAGGAACTGGCTGTTCGTCGTGTGGTCGTCGTTCACCCGCACCGGGCTGCTCCACGTGACGCCTTCGTTATCAGAGAAGCGGACGTAGATGTCCGTGTTGTTGCTCTCGTTAGGGTGTTCGAGGGTGTACACCAGATAGACGCGGCCATTGTGGGGACCTCCGGTCCGATCCCAGGCGAGCCCGGGTTCCGCGTCGACCGAACGGTCGGGTTGCGGCGGGATGAAGTCGAACCCGCCGACATGCGTGTCGGTTACGAATATCCGCGTACCGAAGCCAGCCGGTCCCAGCCCGTCAGGGTCCACGTTCACGAAGAGCTTGCCTCCGCCCTGCCCGCTCTCAGTAAGCGTACAGACCTGCATAACTTCACCACGTGGGCCGATGGCGACATCCCCATAGGTACAGTTGTTCGTGCCAGGGACGACTTCGATGGGGATAAAGCTACCGACCTGTCCGAGTCCCGATACTGGCGCACCTGTGGCCACAATCGGGCCTCCGCCGTTGAACACCAGCCAGACTTCGCCCTTGCCAGCTGTGATTGTCGGCTGGTCGACGAACCGGAACAGGCCGCGCTCCCCGCTCGCCGGCAGGCTCTGCTTGGGCGGCTTCGCGATGTTCGCGATGAGGTGGAAGTGGAGGCCGCCATCTGTGCTGAGGGCGATAGGGACCTCGTCCTCAACGTTGTAGAGGTAGGTCATGAAGAGGTTGCCGTAATTGTCGAATGACAGGCTGGGGTCGCAACACGCATCCCCCAGGTTGTCATTGTCGCCGATCAACTTCCTGGTCCAGGTCGCTCCACCGTCGAAGCTCACACCCTCGAACAACCCGGCAGCAGGGTGATCCACGTTCGTCACGATCACAATGTTCTTCGGGTTGGTCGGGTTGATCGCTACCGTTTCCTCGGACTCGCTGCCCCCTCGCTGACTGACGTCGACGTTGGTCGGCGTGGGGGCGAGCCGCAATCGACTGCTAGCGCCAACAACACCAACAGAAGTAACCACAAGCGTGGTGGCGATAAGAAGGGCTACCAGGATTGAGCGGATCTGTTCGTTCAACAAAATACTTACCGTGCATTGAGGGTCTCGCATAGTCACCTCCTGTTTCTTATTTACCAACCATCTGTCTTAACTGATTCACAACCTGCTCCAATTGTTCGGCGGTTGCGGTGGCGGCGGTCGCCCCGGCTGCGAGTTGCTCTGTTACTTGCTCGGTGACTTTGATGGCGGTCGCCAGTTTCTGGTTGCTGGAATCTTGCAACCGGGTGGCACGTTCGATATATTGCCCGGCGGCAATCATCTGGGCCAGGGCCTGTTTTGCTGTCTGCGGGTCTAGCTGGTGCCAGTGTTGTGCCAGTTCGGTGCCGATTTGCGTGAGGCGTTGCGCCGCTACTCTGGTGGCCTGCGTATAATACTGGACAGATTCCAGGCCGACCTGTGATGAATCGACTACCCATGTCTGCTCGTTTGCCGCGCTTCGCTGCTTTGTTGCCAGCGCGTTCAGTGCCTCTGTATTGCCGCGCAGGTACTCCACCGAGTACATAATCGGGTTGGTGAGGCGCTGGCCGATGATGGCTCCGGCAAGGGCCGCGACAATGAGGACTATCAGCGCGATAAGGCAGGTGAAAATGAGTTGCTGATTCGCCGCCGCCGTGACGCTGCTGAGCGGGCTGAGAACATAATAGCTCCAGGGAACGGTGGAGAGGGTGCGGCGCGTCACTTCGTAAACGCCGTTTTGCCCGACGGGGGTTATCTGGCGTGTGGCATTCCCCGCCGTGCGCATCTGAGCAAGCGTGCTATCTGCCAGCACCGGTACCGCATTTGCGCTGCCATAACGTTCCTCGCTTTCGATCTGTCGCTCGATAGAAGACGACAGTGGAGCGACAGCATGGAACAGGCGCGAGGGATCGGTATCGGCGATACGCACGCCATTTTCATCGAGCAGGAAGGCATAGCTTCCCGCGCCGTTGGCTCCCAGATCGCCGCGCACTACGTTCCAGATGTAGTCGATGTTGAGCGAAGCGCGGATGAAGCCCAGAAGCTGGTGGCCGATCGGAGTGACAATGGGGGAATAAATATCGACGGAAGCCTTTTTGCTGCCGGGGCTGTAGTAGACAGAAGAGATAAAGGTCTGGCCCGCGTCGACGGCTTTGAGGTCTTCCGGTGGCACCAGATATTGCCCGTGCATCTGCGGAATATTTGTTGTCGGGAAATAGAGACGAGTGTGGCCCTGCGGGTCAAAGAGCGCCCAGGTGGTATAGCGTTTGTCACGATAGATGCCTGCAGCCAGGGCGTAGAGGGCGTGATTGATCGAATCCTGCGTCTCTTTTGTCGGCGGGAGAGACAGGAATGATTGCACGGTTGGCACCTGCCCCAGCGTTTCGGCATCGAGAAGGCGCTCGCCCAGATAGTTGTCGATCAACTGGACGCGGGTCTGGGCATCGGTTGCCATTGATGCGCTGGCCTGGTTGGTCAGGGCCGGGCGAGTAAAAAACTCACTACCTGCAACGGCCATAATCAAGGGGAGTATCGCGGCAAGCATAAGCAGCGCCGAGACGCGCACAGACAGGGAAAGCCGTCTGCTGCGTTGGTGAATTATCTCTGGTGAAGTCATGGGTCTCTGTCCTTTGATCTAGTCAGGTCTGTTCTCTATCTCAGGTTCCGCGCAGGGGAACCAGTTGCAAATTATCTGTGGGTACATGTTGTCTGTTATCTTTGCTGGATCAGTGTGGCTGTCTCCAGATCGCGCAACAACTGCTGCACTTCGTCCTGCCTGCGTCCTGTCAGTCGTACCAGTTCCGCAACAGTACGTTGTCCATCGATGAGCAGGAGGAGGTGACGATGGGCGCGCGAGAGACCTCTGCGTTCAAGCAGCCACAATGCTTCGTCAAGCTGGCGGGTGCGATACGGGGCGAGAGGCCCTGTATCAGGGTGAGCCGGTGCCGCAACACCGTTACTGGTTGCCTCTGCTCCCGAAGCGGGAACCTCTGGTGACAGTTGCGTTGGGAATGGTCCGCCCGGACTTCCTGTTTTTCCTGTCGAAACGACTCTCTGTATAGACGGCCTCGTTGGTTGCGCCGCCGCCGGAAGAACTTTCTGGGAAGCTGATGGAGTGGGCGAGAGAGGTGAGGTAGAAGGAGTAGATAGGGCCGAGAGTTTGCCTGTAGTGCGCGCGCTGGCATCAGGGATAAAGGTGAAGCGACAGGCGCCCCAGTCAATCAGCCAGTTCAATGCCTCCTGCCCGCTGCGCCAGCCCGTTACTGCCTGGATTACCTGCCCGTTTAGAAAAGAAATATACCCCTCCTCATACGTGCTGCCCGCGCCGCGTTCAACGGAGAGTTGCCCCGTCTTGCGTCCAAGCTGGATGACCTCGATCACATTAGCCAGGCGATCTGTCACCGTTTCTCTCTGCTGTGGCATGAGCATTCAACTCCATTGTACGCTTGAGCTATCCTCCATAATACACAAGGCAACCATGACTATAGCAAAGAATATACCGCCGGGCTATATAATGATAACATAAGCGAGCGAATCTGGCAAAATTCTCTGAGATATGGAGAAAAAAGTACCTGTCCGGTGGATATGCTGTGACGTGAAAGGCATTGTGGACGTGTCATGCTGAGCGAGAGCGAAGCATGACACGTCCACAATGCTTTTTCATTGTATCCTGCTTTCCTGTCCGTTTCTCCCGGTTGTGCGATCTCAGCACTGTTCCAGCAGGGCGGAGAAGTAGAGCATGGCGGCGGCTGTCCACGCCTGCACCGAACAGGATTGCGGGTAGTCGGCGAGCAGCCATTCGCGGTCAAGGCGTGGCTCGCGGATCCAGCGCGATGGGGTGACGCAGTAGAGTTCGACGGGCAGCTCGAAGGCGTTGATGGCGCGCATGATGGAGGTGGCGATGGTGCGCGCCTGCTGCTCGAAGCCGTAGTGGCGCAGGCCGATGGCGATGACGGCGTTATCGAAGGGCCAGACGGTGCCGCGATGGTAGACGAGCGGGTTGTAGTAGTATGCCTGGTGCGAAAGCGTGCGCACGCCCCAGTCGGTCATGATATCCGGGCGCGCCAGCCGGGCGGCGATCTGCGCGGCCTCTTCCCCGTCAACTGCCTGGCTCCAGAGCAGGTGACCGACGTTGGATGAGACGGCGCGTACCAGCTTCTTATTTTTATCCAGCGCGATACCGTGACATGCCTCCTCCTCCATCCAGAACTGGCGTAGCCCTGTGTGGATGGCGGTAATGCGCCGACTGAGGTCCTCATCGAGTTCGCGTGTCAACGCGCCTCGCGCCTGATAGAGCGTGCGCATACTGCTGTAGGCGCTGAGGGCGTAGCCCTGCACCTCGATCCAGGCGATGGGATGGTCAACCGCCAGTTCGCCGGGGAGCAGCACGGCATCCCAGCTATCTTTCCACACCTGATTGAGCAGCCCGTGTCCCTGCGGATTGCGCCGCGCGTACTCAACCAGCCCGTCATTGTCGCTATCCGCGTAACGCATCGCCCAGTGCAGCGCGGCCACTGTGCCGGGCCAGAGTTCTTCCAGCAGCCTTTTATCTTGAAAGACCTCGTAAAAGTGACGCATGGCGATCATGTAGAGGAATGTGGCGTCAAACGTGCCGTAGTAGCGCCCGTCCACCATTGGCCAGCCCGCGCGGCTCAGGTGCTGTGGGATGGGATCCCAGTATTCATGTATGATCTTGCCCGGCTGCTCCTCGTTATAATCGTTCTCGACTGTGCCTTGCAGGTGGGCCATCCCACGTAGCACGGCTGCTGAGAAGTCGCGTACCCAGAGCCGGTAATCTTCATCTTCGGGCCGCAGTTGCGCCGCTTCCAACGCCAGCATGATGGTCCAGAGTGAGTCGCGCCCGAAAATCGCGTGAAAATGTTCGCCTGCCCGGCTGGCCGTAATGCCCAGAGGGATGCGCAGCGATTGCAGAGCCTCCTGCCCTGCCTGCCACCAGTTGTTCAATGTAGCCGATCCTTCCCGCTTTTCGCTCTTGAAATAAATGCGGGACGATCTCCTCTGGCAGCAGGGAACAGGAGAATGGCAAAGCTCATCCTTATAAGAACCGGCAATGCCCTCCTCTCCCTTCTCTCCTGAAATAAGGATGATCTACCCGCGAGGTTTGCTATGGATATGTTGTATAATAGCTGATAAGGTAGAGATTGTCGAGATTTCTAGCGGTCTCTCCCCCTTTTGTCCTGGGGGTAACAAGAGCGGTACTGCTGCAAGAGCGGCAGGGAGAGACGAGATGGTACTTTCTGGTAAACGATGATACTGCTCATTGTCTGAACCGTCCCGTATTAGCGAAGGCTGTGATATGATAGCAATGCTCTATTATATATCCTTTCTTGCATCGGGCGGAACATTGTACCGTGTATGTTGTAGGTATCGACTGAAGGTTTGGGCAGCAAATACTCATTAGCGTATAGAAGCAGGGAGCTATGTCGATGGAGTCTCGCGACCACCAGCAATCACCCGGCCCTGAGCGCGGCCCGGTCGGGCAGGAACGACCGCAGGCGGCGCACGTGGCTCAAGTGAGCCAGATGTCGCCGGTCACAGAGCCGGTGCCGTCACCTCCGCTGGCTCAGGCGGCGCAGGGGCCAGGGCCAGCCTTACAACGGCTCTCGATCAACGATCTGGCCCGTTGTTGCGCGGAAGAGACCAGCAAATTTCTCAAGCAGAGTGTATCGAATGATCGCTATTGTCTAGAGTTATTTCGTCGCGCCATTGTCAATCGTGACGACGACGCCTGGGCCTGTATTTACCAGCAATATGCGCCGCTCGTCCTCACCTGGGTGACACAGCATCAAAGCGCCGCGCCTCTGCTTGGGCAGGATGGAGGCGCGCCACTGGTCAACGCCGCCTTTGCCAAATTCTCACAGGCCCTCACCCCTGCCAAGATGGACAATTTCGATTCGCTGGCGGCCATGCTGAAATATCTCAAGATGTGCGTTCACAGCGTCGTCGCCGATGAGGTGCGGGCGCGCCAGGCCCGGCAGTATGAAGAGACGCTGGAATTGATCGAGCAGGAACCGGCCTCCGACGACCCTGCCGATGACGTGGTTTCCAATATTTCTGCTCAGCATCTCTGGCAGGTGATCCAGGAGGAACTCAACGGCGAAGATGAGCGCGTCTTGATCTACCTGGCCTATGTTCACGGCATGAAGCCCAGTGAGATCAGCAGCCAGCACCGCCGCCTGTTCCCGACCGTCGATGATGTCTACCGTATCAAGCGCAATGTACTGGAACGCCTGCGCCGCAATCGCCGCCTGCAAAGCATGTTCAAACACCAGAGACTGTAGTGTTTCCATTCCAGACGGGAGGTCGGGAAAAGGGTTGGTCCGGCTGCTTTTCTCCGGGGGCATATCATCAAACCTGAAAAGGTCAGGGGTAAAGGCAACAGGGATGCCAAAATGGGAAAGAGCGTCGTTTATTGAGGTAAAGAGGACAGGATAATCTCGTATGTAGCATGCAGCCCGCGCGGTCTGGGGAGAGTCGTTGCAGGGCTGCGAGCGATGCTGCCTATGATGGATTTAGAACACAAAGGAAACGTTCATGGAGTGTAGTGAACCTGGCGCTATTCGCGATGAAGAACTGCTGGCCTATCTTGCAGAAGAACAGGTTCGGCCCGCCGTAGTGCAGCACCTTGCGCGCTGCCAGTATTGCTCGGCCCGGCTGGCAGAATACCGGCGAATGGAGCTACGCTTAACCAGCAAACTCTACCGGAGGGATTGTCCCCCGGCCCACATACTCGGCGAATACTACCTGGGCATGCTCAGTAACGAAATAGCTGCCGCTGTGCGCCTGCATCTGGGCGTCTGCGTCCATTGCGCGGCGGAAGTCACCGCCCTCAGTGACTTCCTGGCCAACGATCCCGTGCCTGTGGGGCGTCCGGCGGTCTCGCAGGCCGTTATGCCCGTCTCGCAGAATCATCGCCAGCCCGCGCAACCTGTGTCTCCGGTACAGGGAGCAAAGGCCGCGCTTGAGCGGTTACGCGATGTGGCAGAGACTGGCGTCCGGCGCGTAATCGCCACACTGCAGCCGCCGTCGCCACGCCTGGCCTTTCAGCGCGGCAACAGCAATGGCAGCGACCTGTGGCCGCGCCGCTACGCAGCGGAAGACCTGAGCATTTCAATTCAGGTCGAGCCAGGGACGAGTCGGCGAGATTCGTTGCAGCTTATCGGCTTTGTGACGCGCTCCGGCGCCACGCTAGAGGCATTGAAGGGTATTCCCGTCTTGCTCTCGTCACCGGCCAGCGCCATCTACACACAAAACATTGACGAGCTTGGCAACTTCGTCTTCACCTCAGTGTCACCGGCGACCTACACACTGGAACTGCGCCTGCCCGACAGCACCATCGTCATCGAGGCCCTTCCGGTCGCCCTGCAGGACTGAAGATCGGGACAAGCTCTCTCAGGCCACCCGCCAGGGATGGCCCTACTATATATGTCCCAATCCACCGTCTAGAGTAGGGCCATCCCTCATAGGCGTTAACTTCAGGCCGCCACAGGCCAGCCGCCAGAGGTGGCCCTACTCTAGACGGACGTATCGTAGGGCTTGTGGAGTCGCCGCGTATAGTAGGGCCACCCCTGGCGGCTGGCCTGCCTGGCGCTCGCACGGGCTTAAGTTACCGCCTATGGGGCCACCCCTGGCGGGTAGCCTGAGGGCTGTACGGGTTCATCAGTAGCTGTTATCTGTGATTTCTTTTGTGCTTAGAACGTCTATAATGAAGAAATCTATCGCATATTGCCTATGTGCTTGCTGGAATCACGGCTATGACATCGCAGGAACTGGTTGAGCTGCTGCTGGCGAAGAACGAGGAGCAGGGGTTGTATCTCGTCAGGACACAGTTGCCGGTGCTTAATGAGACGGAGCAGCTGCGGCTGGTCTATCTTCTCAAATATGAGGCAGATCGTCAGTGGATAAAAGACCCTGCCATCTCCTATCGCTTATCGAGCTATATCCTGCTCATCGGCATCCTGACACAGGATAAAAGCTATCACGCGCTGGGTCTGCTGGCGCGAGGCGATGCTTTGCGGCGCATGAACGATTACCAGGAGGCGCTGCGCTTCCTCGACGCGGCGGCCAGAGAATTTCTGGAAATCAATGATGAAGTTAGCTGGGCGCGCGTGCAGCTTCCGCGTGTCAGCACCTGCCTGCAACTCAATCGCACCGCCGAGGCGCTGCGGGATGCCGCGATTGCCCGTGAGATTTTTATGCGCCATGACAAGCTGCTGCGCGCCGGGCAGATCGATGTCAACGCGGGCATTATCAACCTGGAACTGGGGCAGCATGAGCAGGCCCTGCGCCTCTTCGACCGCGCCATCGAGACCTATCTGTTGCTGGGCGATGGCGTTGACCTGCATATCGCGCGCGCACGTGGCAACAAGGCCGTCACGCTTACGCGCCTGGGTAAGTTCCGCGAGGCCGTCGCGCTCCACGAGCAGGCGCGAGCAACCTTCGCCGCGCACAAAGGACAGGAGATCGATGTGGCGCGAGAAGAGTTGAACATTGCTATGATCTATGCCTTCCAGGGCCACTACAGCCACGCACTCCTGCTCTTTAATCAGAGCCGCGAGACGTTCCAGCAGCATGGGATGCAATTTGAGGCGGCGGAAGTTGCGCAGCATATCTGTGACTGCCTCGTGCGTTTGAACCGCGCCCGCGAAGCCTACGAACTGGCGGGGGAAGCGGTCGCTTTTTTCCGCATCTCGCCCGGCCATCGCGCCAACCTGGCCCACTCGTTGATGTACCAGGCCAGCGCGGCCATGCTGGAAAGCAATTTCGCCGACGCCGATGCCATGTTGCGCGAGGCGCGCGCCATCCTGGAAGACCTCGGCTTTATGGCTCTCGCTGCCGTCGTGCGCCTGCACCAGGCAGATCTCTACTTTGCCAACGGCCAGCTTGCCGAGAGCCAGCGCGAGGCCCAGCTTGTTGCCGATGCCTTTGCCGAGCAGGAGGCCCTGCCGAACCTGGCGCGGGCCGAACTGTTGCAGGCGCGCATCGCCACCGCTCTGGGCGATATCGAGACGGCTGAGTTGCTCTGCGGCCACGCGCTGGATATCGCCCAGGGTCAGGGTTTGCTCGACCTCAAGTATCGCTGTGATTTCTTGCTGGGGCAGATTGCCGAATATTGCCAGAACTATGATGCCGCCGCCCACTACTATGACCGCGCCGTGCAGGGCGTCGATGACCTGCAAAGTCGGCTGGTGATGGATGAGCGCACCAGTTTCCTGGAAGACAAAGAGGCCCTCTACCAGCGAGCCGTCGCCCTTGCTTTCAAGCGCGGCAACCCCGCGCAGGCGCTCACCTATGTCGAGAAGGCCAAGTCGCGCGTGCTGGGCGATTACCTGCGCAACAACATCGATATTCGCCTGCGCGCCGGTGACCTGGCGGGCGAGGCTATTCTCGACGAACTGGCAAAGCTGCGCGAAGAACAGGCATGGTACAGCTCAGTAGTCTACGAAACCGAAAACGAGGTCAACCTGAGCGATACGGCCTTTATCCGCATACACGGTGTTGACCCGATGCAGGCGCGGCAGGAGATGCAGAAACGCGAACGCGACATCGAACAATTGCTGGAAAAGATGCAACTGCGCCTGGCCGGTGATCTGGTAGCGCGCCAGCAGCCGCGCTGGTCCGACCGCATCGTGACTTCCATCTGGCCAAAGCTTGATCGCACAACGCTGGTTCTCGAATACTACCTCTGCGGCCATGACCTCTACATCTTCCAGTTGAGCCGCGACGGCGTTGAGGTGCAGGTCGTCGAGGGAGCGGTGTCCAGGCTGGAGCGCCTGCTTTCGCTCTGGCGTGTCAATCTCGATCTCGCCTCGCAGGCCGCAGGCTCAGATGATCGCATGTCGGCTTTCGCCGGTTTGCAGGAAAACAGTCTTGGCCTGCTTCAGCGGCTCTATGATCTACTGCTCGCGCCGGTCTCTGCTGCCCTTAACGGCTGCGAACACTTGATTATCGTGCCGTATGGCATGCTGCACTATCTGCCCTTCCACTGCCTCTTCGACGGCGTGCAGTTCGTCATCGAACGGCTCTACATTTCCTACCTGCCCGCCGCCGCGCTGCTGGATATCTGCCGCCAGCGTGGGCAGCGCATCAAATTTCTCGGCGTCTCCCCATCCGCCTCACTCGTGCTTGGCCTCTCTGACGGCGGTCGCCTGCCCTACGCTGTGCAGGAGGCGCAGGCCGTCGCCGATCAGCTTGGGGCGCGCTGCGCCTTGAATGAGGCCGCGACGACCGATCTGCTCTGGCAGGCAGCGCCGCACAGTTCCATCCTGCATATCGCCGCTCACGGCCTCTTCCGCCTCGACGCGCCCAACTTCTCCTATATCCGACTGGCCGACGGGCAGCTTGACACTATCGATGTCTTCAACCTCGATCTTTCCAACTGCTCCCTCGTCACGCTCAGCGCCTGCGAGACGGGCCGCGCGGTCATCGGCGGTGTGGATGAAGTCATCGGGCTTGGGCGCGGCTTCCTCTACGCTGGTGCTGCCTCCCTGCTGTCCACGCTCTGGAAAGTCGACGATGCCAGCAGCGCCGAACAGATGGCCATGTTCTACCAGGCTCTGCTCAGCGGTTACAGTAAAGCCGCCGCCCTTGCCAGCGCCCAGCGCGCCTTCCTCGCCCGCGCTCGCACCTCCGTCCGCCCCTATCGCGTCCACCCCTACTTCTGGGCGGCATTCCACCTCATTGGCGACCCCGGTTTGTTGTAAGATATACTATAACCATAACATACTTGAGGAACATATTATGCACTATCTCGCACCTGAATATATTTACACTCCCACAGGCTTGCAGACCAACATGGTCATCTCCATCAACGATGATGGCCGCATTGCTGCCCTCACGCCTGTAGATCAATTCCGTGCGCCTGTCGATACAGTTGTTGAATCGTTGCCCGGTGTGGCGCTCCTGCCCGGCTTTGTGAACACCCATAGTCACGTGTTCCAGCGAGCGTTGCGCGGGCATACGCATCGTGCGCTCTCGCGGCAGGACACATTCTGGACGTGGCGGCGCGCTATGTATGCCGAAGCGCAGCGGCTGACCCCTGACAGCCTCTACGAGTTGGCTCTGCGTACTTACCGCGAGATGCTGGTGTCAGGTTACACGACGGTTGGGGAATTCCACTACGTGCATCACCGGCCCGGCGGCCAGCCCTATGCCGAACCCAATGCCATGTCTGAGGCTGTGCTGCAAGCCGGGTATGACACCGGTATCCGCGTTGTTCTGCTCATGACGGCCTATGCACAGGCGGGCTTCGGGCAGCCGCCGGAGGAGGGCCAGCGCCGTTTCTGTGACGCCTCGGTCGAGGCCTACCTGGCTCGTGTCGATGGTTTACGCCAGCAAGGCATTCCCATCGGCCTCGCGCCGCATTCCGTGCGCGCCGTACCAGAAAGCTGGTTGCGTGCCATTGCCGATTACAGTCGCGCCCACGACCTGCCCCTGCACATTCATGCCGATGAGCAGGTGGCCGAGATCGAGCAATGTCTTGCCGCCACCGGTTTGCGTCCCATCGAACTGCTCGAACGCTTTGGCGCGCTGAGTTCTCGCACGACCATCGTCCATGCCACACACGCCAACGAACACGAGCTTGCCCTGCTCGCGCAACACGGCTGCACCGTCTGCGTCTGTCCCACCACCGAAGGCGATCTCGGCGACGGCATCGCCCCCTACGCCGAACTCGTCGCCAGAAACATCCCCTTAGCCATCGGGGCCGACAGCAACACGCGCCTCGACCCCATCGAAGAACTGCGCTGGGCCGAATATACCGCCCGCATGCGTTACCAGCGCCGCCGCGTCCTCATCTCCGACGAACTCGGCTCGCCCGGCCCCCTCCTGCTCAACTACGGCACGCAGCACGGAGCGGCCGCCCTCAACGTCGACACAGGCATAATCTCCCCCGGCAAACTGGCCGATTTCGTCGCCCTCGACCTCAACTCCCCCTCGCTCGCGGGCTGGACAGAGGAAGATTTGCTCGGTGTGCTGTTCTTCGGCGCGTCCTCAGAGGTGATTGCGCGGGTGTGGGTTGAGGGAAAGCAGGTTTGGAAACGGTAATGACGGATAGACTCACCCAACGATAAGTGGTTCAACCACTTTGAATATCGCCTCTGCATTGATGTGGTCGGAGTTAAAGAGCAGGATGATGCTCACTTTCTGTTCTGGGTACTGTCTGATGCGTGAGAGAAAGCCGGGTGTTCCGCCACCATGCATGCGAACCTGAAAGAGTGATATCTTATGAATAATCAACAGGAACAGTTTCAGCGCACTCATACCACGAATACAAATACCCTGAACGAGATTGTGCAAAAAGCACTGGGTACTAACATCGAGCAGGTTACTCGTATCAACAAGGGACAGTCTAACGAAGTTTATTTCATAGACCTCAAGGATGGATCATTTGTCCTGCGGATTGCGAAAGGATTTGACTACGATATATTTGCCATTGAACGATGGGCAATGCAGGAAGTGAGCCGCCGCGGGGTTCCTGTTGCTGCTATTGTGACACAGGGTTCGGTGGTTGATAGGAATGAAGTGATCTATTACCAGGTTCAAGAGAAATTGACAGGCGAACCGATGGACAGCCTGCTGGCACAAGGGAAGTTTGGATGCGCTCGATCTGAAAGGCTTACTGAGCAGGCCGGCGAACTCCTTGCAGCTATTCATTCAGTGCCGACATTTGGGTGGGGAAGAATAACCAGACCAAATCACGGGACATATGAGTCTTTTGAAAAGCGGATGCTTGCCCTTCAACAAGACTGGGAGAAGTTAGACAAAGCCCTCGCTCAGTTCAACTCTCTTGGAGTTCCTCGATTTGAAGAAGTGTGGCAGGGATTGCGTTATCTTGAATCATTTGCAGTCCGTCAACCTGTTTTATTGCATTACGATCTGACGCCAGACCATATCTTTGTTGATAACGATGATAGAATTACCGGTGTTATTGACTGGGGGGCCGTTCAGAGTGGTGATCCAGTACGAGATTTAGTCCGCTGGAATTATTGGGACAACTATGAATGCTCAATAGACTGGTTAGCCTCCACCTACGGTCAATCACTCGTTCACAGTAAAGGCTTTGAAGAACGTCTGAAACTGGCGAGAGTAATTGACGCATTACTTTTATTGGACAGCTCTACCTATCAAATTCCAGATGTTGCCGGCGCCAGACACGCCGCACTGACTGTCAGGGACAACATCAAATAAGATGCAGGCAACTTCATTCAGAGGCTCCTTGCCTCATCATGCTTGAGGATTCGCTACTCGCGCCAGCAGCTTTTTGCGGTAGCGGCGCTGGTGCCAGACCAGCCAGGCGATGCCGAGCAGGGGGGTGAGGGCGATGAGCCAGCCGAGCCAGATGGGGATCGCGCCCGGCGCGGCCACGACGATGGGGAAGCTGGCCTGCCCGGCTCCCCGCGTGCCGTTGAGCTGGATGACAATATTCCACGCGCCCCGTACTGGCATGCGGATACTGCCGACCAGCGTGCCAGATTGCCCCGACGGCGAGAGTGGTGAGCGTAATTCTACCGCATCGGTTCCCAGACCCGGTTCCATAAGAATGAGGCCGGAAAGATGCAGGTTGCTCTGCTGAGGCACGACTGTCACCTCGTCCGATTGATCTGTCTGCGGCGGGTACTGGTAGAGGTTGACATCGATGAGATAGGGGCCGGCCATCAGCGTTTCAGTATGCGCTGGCCCACTACTGGCCCGTGCCACTGCTGGCAACATACAAAAAGCTATCAAGGTCAGCGCGAGACACCATGCTATGAGCAGTACGCTCTTCCCATACATAAAGATCTTTCCTTCCCATGCAAAGTTTGCTCAGCTTTTGTTCCAGCGCCAGACATCGCCGAAGTTGGCTCCCGCCAGCGCCCCCATCACTCCAAAGGCGAGAATGACCGGCACCGCGATCAGCGCGGCCTGCAATTTCAGGTCCGCAGGGATGGAGACATCGGGTTGATCCAGAAAGACGGCAGGTAAGTTCAGGGAACCTTTGAGCAGGCACGAGGCAATGGTCAGTTGCGGTATGGTGATGATGATGCCGAGTAACCAGACTCCACGTGTGGTACCATTCAGTTTCTGCCCGTGCCGGAGGCGCCAGAGGGCCACTGCATCGACGATCATCGCGGAGACGAGAAAAATCACGGGTAAGAGGGCATCGGTCGTGTTGAAATATGGGACTGCGGCAACGCGATACTGCAAGTCTTGCAGGGAGACGGCCGTGCGAATGGCCCAGGGAACAAAAAGTTCTTCTAAGACCGTGTGGATGAGCAGCAAGGGGATGATAAGTGTGGCTGTGCCAGGAATGCCGGTGAAGCGCACGGCGCCGATCAGGGTGAACGCGCCGCACAACGCCAGTGGCAGCGCGTAGGTGGGGATGCGCAGCAGGCCGAAGGTGGCAATGGGAAACTGTAAGAAGCCGATGAAGGTGAAGTTTATCATGCCCGCGATGACGAACAGCGCGCCCCATTCGAGCAGGCTCAAGCCCAGCAGGCGGCGATAGGGATAACCGGACTCGCGTTGAATGGCGGCTTCGGACGCGAAGACGTAGATCATGCCGATAATGCCGATGGCGCCGCCCGTGACGCCCATCATGTGGAAGGGCGCCCACAGGGCAATGTCGATGCCGTAGAGATTGTGCCAGTAGTTATCGAGCGGGGCCGCCGCCAGCGTGACCAGCGCGCCGAAACCGGCGATGACGAAGCCCAGCGGCGCGTGAAATATCCTGAACACCGGCACTGTCGAACTATCATTAACGCCTGGCGCGCCTCTGTAGTAGCGGATTGTATCCGCCAGCACGACGGCCAGCGCGACCAGCCCGGCCCCGGAGACGCAGGAGTAGATCAGCGTGTGCGGCGGCGTCCAGAACCAGTCGCGGCCAACGAAGAAATGCCATTCTCTATCCCAGATCGCCCCCAGTTGCCCCTGCAACAGGCAAAAGAGCATCACCCATGCCGCCGCGCGTCGCAGATAACGTTCCGCTCTGTCTGGCCTGTCAAGCGGTGCAGGTAGCTCTAACTGTGAGGGGGCCGATCCTGCAATGTGAATCTCTGGTTGTGCCATAGCGCAAAACATCCTCTCGCTAACGAGTTCTTATGAAAAGTCTATCACATATTGTGAGAAAGCAACTCGGATGTGTTGCGCTAAGCCAGAGATGCGGCTGACGAACGCTTTTATTGCGGAGCGCGATGGTGCAACTATATCATGCCATGACAGATCATTGTCGGCGTGTCACAGAGCCGTTTTTACGGCGTTTGCTATTACAACCTGTCGGCGAACGTGTCATGCTGGTACGCTGCACCCCCCGATTGTTCATCAGCGACTATGAAAGTTTTTGAACGTCTTCGGGGTGGAGGATGGGATACAGGTTGACAGTCCAACCGATCCCGAATGCCTGTGGTACCAGTACCTCTGGCGTATTCTTATTCCAGAACGCGGCGCGCAGACGTTCAAGTGTTGGGAAGCGAAAGTCATAGGGAATCTTTCCCGCTATCTTGCCATGCCATGTTCGTTCTTCAGCAGGCAGGCGCAACTGATCTCTGAGAGCTGCTATCACCAGGGACACAAGCAGTGTCGTCCATATGATAGTCCTGAGGGCAGAGGTCGCCTTGCGATCCCTCTTTCTCCCCCCTTTTTTCGAGGCCATCTCAAAGTCCTTTCTCAGGGGATCATTACCCCTGCTTATCTCTTGATCCTTCGTTTGCAGCGCGTTCACAGACATGGAGCTACCTGGAGAGGCAGGGGCGAGCCTGCTGGTCGCCCTGCAGCTCAATCCTTACGAACCGCGCTGTAGTCTTCTGCCACATACTATACATAGAAAGCCCTGAGTCGGCAATAGCTCAGGGCTTTTTTCACTCATCTACGACTTTTTATGAAGAGGATGCGGGCTGTGGCGCTACCGGAACACGGGATGTCATATGATTGATCTTACTGTACGCAGTGGCTAACCTGATCTGGTTAAGCTCCCACCTGCCTGTCTCGTAATAAATGTCCCTGTCCTACCCACGCGCCACAGCCCGCGAAGTTTGCAACTGTCATTTACTGGCGTTTGCTCCTTTCTCTCTCCTCACTCCATCGCCTCCCTGTCCACCTCACGCTCTAATCATAGCGCCTTCAAGTCACGCCAGCATCACAAAAGGAGAGGAGAATATCACGCGGAGGTCACGAAACGCTGAGAAAGTGTGCAGAAGCGGTTGTTTGCCGTCGAACTGCGCGCGCGCAGTTCGACGGCAAACAACCGCTTCTAGTTATGGAATTGGCAACATGCGCGCCTTCTTCGGGCGCTCTTCCGGGTTGGGTTCGAGGCCGGGGCGCTCTTCGAGGAGGCGCATGGCCTCGGCGAGGGCGCGATCCAGTTGCGGGTCTTTGTTGTTGACGTAGTCTTGCGGGGCGATGTCGACCTCGATATCGGGGTCGGTGCCGTAGTTTTCGACGTTCCAGCCGACATCTTTGAACCAGAAGGCATATTCCGGCTGCGTGGTGCGCGTACCATCGACGAGGAAGTGGCTGGGTGAGATGCCGATGACGCCGCCCCATGTGCGCATGCCGATCAATGGCCCCAGCCCCATCAGCTTGAAGCTGTGACTGAAGATGTCGCCGTCGGAACCGGCCTGCTCGTTGGTGAGGGCGACCATTGGCCCGCGCGGCGATTCTTCGGGGTAGGGAACGGGTTTGCCCCAACGTGGGAAGTCGTAGCCGATACGTTTGCGCGCCAGCTTCTCCAGCAGCAACGGTGAGACATGGCCGCCGCCGTTATAACGGACGTCGACGAGCAGGGCAGGGTAGTCGTACTCAGCCAGGTAGTTGCGATGGAACTCGGCGTAGCCGTTGCCGCCCATATCAGGGATGTGGATGTAGCCCACCTTGCCATCAGACCGCTCGTGAACATAGCGCCGGTTGGTCTCGACCCACTCGCGGTAACGCGCGGAGCGTTCCTCGGAAAGCGCCTTGACCGAAATGGTATACACCTTGCCACTTTCCGCCGATTCGATGGTCAACTGCACATCGTTGTCGGCCTGATTGACCAGCAGTTCCTGCGGGCTGCGTTTTGGCCCCAGGCGCTGCCCGTTGATGGCGAGTACCGCGTCTCCCTCGGCCACGTTCAGCCCTGGCAGGGTCAGCGGCGAAGTTTCCTCGCTGTTGGATGGGTCGCCTCGTATGATACGGGCGATGCGGTAGCGATTCTTTTCCGCGTCATAGCTCCAATCCACGCCCAGGAAGCCCTGCGAGTAGTGTGGGCGCTGGCGATATTCACCACCACCCTCGTAGGCGTGGGAGGTGCCGAGTTCGCCTTGCAACTCCCAGAAGAGGTCGGATAGCTCCGATCGGGAGGTGACGCGCTCAACGAGCGGGGCGTACTGGTCGTAAATGGCTTGCCAGTCGATGCCGGACATATCCTCCGTCCAGAACTGCTCGCGCTGCAAGCGCCAGGCCTCGGCAAACATCTGCTTCCACTCGGCGGCTGGCTGCACCGAGACCTTCACGCGCCCCAGATCGATCCAGCCGTTTTCGCGGCTCGGGCTGTCGTCGTGATCGCCCTTTGGCTTTTCGCCTGCCTTGACCACACGCAGTCGGTGGAGGGCCCGGTAGATCATCGTCTTTGCGTCGCGCGAAAGGGCAAAGCTACTTACGCCGCTGACCAGCCATTCGCTCTTTTGCTTCTCAAAATCGTAGCAGTCGATGTGGCCTTTCGGCTCGTGATCGTTGTTGTCAACTGGCTGATGAAGTGTTCCCTCGATGGGAAACATCAGGAAGAGAACCTTCCCTTTAATGCCACGCACTGCCCGGTAGCGGGCTTCTGACACCGGGAAGGGCAATACTCGCGAGGCGATACCATCGAGGTCGATGCGCATTCCCTCTGTTTCCTCCGCTTCCGGGGCCTTTTCCGGCTCTGCCGCCCCCTCTTCCTCTATCCTGCTCTCTTCATCGCCGGAGGATTCTTCCGCCTCCTCTTCGGCCTGCCCCTTTGGTTCCTCCTTTTTTAGCCTTCTAAGTTTCTCTTTCTCCTTCTCCCGGTCGTCGGGAGCTTTTGGCTCTGGAATGAAGGGGGATCGCAGGTCTTTGCGCAGCATGATAGCGTAGGGTTTCACACCGCGCGGGAAGCTGAGATCAAAGTGCAGATTATCGTAAACCGGGTTGAAGACACGCGCGCCCAGGAAGTACAGGTACTTGCCTTCGGGATCGAAAGATGGGCAGAAATCCCTCAGTACCGGCTCGGTCGCGAAATGTGTTTCCTCGCTTTCCACGTTGCAAAGCTTGATGGCTCGTTTCTGGCTGGTTTGTGCGAAGCTGTAGGCCAGCCATTTCCCGTCCGGTGACCACGTGGCCCCGGTAATGCGCCCATACTCGCTGCGATCCAGCACGCGCAATGCGCCGCTTTCCAGGTCGACGGCGATCAGTTCGCAGCGATGATTGGTAATGGCGACCATGTCTGCTGCGGGCGAAACTACCAGGTTGGTGGCGCGTCCAAATTCGATCTCCTCGTAGATTTTTGGCTCGTCGGCGCTTTCAGGATCGAAGACGATGAGCGCCTCGCGGCCCGGCGCATCGGTGATGGCTACCAGGCGCTGGCCGTCGTTGAGCCATTCCAGGAAGCGATAGCGCACCCCGTCCGGCTCGCCGTGCTGGATGACCGCCCCTTCCCAGTTCGCCATACTGAAAGCTTTGCCGCGTGTCGTCAACGCAACGGCGTATCCCTGTGGGTGCAAGGCGTAGGTATCGAGATAGGCGGAGGCCGAAACGAATTTACGGTTGCGCTGCGTGCGCACGCTGGGCAAGGTTACAGCTACTTTGCTGACAATGCCGGTCTCAGGGTCGAACAGGAAGAGGTCGCCGCCGGCATGGTAAACCAGCCGCGAGCCGTCGGTGGACAGGTTGCGGGCGTAGAAATCCTGCTGGTTCGTGTGGCGCTGTACGTCCTCTCCCTGTGGCGTGCAGGAATAGACATTGCCCACGCCCTCGTGGTCGGAGATGAAGTAGATGCGCTCCCCCACCCAGCAGGGGCTGGCAATGTTGCCTTTGAGGTTGAGCAGGCGCTGGAAGATGCCGCTCTCGTCCGCGTCGCACCAGAGATGGCCGACCGTGCCGCCGCGATAGCGTTTCCAGCGCGCCGGTTCGTTGATGTTGCGTCCCAGCACCACGCCGCCGCGCGGCCCATAGGAGATGGCATTGGCGATGCCCACCGGCAACTGGCGCGGTTGCCCACCCCTGGGGCTGATGGCGTAAATCACCTGCGCCCCCCGATTCGCCTGTCCATAGCTGCTGGCGTAGAGGATGGCGTCCCCCTCGCGAGACCAGCCCAGCACGCGGCAGAGAGAGGCCTGGAAGGTCAGGCGCTGCGCCTCACCCCCGCTCGCCGGCATGACGTATACCTCACCCGGGCCTTCCTCGCGGCCCACAAAGGCCAGAAGCTGCCCGTCGGGCGAAAATGCGGGATGGCTCACCTCTCCGACAACAGCGGTCAGCCGTTCCGCTCGCCCGCCTTCGCTCGAAACTTCCCAGAGGTCGTCTTCCGCAACAAAAACAATGTGATTATGGTGAATAGTTGGGTAGCGTACATATCCCTGTGATGGCATTGATTGCTCCTTCTGTAGCCCGGAGGACATTTGCAAGCCTTTTCCGCGTCTGTCTGTGTGTTCATAAGGCTCTGGTATTACGGAGATGGCAGTTCTCGCTTTCAGAAAACCTGAAACGATAGTGTATTGTGCAGGATATTGTAACACAGCTATTCTCTTCATGTCGAGTTTATGCAAAAATTTGTTGGAATTATTCGGCAAGCACTCTGTCAGGACTGTAATACTCAGCAAAACCTGTGAAGGCAGTCCCAAAACCTCTTGTCATAGCCGACCAGTAATGGTACTCTCTGCTTGATAAAATTTCTGCCATATTCATCTTGCATATGCATAGAAAAGGAGAGCGTGTATCAATGACGCAGACTGTGAAAGGGAGTACAACACAAAAAGGGCAGGGAACGCTACAGAAATCGCGCCGACCGGGGCAGCGCCAGCAAGAGCGCATCTTACGTCAGCAGCGTCGCCGCCGCCGTCGGCTTATCTGGACCAGCATCATCGTCGCGGCGGTTGTCATCGTCCTCGCGAGCTTATCTTTCTGGCAATACCAGCGTATTTTAGCGCAGCAGGCAGCGGCGAAACAAACAGCCCAGGCCCACGCTACCGCGACCGCGAGAGCGCAGGCCACCGCGACCGCGCATGTGGAGGCCACCGCGACCGCGCAAGCCGAAGCCACCCCCCCACCCGTGAGCGGCAAAACGGTGACATTGCCCGATGGTCTGAAGTATATCGATATTAAAGTTGGTACTGGACCCGCCGCGAAAAATGGCAGTACCGTCTCGGTCCAGTATATCGGCTGGCTGGCCAGCAACCATAAGAAATTCGATAGCTCCTACGATCATGGAGGCCAGCCCTATCAGGTCACGATCGGGCAGGGGCAGGTCATTCCAGGTTGGGAAGTGGGCCTGGTCGGGATGAAAGTCGGCGGCGAGCGTCGCCTGATCATTCCCCCCAGCCTGGCCTACGGTGCCAGCGGTCAGCCGCCCACCATCCCCGGCAACGCTACCCTGATCTTCGATATAACGATGGTCAGTATACAGTAACTGGCTATGTTATGCAGAGTGAAGCGATGCATCTGTGCTAGTAGGTCAGGGCGCAGCTTGCCTGCGCCCTGGTCCGGCGGTTCAAGCAGGTTTCCTCAGCAGTTCCTGTTCGATTCTAGCGCGAATCTCGTCGCGCACGCGCCGATAGAAGGCGAGTTGCTCTTCCTCGCTGCCTGTCGCCTTTGATGGGTCTGCAAACGACCAGTGGCGGCGATGGGCCGCGCCCGGAAAGAAGGGGCAGGTCTCAGCCGCCGTATCGCAGACCGTAATCACCTCGTCAAACGGCTCATCCAGGTAGCGATCAAGCGTCTTGGATTGCTGTTGCGAGATGTCGATGCCAATTTCCGCCATCACCTGAATGGCAAGCGGACGCACAAAGGTGGCTTCGGTTCCCGCGCTGTACACCTCAAACTGGTCGTTTCCGAGCGTTCGTAGCAGCCCTTCCGCCATTTGCGAGCGTGCAGAATTGTGTGTACAGATGAACAGTATACGTCGTTTCATGCCGATTTATTCCTTCTTATTTTTCTCTGGGCTTGCGAGCGCGGATGAAGGCGCTGACGAACTTCCCATCCAGGTCGGAGCGTTCGGCTTCGGAGAGCGCGGCAACCGAGGCGCTGGCTCCGCTATCGGCAACGTCCTGCACGGAGTAGCGGCGCGTCACCTCGATTTCGATATCTACGAAACCAGCTTCGGCCAGCAATTGCCGGTAAATCTGCTCTTCAAGCGCCCCGGCGATGCAGCCCGCCCATGCCTCAAGATCGCGCTGGATCGGCTCTGGCAACCGGCCCTGAATGACGATATCCGAGACGGCGAAACGCCCGCCAGGTACGAGGACACGGTGAGCTTCGCGCAATACCTGCCGTTTATCGGCAGAGAGGTTGATGACGCAGTTGGAAATGACGACATCCACCTCTTCATCAGGCAGAGGAATGGCCTCGATCATGCCTTTCAAGAAGCGCACATTTTCCACTCCCGCCTCAGCGCGGTTGCCCTCCGCCAGTGCCAGCATGGCATCGGTCATATCCAGCCCATAGGCAAAGCCGGTTGGCCCCACGCGCTTCGCCGAGAGCAACACATCTATGCCGCCCCCGCTGCCCAGGTCAAGCACGCGCTCGCCCGGCTTCAGTTCTGCCAGCGCGGTAGGATTGCCGCAGCCCAGCGAGGCCAGTGCTGCCGCCATGGGCAATGTTCCCAGTTCTTCACTGCTATACAAATTACCGGTAATCGCATCACTCGATACTGTGGTACAACAGCCGCTGCTCCTCGTATCTGTGCTGCAACAGGTAGGGCCACAGCAAGAGCTGGCCACTGTCTGATTGCCGCTCAGAACCTGCAATGCCGCCTTTCCGTATCGCTCACGCACGGCCTCGCGCAACTGCTCATCATCTTGCGGAATTTGTGTCATCTGTTTCGTCCTTTCCTGATGGCTATGGGCCTCTCTCCCCCATCTTATCATCGGTAACGTTGTCTTGCGCAATTATCAATTGCTCTTGTATAGACGCGAATCTCTCAAAAAGGACGCAATGGTGCTGATTTGAAAGTTGTGTGGATTTGCGGTTAATACATGTAAAAACGACATTTCCACAGCTCTTGACTTTTGGACAATCTGCGGGTATACTTCTAGCAATTTGAGAACTGTTTATAGCGGTTCCATGTAGTGGAAAAGGTGTAATTCGCGTGGCTTTCATGGCTCTTCGGCATCAGGAAAGAGATTGTTCGCAGTGGCGGATGCGCCACCTGTTCCATCCCATTGGTGGGCCGGGTGTCCCTTTTCCCCGAAGAGTGATTCTTCCTCCCCCATTGATTCAGGGGTGAGGAATTTTTTTTGCCCTCTTTTACGGGCAAGTGGCACTTTGAATAAGGATATTACCCGTTGTCTTCAGGCTCTGGCTTCGTTTCAGGACTCAGCGGAATCTTCTTTTCCTGTTGAGGTAGCGAGGAAGCAACGGATGACCTGTCAACGTATCGTCCTTATGCCAGGGGCAGGGTTGTCGCTGAGTGAGCAAATAAGGGACGTAAGCAGTAGTTTTAGAGTTGGAGGTTTGTATGTTGCAAATTACGACGCACAATCAGCATCAGTTTGATGTAATCAGTCATGAAATTGAGGCTATTCATGGCAGGTTCAGAGGGAAAGATATCGTCTCGTTTGATCAGTTTTCTGCTGAAGACCTGCGTCTCCTCTTCACGCTGACCGATGAGATGAAGCGTATCGCCGCTAACAACGAGCCATCCTATCTGCTGGCGGGCCAGCTTGTTTCGCTGCTCTTCTTTGAGCCATCCAGTCGCACGTTCAGTTCGTTCGCGGCGGCGGTGAAAAGGCTTGGCGGGCAGACGATTGAGGTGCAGAACCCGGAAACCGTCTCCTCTGTCTCAAAAGGGGAAACATTCGAGGATACCATTCGCACGTTTGAGGCATATTCCAATGCCATTGTGCTGCGCCATCGCATCGCCGGTTCGGCCAGACTGGCAGCAGAGGCCGCAGAGTTCGTTCCCGTGATTAACGCGGGTGATGGCAATAACGAACATCCTACGCAGACGCTGCTCGATCTCTATACGCTTTATGAAAAATTTGGGCGGCTGCATGACCTGACGTGCCTGCTGGCGGGCGACCCGCTCAATAGCCGTACCATCCACTCGCTGCTGCGCGGTCTCTCGCTTTTTGAGAATAATATCGTCTACCTGCTCTCCCCGCGCCAGTTGCGGCTCTCGCAGGAAGATTACCTCTACTGGACAAGACGCGGCTTACAGCTCTATGAGATCACGAGCGAGCGCGATATTCCGGGCGACTGCAACTTCTGGTACTGGACGCGCATCCAGAAAGAGCGTTTTGCCTCGCTCGAAGAGTACGAAGATGTGGTGAGAGATAAGTTTGTAGTGACGCCGCAACTGCTGGCAGAGTACGCGAGCAAAGACATGATCTTGATGGACCCGCTACCCAGAGTTGGCACCATCGACCCGGCGGTTGACCGGGATGAGCGAGCGGTCTATTTGAGATCGCAGATCAGAAACGGCCTCTACACGCGCATGGCGCTGCTGGCCCTGTTACTTGGCAAAGTCGAACCCTGAGAGGATAAGGACAAGAATGCACAAAAACATTGTAGAGCATGATCTGCTTATTGAGACCCGTGTTGAACAGCAATTACAGAATGTCGAGATAGGGAACGCTCCCAGGCGCGGCGTGCTGGTGCTGGAAGATGGCACCGAATTTGAGGGAACCTCGTTCGGCTACGTAGGAGAAACCGCCGGTGAAGTGGTCTTCAGCACCGGCATGGTCGGCTATCCAGAGGCGCTGACCGATGCATCATTCAGCGGCCAGATACTGACTATGACCTATCCCATCGTCGGCAACTATGGAGTGCCTGAGGGCGCTCTGTGGGAAAGCGACCGCATCCATGTTGCCGGGCTGATCGTTTCCAACTACATTGCGCAGCCCTCGCACTTTCAGAGTACGATGAACCTGGGAACGTGGCTGCGGCGTGAGCGTATCCCCGCGCTGGAGATCAAGGACACGCGCCTGCTCACGCGGCATATCCGCCAGCATGGCACGCTGCTCGGCAAGATCATTTTCGATGACGATATTCCCTTCTACGACCCCAACGGCGGCAACCTGGTAGCGCAGGTCTCCACGAGCGAGGTACAGGAGCAGGGCAGCGGCGATCTCACCATCGCTCTCATCGACTGCGGGGCCAAGCGCAACATTGCGCGCAGCCTGCTGGCGAGAAACGTGCGCGTGATTACGCTGCCCTGGAATTACGACCTCTTCGCGAGCGGCCTCGCCTTCGATGGCATCGTCATCTCTAACGGGCCGGGCAATCCGAAGATGGTAGGGAAGACCATTTGCACCATTCGCAAGGCATTGGAGCGCAGGATACCCGCGCTTGGTATCTGCCTGGGCCATCAATTGCTGGCGCTGGCGGCGGGCGGGGATACATATAAATTGAAATTCGGGCATAGAAGCCAGAACCAGCCCTGTCTGCTGTATGAGCAGGGACAGGCAACGCGCCGCTGCTATATCACCACACAGAATCACGGTTACGCAGTCGGCACGCTGCCGCCGGATTTCACACCCTGGTTTGTCAACGCCAACGACGGCAGCAACGAGGGAATGCGGCATAGAGAACTGCCCTTCCTCTCGGTACAGTTTCATCCGGAGGCGACGCCAGGGCCGATGGATACGGCATGGATCTTCGATTACTTTCTGGAAAAGGTGAACTACAGTGAACACGCCCTGTAAAGTGCGGAAAGTGCTGGTGCTGGGTGCGGGCGCGCTCAAGATCGGGCAGTCGGGCGAGTTCGATTATTCCGGTTCCCAGGCGCTCAAGGCACTGCGCGAAGAAGGCATCCGCACCGTTCTCGTCAACCCCAATATCGCGACCATTCAGACTTCGAAGCTGCTGACCGACGGGGTGTACTTCCTGCCGGTGACGCCCTTCTTCGTGGAGAAGATCATCGAGAAGGAGCGACCCGATGGCATTCTGCTCTCGTTTGGCGGGCAGACGGCGCTCAACTGCGGCATTGAGCTGTTCCGTGCGGGCGTTTTAGAGAGATATGGAGTGCGTATCCTTGGCACGCCTATCACGGCCATCATGCTCACCGAAGACCGGCAGGCCTTCGCGCAGCACCTGCACGAACTGGATATTCCCACGCCGCGCAGCCGGAGCGCCGAGACGCTGGCCGAGGCCATCGAAATTGGCAAAGAGATCGGCTTTCCGGTGATGGTGCGCGCCGGTTTCGCGCTCGGCGGCCAGGGTTCGGGCATCGCGCAGGATGTGCAAGACCTGGAACGCATCGTGAGCGGCGCGCTGGCCTTCGCGCCACAGGTGTTGATCGAGCAATACCTGCACCACTATAAAGAGGTTGAGTACGAGGTGGTGCGCGATGCCTACGATAACTGCATCACCGTCTGCAACATGGAGAACATGGATCCGCTGGGCATTCATACCGGCGAATCCATCGTCATCGCCCCCAGCCAGACGCTCACCAACGACGAATATCACACGCTGCGCAGCGCCGCCATCACCATTGTGCGCAGCCTGGGCATCGTTGGTGAATGCAATGTCCAGTTCGCACTTGACCCGCGCACAGGAGCCTACTTCGTCATCGAGGTCAATGCGCGCCTCTCGCGCAGTTCGGCGCTTGCCAGCAAAGCGACGGGCTATCCACTGGCCTACGTCGCCGCCCGCCTCGCGCTTGGTTACAGTCTGACCGAACTGACCAACGCGGTCACGGGCGTCACGCGGGCCTGTTTTGAGCCAAGCCTGGACTACGTGGTGGTCAAGATACCGCGCTGGGACCTTGCGAAATTCAAGGGCGTGGATGAAACAATTGGCACGGGCATGAAGTCGGTGGGCGAGGTCATGGGCATTGGTCGCACCTTCGAGGAGGCCTATCAAAAAGCCATTCGCATGCTCGATCAGGGCTTTGAGGGCGCGACCTCTGAAAAAGCCTTTGCCGACAGCGAGACCATAGACGAAGTGCTGGAACAATACCTCTACCGGCCCACGCCCAGACGCATGTTTGCCCTGGCGCTGGCGCTGCGCAACGACTTTTCTGTCGAAGAAATCGTTGAAATTACCGGCATCGACGCCTGGTTTTTGCAGCGCATCAAGCACATCGTAGATGTGGAGCAGCGCCTTCAAGAGACGCAGAGCCTTGCCGCCGACCAGCTTTTGCGGCTCAAACAGTTGGGCGTCTCGGATAAGCGCATCGGAGAACTGACGGGCAGGTCGGAACTGGAAATTCGCGCTTTGCGTAAGAAACTGGGCGTGCTGCCCTCCGTTTTCCAGATCGACACGCTGGCCGCCGAATTTCCCTCGGACACCAACTACCTCTACATGACCTATAACGGGGAACATGACGATGTAGACCCCATCGGCAATGAGGGTGTTGTTGTTCTGGGTTCTGGCTGCTACAGAATCGGCTCCTCGGTTGAGTTCGACTGGACGAGCGTGAGTACGGTGGAGGCGCTGAAAAAGCACGGGAAACGCTCCATCGTCGTCAACTGCAACCCTGAAACCGTCTCAACCGACTACGATACCTCGGACAGGCTCTACTTCGAGGAATTGACCTTCGAGCGCATCGCCGATATCTGCGAGTTTGAGGCTCCCTGCGGCGTGATCATCTCTGTGGGCGGGCAGACGCCCAATAACCGGGCGAAGGCCCTGCATAGCTACGGCATCCCCATTCTGGGAACGTCGGTTGAGCATATCGATCAGGCCGAAGACCGGCACAAATTCTCGCGGTTGCTGGACACGCTCGGCATTCGCCAGCCAGAATGGAACGCTTTCAGCACCGTCGCGGAACTGGAGGCGTTTGCCGAACGGGTGGGCTACCCGGTGCTGGTGCGCCCATCCTATGTGCTTTCGGGCAGCGCCATGAACGTGTGCTATACGCAGGAAGAATTGGAGCAGTGCTGCCAGCAGGCGGCAGCAGTTTCGCCGGAGCATCCCGTCACCGTCTCAAAGTTTTTTGAGAAGGTGAAGGAGATCGAACTGGACGCGGTGGCGCAGCGCGGCGAGATCAAAGCCTTTGTCATCTCAGAGCATATCGAAAACGCGGGTGTCCACTCAGGCGATGCGACGATTGTGCTGCCGCCGCAGGATATCAACGCGGAGACAATGGGCAAGTTAGAGACGGTGGGACGCGCCATCGCCCGGGCTTTGGAAATCACCGGCCCGTTCAACATCCAGTTTCTCGCCAGGGATAACGAGGTCTATGTGATCGAGACGAACGTGCGCGCCTCACGCACCTTCCCCTTCATCTCCAAAGTCACGGGCGTCAACTTTATCGAACTGTTTGTTGACGCGCTCTTCGGAGAGGTGCCGGTCGTCTCTATGCCGCTACTGAACTTCGTTGCCGTCAAAGCCCCGCAATTCTCGTTTGCGCGACTGACGGGCGCTGACCCCATCCTGCACGTTGAGATGGCCTCGACAGGCGAGGTAGCCTGCTTCGGCGAGGATGTGGAGGAAGCCTATCTCAAGGCCATTCTCGCTACCGGCGGTAGCATTCCCCGCAAGGGCGTTTTCATCAGCCTGGGTGGCGAAGAGAAGAAGGCGAAATTTCTGGAAAGCGCGCGGCAACTGGCGGCGCTGGGCCTGCCGCTTTACGCCACTGAGAAGACGCATGCCTTCTTGCGCGCGCATGGCATCGCGGCCACACTGCTCTACAAAATCCACGAGCAACAGGAACCCAGTGTGCTGACCTGCTTCCGCGAGCATAAGGTTGACCTTGCCATCAACGTAGTAGATCGTTTTGTGCAGAAAGAGGTGGATGATGACTATGCTATGCGCCGCTATGCTGTTGACTACAACATCCCCCTCTTCACCAAAATCAAGCAGGCTCGGCTGTTTGTTAAAGCGATGATGGAGAAAGATGTGAACACGCTGCCCATCAAATCATGGAGCGAATATCAATGATGGATGTCCATTGGAGTGTTGTATGTTGATACGTCATGGGCTGGTCGTGCTGCCGGAGAGAGCTGTGCGCCTGGATATTCGTACATCCGGCGAGAAAATCGTCGCGCTTGCCGAACACCTGATGCCCGAGGAGGAGGAAGAGGTGATTGAAGCCAGCGGGCGTCTTGTGCTGCCGGGTTTGATCGATTCGCACGTCCATTTTCGCGACCCCGGCGGCACGCACAAAGAGGACCTCCTGACCGGCACGCAAGCAGCTCTTGCTGGAGGGGTGACGACGATCCTGGACATGCCCAATACGCAGCCGCCGACCGTGAACCGGGAGCGGCTGGCGGAAAAAGCTGCTCTGGCAGCCGAAAAAGCGGTCGTCGATTACGGCTTTTACCTCGGCGCGACTGAGAGCAACGTGGAAGAGGCCGCGGCTGCCTCGGACGCGGCTGTTGCGCTGAAGTTGTATATGGGTTCCTCTACCGGTTCGCTGCTGGTGACAGAATTTGCTCCGCTCTACCGGCATTTTTCGACGTTCCCGCTACATAAGCCTGTTGTTGTTCATGCTGAGGATGAGCAATCGCTCAAATACTTCGGCTCTCTTCACCCGCGAGACCACAACCAGGCGCGTCCGGCCCTCAGTGCCCAGATTGCGGTAAGCCGGGCGCTGGCAATTGCCGAGAAGACGGGCCGGGCCTTGCATATCGCTCACACGACGACGGCCCGGGAGCTTGAACTGATACGGGAAGCAAAGCAGAAGGGAGTGCGCGTGACGTGTGAGGTGACGCCTTTGCATCTGTTCTTAAACGAAGATGACCAGCACCGGCTAGGAAACTTTGGCAAAGTCAACCCGCCCCTGCGCTCCGAAAGTGACCGCTCCGCCCTCTGGACGCACTTTGACACAATTGATACCATTGCGACCGATCACGCGCCGCACACGCGAGCTGAGAAAAATCAGCCTTACGAGCAGGCCCCCTCTGGCATGCCCGGCGTGCAAACGATGTTGCCGCTGCTCTTGACGGCGGCCAGCGAGGGCATGGTAACGCTGAACGAGATCGTGAAACGCTGCGTTGTGAATCCTGCTCGCATCTTTGGTTTGAAAACGAAGGGCGCGCTTGAGATCGGCAAGGATGCTGATATTGTGCTGGTCAACCCGCATGTGGAGTATGAACTGGCCGATGAACAGATGCTCTCGAAATGTGGCTGGACGCCGTTCGCAGGCAGGATGGTCACGGGGCGCATAGAGCAAGTCTTTCTGCGCGGCTCTCTCGCCTGTGAGAGAGGCAGATGTCTGCTCAAACCGGGTAGTGGCAGGCCTGTTCTGCTGGAGAGTTGAGGGAAAAGACTCATGCTGTACAAATCGCTTGTTCGCCCTGTACTCTTTTGTGCATTTGCGCATGATCCTGAAATCGCCCATCATCTGGTGCTGAACGGGCTGGCATTCGCCTCTCGCTATCGGCCCTTGCTCAACATACTAGAGATTGCCAACGCTTACAAAGCGCATGCGTTAGAAAGAACGCTCTCTGGTCTGCGCTTCCCCAATCCAGTGGGACTTGCGGGTGGCTTCGACAAAAATGGGCTTGCACTGCCAGCACTGGCCGCTCTCGGTTTTGGCTTTCTGGAAGCCGGTACTGTCACGCGCTACCGCCAGCCGGGTAATGACAGGCCGCGCATTTTTCGTTTGCCAGAGGATAGCGCGCTGATAAACCGCATGGGCTTCCCCAACGATGGAGCCGATGCCATTGCTGAGCGACTGGCCTGTCTTCCGAAACCGAACATTCCGGTTGGTTGGAGCATAGGGAAATCAAAAATCACGCCGCAGGAGGAGGCGGTGGAAGATTATCTCTATTCGCTGCGCAGGCTGTATGGCTTCGCCGATTTCTTCACAGTCAACGTCAGTTCCCCCAACACGCCCGGCCTGCGCAACCTGCAAGAGAAACGACCGCTAGAGCAGCTCTTGCGCGCCATCGTTCAGGAGGCAGAGACACTGGCAAGGCAAACGGGCAGAGAGACAGCCAGACCGGTATTTGTGAAAATCTCGCCCGACCTGACCGAAGGCCAGTTAGAGGATATCATCGAAGTCTGCCTGCGCTGCCATATTCGTGCGATCATCGCCACCAATACGACGCTTGCCCGCGACAGCCTGCGCGCGAACACAGCCGAGACTGGCGGACTCAGCGGCTGCCCTCTCTTCGCGCGCGCGCTGGCAATAGTGCGCTTTCTCTGCCAGCGGCTGGACGGCCAGCTCCCCGTCATCGGCGTTGGCGGCATCTCCGGCCCTGACGAAGCCCGACGCATGTTTGATGCAGGCGCGAGTTTCATTCAACTTTATACCAGCTTTATCTACGAGGGACCTGGGATCGTGAAGCAGATAAATAAGGTGCTGGCTGTTACTAACAGGCCATTGGAAACGCTCGCGCCCGTGTCATGCTGAGCGGCAGCGAAGCATCTGTTCTCGCCATGCTGAACGAGTGGTTGCCTTAGATGCTGAGCGGCAGCGAAGCATGACACGTCCACAAGGGTTTATCATGGCATTGCCAAAAGGAGATTTATAAAGATGAACGATACGGAGATTATGCAGGCGTTTGCTGATGCCGGAGCCATTATCAGCGACAGCCATTTCGTCTACAGTTCTGGTCGGCATAGTTCCGTCTACATCAACAAGGACGCGCTCTACCTGCATCCGGGCGTCATCTCGATGCTGTGTCGGCAGATGGCGGAGCCGTATGATGCCGATCAGATCGATGTTGTTGTTGGCCCGGTGCTGGGCGGCATCGTACTCTCGCAGTGGGTTGCCTACTATCTGAACGTAAGGCGCGCCTTCAGCGAAACGCTGGCGGTTTACGCGGAAAAAGATGGTGATGGGCCTGCGAAAAGGTTCTTTTTCGGTCGTGGCTACGACAGAGCCATTGCTGGCAAAAACGTGCTGGTCGTCGAGGATGTGCTGACCACCGGTGGCTCGGCGCGGCAGGTGATCGAACTGGTGCGCGAACATGGCGGGCATGTGATCGGCCTCAGCGCGCTCTGCAATCGCGGCAATGTGCAGCCAGAAGACGTGGGCGGCGTACCAATCTCCACGCTCATCGCAATCACCCTGCAAACCTACGCCGAGGAAGAATGCCCTTTCTGCCAGCAACACGTGCCAATCAACACGACAGTTGGCAAGGGCAGAGCATTTCTGGCACGACAGAAGTTGTAGTTGAGAGGAGCAATAGCATTGTCTTACGAAAAATCATCGACTACTTTTATCTCCCTGCTGGAACAGCAGTGGCAGCAGGGTAATTTTGTTTGCGTTGGCCTGGACTCTGACTACAACCGCATTCCTTCGATGCTCAAGGAGAATGCCTCGGTTGAGGATGCGATGTTCGCCTTTAACCGGGCCATTGTTGATGCCACGCACGATCTGGTCTGCGCCTACAAGCCCAACGCGGCCTTTTACGAGGCGCAGGGAGACGCGGGATGGCGTGCCTTGCAGCGAACGGTGCGTTATATCAAAGAGACATATTCCCGGATTCCGGTCATTCTGGATGCCAAGCGGGCCGACATTGGCAGCACCAACGTGGGGTATGTGGAGGCCGCTTTTGATCTGCTGGGCGTGGATGCGATTACCGTCCATCCCTATCTCGGTCAGGAGGCGCTGGCCCCGTTTCTTGCGCGCAAAGAGAAAGGTATTATCGTCTTAGCAAAAACATCCAATCCCGGTGCGGGCGAATTTCAGGATCTGCTCGTTGGCGAGGCGCGGGAGCCGCTCTATCAGGTGGTGGCACGGCATATCGCGACGCGCTGGAATGGCAACGGTAACTGCGCCCTTGTCGTCGGCGCGCCCTACCCGGCGGAATTAAAGCAGGTGCGCGCCATCGTTGGCGACATGCCCATTCTCATTCCTGGCATTGGCGCGCAGGGCGGCGACATCGAGGCCACGGTCACAGCCGGAAAAGACAGTCGCGGTTGGGGTATGATTATCAATGCTTCCCGCACTATCATCTTTGCCTCATCCGACAATGATTTTGCGCAAGCCACCAGAAGTGCAACCGAGCAACTGAGAGCGGAGATTACCCGCTATCGGTAAGCTGGTCGGTTATCGAATTTCATGAGTTACCGCGTTACCTCGCGTTCGTTCCCGTTGAGGATCAGGATAAATTCCTCGACCTCTTCGCCGCGTGCGTTGGAAAACTCTTTATCCTCGCCACAGATCGTGAAGCCGCATTTCTGGAGGACGCGCAGGGAGGCGACATTGTCTTTAGCGACGCGGGCATAGAGCGGGCGCGTCTTGACGCTGTGCAGAAAGGCTGAAAGCGCCCGACTGGCAATACCCTTGCCCCAGTATGGCCTGCCAATCCAGTAGCCAACTTCTCGTTTCCCGAACTCCCTGTCTTCGTAGCTCACAATATTGCCGGCGACCTCTCCATCAAAGAGGATGGTCTTGATGATAATGCTCATATCGTCCAGAATACCTGCCCAGTGGTCCATGAAAGCATCTCTGTCCGCCGGGTTTCTGGATGTGAACGCTGCCATATGGTTGGCGTCCGCGTCCAGTTGCTGCTCAAAAAATATGGGGAGGTCACTTTGTATCACGTCGCGCAGCCGGACATCACCCTGTTGACTATGTGTTATGCCTCTATCCATGCCGTCCTTTCTCTGGCTTTTTTCTGACAGAAATCACCCACTATTGTAACACGATCCGATACCATCTCTGTTGTCATGTGTCACAAACGCGAACCCTGTTTCGTCTCGTATGCGGAAATATCCATTGGAGATAGTGAGAGACAGAAGGAGATTGCGATGCAATCAGAAATTATGCACACAGATGTGATCGTGATCGGCGGCGGGCTGGCCGGACTCGCTACCGCCAGCTACCTTGCTCGCGCTGGCGTAGACGTGATACTGTTTGAGAAGTCGACGAACGTGGGAGGCCGTGCAGTCACGCAGAATGTTGATGGTTACTCCTTCAATCGTGGCATACACGCGCTGTACTGTGGCGGCCCGTTGGAAGACGCATTGCGGGAACTGGGCATCAGCTATAGCTCCGGTAGGGCGCGAGATGTCTTCGTGCTGGATCGGGGCAAACTTTACCCATTTCCCGCCAGCCTGTCTACGTTATTGAGTACCGGCTTTCTGGATGTGGGCGACAAGCTGGAAATGGCCCGCCTTTTCGCCACACTGCCCCGGCTCAAGTCGCAGGAACTGGCAAACGTGAGCGTTCAGGACTGGCTGCGGCACGCGCTCAAACGCCCGCGAGTGCGCCAGTTTCTGGAAACCTACGCCTGTACCGTTGTCTACAGTACCGCGCTCGATCTGGTCAGCGCGGAGGTGCTGGTGAAAAAGCTGCAACTGCTGTTAAAACACCCCGTTCTCTATATTGATGGCGGCTGGCAGACGCTGGTAGATGGGTTGCGCAGCGCGGCAGAACAGGCCGGAGCGCACATTGTGAGCGGCGCGCGCGTGGAGAGCATCGTCTACCAGAGCGAGTATGCACAGGGAGTGCGCCTGCGCGATGGTCGCATCATACGCGCCTCAGCCGTCATTATCGCGACGCCGCCACAGGATGCTGTAAAGCTGCTGGACAATGGAGCCTATCAACCGCTGCGGAAGATTGTCGATTCGCTCGTCCCGGCACAGGTGGCCTGCCTTGATGTGGCGTTGAGCCGCTTACCCGATGCGCGCTATCCCATCGTGCAAGACATGGAACACCCGCGCTTCATGGCTGTCCAGTCGGTTTACGCGCGTGTAGCGCCATCAGGGGGTGCGTTGATCCATGTTTTCAAGCAGCTTGACCCCGCGCGTCCCACCGACCCGCGTGAGGACGAGCGCGAACTGGAAGACATGCTCAATGCCGTTCAGCCGGGCTGGCGCGATGTTCTGGTCAGGCGCGTCTACCTGCCGCGCATCGAGGCTATCGGCGCGCTTCCCACTGCCAGCAGCGGCGGCTATGCTGGTCGACCGGGGCCGCGCGTACCTGGCCTCGCCAACCTCTACCTGGCAGGCGACTGGATCGGCGAAGGCTTCTTAGCCGACGCCAGCATGGGCAGCGCCCGCGAGGTCGCGCAACTGCTGCTTCGGAAACAGACAACTTTATCGGCGAAAAAGGAGGCTGTTGGCTCGGTGCAGTAGTCCCATCAGGGTACTCGCAAGGGGTACCGCTACTATGCACGCCGCTCCGCTACCGTGCCGCCACGAGTGCCGCGAACGATGATGCCGCGTATAGTAGGGGTACCCCTCATAGGCGTTAACTTCAGGCCGCCGCAGGCCACCCCCAGAGGCGTTAACTTCAGGCCGCCACAGGCCACCCCTGGCGGGTACCCTGGGCCGGGTGTGTTTGCTGGTAAACTATTGTGTGGGCTAGAATAAAGATCAAGAATAGAAAAACATGTACTGGAGCTTTGATATCTCGTGAAAAATCCAGAAAATACGACGCAGATCTTCAACCAGTATCGGGTCTTACTCTTTTCCATTGCCTATCGCATGCTGGGCAGCGCCACGGATGCCGAAGATATTGTGCAGGAAGCTTTTTTGCGCTGGCTGCAAGCGAATGATGAGGAGATTCAGTCGCCCAAAGCCTTCCTTTCGACGGTGGTGACGCGGCTGTGCATCGACCAGTTGCGTTCGGCCAGGGCGCAGCGCGAACTCTATGTTGGCCCCTGGTTGCCTGAGCCTCTATTGACAGATCAGAGGCAAGACCTGACCGAGACGGCGGCGCTGGCCGAGTCACTCTCCTTCGCCTTTCTGGTGATGCTGGAAAATCTGGGGCCGCTGGAACGCGCCGTCTTTCTGCTGCGCGAGGTCTTCGATTATGACTACGCCGAAATCGCGGCCATCGTGGGCAAAAGCGAGGCCAATTGCCGCCAGGTATTTCACCGCGCCCACCAGCACCTTGCGCAGCGCCGCCCGCGTTTTGAGGTCTCTCGCGAGCAGCAGGAACGCATTACTTCCCAGTTCTTGCATGCCAGCCTCGGCGGCGACATGCAGGGCCTGCTGAATCTTCTCGCCGAAGACGTCGTTTTCGCGGCAGACAGCGGCGGCAAAGCCTGGGCCGGCCTCAAACCCGTTCATGGAGCCGACAGGGTGGCTCGTGGCGTGCTTGGCGGCCGCCGCTTCCTGCCAGTTGGCATCCAGGGCAGCATCGAAGAGGTCAACGGCCAGCCTGCGATTGTGGGATATGTGGATGGTCGCCCTACCATCGTCGTACTTCTCTACATCGAGGATGGGCTTATTCGCAGAGTCTATCAGGTTGTGAACCCGGACAAGCTACACTGGCTGGGTCGGCAGCAAGGGGAAAAAGGGTGACACGCCAGAAGCTGCCCAGGCAGTTCGCGGAAAGCGTCGTTGCCGTCTATGCAGGTCCGGCATGCTATTAACGGACGCTGAAGCAGCATTGTGCGGGAAACCGGACACAGAGGCCGGTGTGGTACCATAAAGGTGATAATGAAATTGTACTCTCAAGTTTGAGAAAACAGGCAGTTTTAGAGAGGAAAACGCATGAAACTGAGCTTTGGTATCAAAACGGCACAGCAGTTCACCGACTACGATAGCATCCTGCGTGTCTGGAAAGAGGCAGATACTATTCCCGTTATCGAACATGCCTGGGATTTTGACCACTTTATCCCGCTTGGCCCTGATTCAACCGGTACGCAGTTGGAGGGGTGGACGCTGCTGGCGGCGCTGGCGGCACAGACAGAACGCCTGCGCGTGGGCCTGATGGTCACGGGTAATACCTACCGTCATCCCGCCGTTCTTGCTAACATGGGTGCAACTGTCGATGTGATCTCGCATGGACGGCTGGATTTCGGCATTGGCGCGGGCTGGAACGAGCTTGAGAGCAATATGTACGGCATTCCTCTCTACACGCCGGGAGAGCGCATCCGGCGGCTTGGCGAGGCGTGCGAAGTGATCAAATTGCTGTGGACGGAACCTGTCGCGAATTTCGATGGCAAATATTACCAGCTCAAGGATGCGCGCTGCGAGCCGAAGCCTGTGCAGAAACCGTACCCGCCCTTTGTGATCGGCGGTAGCGGCGAGCAGTTGACCCTGCGCGTCGTGGCAAAATACGCCAATGTCTGGAACTTTTCTGGTGGCAGCGTTGATCTCTTCAAGCACAAACAGGAGGTGCTGGATAGCTATTGCAGGGAGATCGGGCGCGACCCCGCCAGCATCCAACGCTCTATTCAGATAAGGATGAACTACGACGACCTGGGTTCGAGCGTTGAGAGCATTCGCCCCTACATTGAAGCGGGAGCCACACACATCATCCTCAATCTGACCGCGCCGTATCCCGAAGACATCGTCCACGGGCTGGCGGAGCAGGTGGTCGCGCCACTAAACGCGGAGTTTGAGGGCAGGTAGGTTAAGAGGTGCTTTTATCAGGATGCAAAGAAGGGGAGAGTGCAACAGATTGCGCTCTCCCCTGTGTTGACAGCCTCATGCACCGGCGCTGCTACTACGCGCTATTCGTGTACTGATCGGTTCCCAGATCATTGGTTGGCCCTTGATGGGCATAGTCGCCTGATCCTATATCAGTACCCGCCCCTGGCGCTTTACCCCAGCCGGGCTGTTGTTTCACATCGCGATCAATGCGCGCCTTTATCTCATCTGCTCGTTTGCGATCTTCTTCGGTAATTGCTGGCAGCCCCTGTTCCGCCTGCGGACGCTCCTGTTCAGGAGTTGCTGGCTGTGTCACGTTGGGCTGCGGATTATCCTGCTGTGTCATGTTTGTCTCAGCTCCTTTCCTGTCAGGAATAATGTCCGCTTCTTAGAGACGACACACTATCCTTCGTAGGGCAGACACGAGTAAGCCTGTCTACAGGTTTCATATGCGAGAAGCCTTTTTTCATGGCCCTCTATGTATTAGCCGAATCTCCACAGCCTGGCAGGAGAGCTTTCTGTCAGGCCAGATCAGGGTTGGTTTGTGCGGCCTTCAAGTAGCGTGCAACCAGTTCGATGACCAGGAAGTGATCGTCGATGGTGTGGCCTGGACGGGGAACGGGGTACATGATGGGGTAGACGTTTCGCTCCATCATCCAGCGCAGTTTCTGACGGCGCCGCTCGACGGAACCCATGACGGCGAACTTTTCGACCATAGCGTCGCTGACGAGGCGGCTGGCGCCGGTGAAATCACGGGATTGCCAGGCGGCCTGCACCTGCTTTGCCTCTGCTCCGTAGCCTGAGATGTCGGCAATATGATGGTAGTGGGGTGAGGCGAAATAGAAGGCCAGACCGCGACGCATCGCTTCCACGCTGGCATCGTCCTCACCGGCCATCATTGTCAGGGTGAAGAGTTTGACCTCTGCGGGGTCGCGGCCTGCCGCCCCGGCTTCCCGCCGGATGATGCCTGTAAACTCTTCATAAGATTCTTCTGTCAGCCAGTTGGTAATCAGGCCGTCGGCTACGCGAGCGGCAAGCCCTACCATTTTCGGGTTGAGGGCGGAGAGATAGAGAAATACAGGGCCATCGAGAGGCCCTTCGCGAAAGCGGAAATCCTGCACGTGGAACCACCGCCCCTCATACGAGAAACGCTGGCTGGTCAGCAGCCCTCGGATGATCTCCACCGTCTCGCGGGCGCGCGCCAGAGGACGCTCGATCTTGACGCCATGTCCTCGTTCCGTGAAGCCAATGCCGCCGGTTCCCACTCCAAAATGGATGAATCGCCTGTCGCTCATCCGATAGAGCGTGCTGGCCCCAAGCGCCAGCAGGGTGGGTGTGCGCGAGTAAAAGTTGAGAATGGAGGTGCCTAGCTTGATGCGCTGCGTATCCCGCGCCACCGAGGTCAGGACGCTGAATCCCTCTTTCCCCGATTCTTCCGTGATCCAGAAGCCTTCGTAGCCAAGCGATTCGGCTGCCTGTGCGTAACGCGAAATCTCTTCCATCGGCATGTCGCCGGTATGCAGCATGACCCCGATATTTCCTAACACATCCCCTCCTTGCAAATAATCTGATCATGGTGGATGAATGTTCTCACTGTAGCATATCACACTCAGCTTTTCAATGTACTCATGCCGATGTGTCATGTTTCGCGGCCCCGGCATGGCGGTTTGTAATGGCTTCCTGCCGCTTTTTTCTCAACAGGATATGCTACAATAAGGTATTCTGTTGAGGAAGCCGGAAATTGTATCGGCGAAATTGACTGAGAATTGGAAGGAGTTGTAATGGGAAGACTTGATGGCAAGGTAGCCATCGTCACCGGAGCGGGACGAGGCATCGGGCGAGGTATCGCGGAGAAGCTCGCTGCCGAAGGGGCGAAGGTGGTTGCTGCGGATGTCAATGAGCAGACAGCGCGGGAAACGGCGCAGGCTCTCGGCGGCGAGGCAATCGGGCTGCGTGCGGATGTCACGTCGAGGGAATCGGTTGTGGCGATGGTGAGCGCGGTTGTGGAGCGTTTTGGGCGCATCGATGCGCTGGTCAACAACGCCGGCTGGGACAAGGTGGGGCCGTTTTTGCAAAGCAAGGAGACCGACTGGGAAAAGGTCATTGCGATCAACCTCTATGGGACCCTCAATTGTTGCAAGGCCGTGTTGCCGGTGATGGTGAATCAAGGCTATGGGAAGGTGGTCAACATCAGTTCGGATGCTGGCAGGGTTGGCTCATCCGGGGAAGCGGTTTACTCGGCGGCAAAGGGCGGCATCATCGCTTTCACCAAGACGCTTGCCCGTGAGATGGCGCGTTACCGGATCAATGTCAACTGCGTTTGCCCCGGTCCCGCCGATACTCCCCTGTTCGCTGAGCTTGGCGAGGATAATCCAAAGCTCAGGGAGGCCTTAGAGAAGGCGATCCCGTTTCGCCGCCTGGCCCGTCCGCAAGATATCGCGAACGCGGTGGCTTTTCTCGTTTCAGATGAGGCAGAGTACATTACCGGTCAAACTCTCAGCGTGAGTGGCGGTTTGACAATGGCTTGATTGTATCTACAGGGAGGTAGAGAAGATGACAGCGTATGACCCGGCAGCGTACCGGGAGTATTTTGAACATGACTTCACCTATCTCGCCGGTTTCCGGCGCAACACTCAACGCTACGCCAACCGCGTGGCGATGCACTGCCCGCTGACCGATAGAAGCTGGACCTATGCGGAACTGGGCGCACAGGTCGACCGACTGGCGACCGGCCTGATCGAGGCAGGAGTACAGCCGGGGGATATCGTCGTCTACCAGTTGTACAATTGCCCCGAATTCGCTCAACTCTATCTGGCGACGCAGGCATGCGGCGCAACAGGCGCACCGATCAACTTCCGACTTGCTCCGGGCGAGACTGCCTATATTCTCGATGACAGCCGACCGAAGGTTTTTGTCTACGATACCGCTCTTGGAGCGAACGCACAGGCAGCCCTCGAGCGCGCCGAACATCGTCCTGATCTCGTGGTGGCCGTTGGCGAAGGCGAACCGATGGCCGGGGCCGGGAAATTCACGGTGACTCGCTTCGAGGAACTCTTTGCCGCCGAGGCACACCTGCCCCCGATCTCGCGTACCATCTACGAAGAGACTACCCGCCTCTATACTTCTGGCACCACCGGTATGCCCAAAGGTGTGCCGTTGAGCAGTATCGTCGAGATTTTCACCGCGCACGATGTGATTATGCACTTTCCACTGGCGCTGGAGGATCGCACGCTCAACATGACACCCTGGTTCCATCGTGGCGGCCTCTACTCCGGCGGGCCAAATCCCGTCTTCTACCTGGGCGCGCAGGTGGTGCCGATGCGGGCCTTCAATCCCGAACTCTGCCTGGATTACGTGGAGCGTTTCGGACTTACCTATCTTATCGGCGCGCCCACGAATCTGGCCATGCTGGCTCGCGTGCAGGCCGAGCGGCCCCGTGATCTGTCCAGCCTGCGCGGTATCGTCACTATGGGATCTCCGCTCGAGCGCGAGGCAGCCCTGCGCTACCAGAAGTTGCTCAGTCCGAGGATTTTCAACGGCTATGGCACCACCGAAGCTTTCTGGAACACCTTCCTGCGTCCTGCCGATCTGCCTGAACATGCTGGCAGCGCCGGACGGGCCTGCACCGACGACGATGTCGCGGTAGTGAAGGTATTTGAGGACAGGCTGGCCGAACCGGAGGAACTGGCCGCGCAAGATGGCACGGAGATCGGTGAGGTGATTGTGCGCTCACCGAAGTGCGGTTATGCCTACGCCAACTCGCCGGAGGAGCAGGCCGCTAAATTCCACAACGGCTGGCTCTACATCGGCGACCTGGCTACCTGGGATGCCGAGCGGTTCGTGACGATTGTCGGGCGTAAGGACGATATGCTCATCACCGGCGGCGAGAACGTGCATCCCGTACAGGTTGAGGAGGCGCTCAACCAGCACCCCGGCATCAGGGACTCGCTGGTGATCGGCGTGCCGCACGAGAAGTGGGGGCAACTCGTGGTCGCCTACGTCGTGCGCGCTGATCCCGCGCTGACCGCTGCCGACTGCGAGCGGCACTGCCGCCAGCACCCGATGCTGGCCGCCTACAAAAGGCCCCGCGCCTACCGCTTCGTCGATGATCTCCCGCTTACCGCAACCGGGAAGAAGATGCACTATCGAGCCGCGCAACAGGCCGCGACAGAATACGCGCAGGGCCTTTTCGAGATCGTAGAACCTGGCCAGGCGAGCGGCAATAGCGAGCAGCAGCAGGAGAGGAGACCCGGCGCGTGACATATAGCGACTACCAACGGCTGCTCTTTGAGCGACGCGAGAACGGTGTTCTGTTAATCACGCTCAATCGCCCGGAGAAGTATAACGCCACCGACGAGGTGATGCATAGCGAACTTGCCAGGGTCTGGACAGATGTTTCCGCCGATCCTGAGACGCGCGTGGCGGTGGTCACAGGCGCGGGGAAGGCGTTTTCTGCCGGTGGAGACCTGGAAATGGTGCAGCGCATGGCCGGTGACTACGACCGCGTGGCGCACATGCTGACGGAGATGAGCGATCTGGTCTATAACCTGGTGAACTGCGAGAAGCCGGTGGTCTCGGCCATCAACGGGGTCGCGGTCGGCGCCGGGCTGGTGGTGGCGCTGCTGGCCGATATCTCGATCTGCGCTGAGGACGCGCTGCTCGGTGACGGCCATATCAAGCTGGGCGTCGCCGCAGGCGACCACGCGGCGATCATCTGGCCGTTGCTGGCCGGTTTTGCGAAAGCGCGCTACTATCTGCTGACCGGTGAGATGCTCAGCGGGGCGGAGGCGGAACGGCTCGGTATGGTCAGTAAGGCGGTGCCGCGCGAGCGCGTGCTGGCAGAGGCATTAGCGGTTGCGCAGACGCTCGCCAGCGGCCCGCAGCAGGCTATTCGCTGGACGAAGCGCGCGCTCAACAACTGGCTGAAGACGGCAGGCCCCATCTTCGACCAGTCTGCCGCCTACGAGATGCTCGGCTTCATGAGTCCTGATGTCATCGAAGGCGCCGCCGCGCTGCGTGAGAAGCGACCGCCGCGTTTCCCTTCCGCCCATTCGCCTGACGCATGAGGCGAGCTGCACGCTCTGCACTGCTAGCGTAATCCCATATGGCGTGAGAGGAGGAAGGCGCTGAAATCGGCCACGCTGTCAACGTCTCCTTCCTCAAGCAGATTGACGATCCTCTTGACGACCATACGGCGCGGCTGGCTGCCGGTTGTGGGCAGCGTGAAGCCGATGGCGCGGGTTGGCTCCGGCATGCGCTCCTGGCGTATCTCTTCGGCGAACAGTTCCAGCAGTTCGGCGATATCGATATCGAGGGCCTGCGCCAGGCTCTCCAGCACTTTCGCCGATGGGTATTTCTGTCCGCGCTCGATCTCCCCCACATAAATTTCCGAGAGGCCCGCTTTATCCCCCAGTTCTTTGATGGTCATATGCCGATCCTGCCGCTCTCGCCGTATGACGCGCCCGATAATCTCCTGCAAGTCTGTCATCGTGTTGCTCCTGAATATTTCTGCCCCTACCTATGCTCTTAGCATAGCCGCTGCCTGGGGTATGCTGAAAGCATAGATTTTCTCTACCAGTATACGCTATGAGCATGCTATATTCAAGACACAGGTTGATGTGTTGATGTGTGTACAGAGCTTTTTCAAGCAAAAGGAGGATAGCATTGTTTACCACAAAGCCGTTTCAACGCTCTATGTCCGGGCAGCCGGATGTACAGCCAGTATTACATGTACCAACGGTCTACGAAAGCGTGCCGGTTGAACTGCCGCGCTGGGAATATCAGACGATCACGGTGGATGCACGCGAGGAGGGGCTACTGGCGGCTGAGCGGTTGAACGAACTGGGCCAGGAAGGCTGGCTGCTGATCGGCGTGCTGGATCAGGGCGCGACGGGCCGCAGTTCGCAGGTTCATTACTACTTTGTGCGCCAGCGTCTCGCTTAGCGCAGGGCGCGCAATAGTTTATCACATGAAGAATGGGAGGAAAACATTATGTCATCGAGTCTGGTAGTGCCAACGGTGATTGAGTCGACGGGGCGCGGCGAACGTGCCTATGACATTTTTTCGCGCCTGCTGCGTGAAAATATTATCATGGTCAACGGGCCGGTTGAGGAGAATATGGCGAGCCTGGTAGTAGCGCAACTGCTCTTTCTGGATGCCCAGGACAGCGACCGTGAGATCAACATGTACATCAATTCGCCTGGCGGTCAGGTGACGGCGGGGCTGGCCATTTACGATACGATGCGTATTCTCCGCCGACCGGTGGCAACGACGTGCGTCGGGCTGGCGGCCAGCTTCGGCACCATTCTGCTCATGGCGGGTGATCGCGGGCGCCGACGCTCGCTGCCGCACGCGCGCATCCATATGCACCAGCCGCTACAAGGGGGCATCAGCGGGCAGGCAACGGATATCGATATAGCAGCCCGCGAAATCCTGCACACCCGCGAGGTGCTGAACGAGATCATTCACCACCACACGGGCCAGTCGCTGGAGCGTATCAAGAGAGATACCGAGCGCGACTTCTACATGAGCGCGCAGGAGGCCGTCGAATACGGCATCGTTGACGAAGTGCTGACACTGGCCGAGAAATAAGCGGTCTCCGTGTGCGGTCAGAGCGGCTCGATTCTGATATAGTCGAGTTCGAGCCACTCTGGCCCGGTAGCAACGGTGCCGAAGCGCAGCGTGCCGCGCGGCGTGGCGATGGCATACTGGTTATCGATCCAGGCGACAAAGCCGAGCGGGCGCGTGGGGGGATGGGTAGCGCGCAGGACGAGCCGGTCATCCACGCGGAAGAGGGCGTCACCGGCGCGCCACTCCAGGCGATAGATATGCCAGCCTGTCATGTCTACATCGAGCAGGGCTTCCTGCGTCCCACTGAGGCGTTGCAGCCAGCGCGCCGCCGGTCGCTCGTCGCCGGTCAATCTGGCCCAGGCCGCGCTCAATGCCATCGGTGCGGTGGCAAGCGCGGTTTCGGCGCGCATGCTGTGGACAACCTGAGCTTTCCAGCCTTGACCGGGCTGGCCGGGGACGAGCGCCATGTTGGAGGGCGGAGAAGCATAGAAAAACCAGATCGCTTCGGGCAGCATGAGGATATCGCCGCGCACGGAGAAGGGATAATTCCAGAACCCGAAACCGGCGGTGCCGCGCAGTATCTCATGGCTTTCAGCGTCGCTACCTGCCGTTGCCGCCGGGTGCGAGGAGCGCGCCCGTACCTCCATGACAAGCGGCGGTCGCCAGGGGAAGGCTCGGCGAGGCAGCGAATCATAGTCGTCAATCTGCGCATCGGCGTACTGGCCGCGCTGCACCTTCGGCAGACTCATACGTAGCTTTTCATCGGCAACCTGTATGGTGGCAGGCCCCAGCCGGGTCTGTGTCCAGCGTTGAGCAATGCCCTGGCGAAAATCCTCAAACATAGCGCGCCGCTACAGCTCTGTACTCAGCCGCAGCAACTCCTCCTCTAGCTCTCTCCATACCAGCTTTTCCGCTTCAAGGTTGTTGACCGGTCGCCGTTTCTGCGCCCCCTCAATCATTAACCGCGCCACCCGCTGGCGGAAGTTAGCGAAGTGCTGCCGCTGGATGGACTGAGGTGGCATGACTCGCAACCCGATATCCTCCGGGGCATAAAAGTCGTGCGGCTCAAAGGCCAGGGCAAGCAGGTCGGCGTAGCGTTGAACGAGTGTTGTTCTCGTTTGTGAAAGGAAATAGTTGACCTGTGTGCTGGAAGCGAGCAGGCAGCCGGCAACGCGCCCGGCAAACATAATGGGGTACGCCATGGCGCTTTTCTCGTGTTCCCCCGCGCTTGTCGGCACAAAGCTCGTATCTGAGGCAATATCCTGATTGATCACCGGGCGGCAAAGGGAGACTGCGTAGCCCGACAGCGATTCCGCGCTCAGAAAGAGGGCATGCTGTTCCAGGTCGCCGGGCCAGGGGTTGGTACCAATGCCGATACTCTCGCGCAAACTGCGTACTTTGCTGCTTCCCGGTGGCGGCGGCATGCAGCGCACTACAATCACTGCCATCCCCAGACGATCCGGGTCGAGCTGGGCAATTGCCTCCTGTAAAATCATATTGCCAATAGACCAGAAACGCTGGCTTTCTATGGTAGAGGCGCGAGCATTGAACACACGGATGTAGAATGTGGACGGAATTTCCTTCGCGCTGCTATCGTCCATCACGGCAAGCAGCTCTTCAAAGCCCTTTTCATAGCGTAAGAGATCGAGGAACTGGTCGCGGTACTGCGGGAAGGCGTTCAGCAAAAGGTGCATATTCTGCGGGCGCGGCGTTGTGTCCCCATCGAGCCAGCGATTCAAGGTAATAGGACGTATACCCAGTTCCTCAAGGAGGCGCTGCTTTTCATGTGGATCGTTCAAAATAAGCGTCAGTAGGTCTCGCCAGGTTCTTATCTGCATCGTAGTAAACCTGCTGCTGAAAATAATGATAAAAATATGCGCTGCTCCTCATAATACCAGTAAACACCTGTACTCGTCAATCGCTCTGGCAGCAAAATAAGCGTAGAATAGCGGGCTATTCACACATTTTTAATGACGGTAGTGGCAACTGGCGGGTAGAAAAGATGCTTGTACCTACTTGCAAAAATAACCAGACTCGTGCATACTCTATGGGATGAAACCGGCGTATGCTATTGTCAGGAAGGAGTTGTCTCTATGCCCTATCGAGCCACCCGTGTTGCCGATGATCCTTTAACCTATTTTCGGCAGACGAGCGATGAAGGCCCGCGTTTGCGCGTCTCTGATGTGATCTTGCGTGTCAACCATAATCCTAAGGAAATTTTTTCCCGCTTGATTCGCTATGCTACCAATAGCCAGTGGAGCCATACTGCTATCTTATATCTTCTCAATGACCCATCAAAGGGGTTTGATAACATCTTTCTGGTGGAGGCTCTGACTTCCGGTGTGCATGTCGTGAGCTGGGAGAACGAGGTGTACCCGTTCAAGGAGTTCACGGTGGGCATCAAGCGTTTGCCGCTCGACTGGTATGTAGAGACGCCCTATGAGCAATCGCGCCATGATCCGCGTGATCCAGAGGATAATCACGGCATTTTCTACCTGCGCCACGTGCGCGGCATGGCCCTCGATCAGGTAAACGGACTCTACGATCACAAAGTGGTCTATGAACTGAGCGCCCTGTACATGGAGCGCGTCTTCAAAAGACACCTGAGTTCCTTTCCCCTGGCGGCTGAAATTGCGGGTGATGTTGCGAAAATCTTTCAAAAGTGGGATAGAGACGGCGAAACATCGCAGAACGTGCTGCATTTTATCTGTAGCGGCCTGGTCCAGTATAGCTATTTCGAGGCTCTGCGCCGCAGGATTATCAACGACCTGGCATTGCCAGAGAGCCAGGAAGCGGCGCTGAGCAACATGAGCAATATGGATAAGATTCTCTTCCGCGATGACCCCGATAGCGTCTTTGCGGACTACGTGGCGCAACTGCGTGCAGGCAAACTGCACATTGCCGACCCCGTTCCCGACGAGGTGCTGAATTTGCTCAAGACCACCACGCCCGCTGATTTCAACAATAATGATAAGCTGGACTGGAAGTATGTGGTGAATGAGGGCGTTATCTGGCAAATCGACACGGCCCCTGATGGCTATGAGCCGCAAAGCCAGGAGGAAGAAGTCGTGCTACAACTGATGCAGCCAGAACATCGTAGCAAGGATGGGGAGCAGGGGCAGGGGTAAAAGCGAAAGTGAAGTGTATCAGGTGTTAGCCAGCAACATCGCTTTTCTGCTGAAAATATCCTACTCTTTCGGGTAGAAGCTCCTTTTGTGAAGAGCTTATTTTTGCAACCCGAAGAGTGTCAGGAGGAAATGAAGTATGGCTACTCATTCTGAATCAGAGCAGGGGACGATGGATGGTTTGAAAACCGAACGGGACGGAGTGATCTTTATCGTGACCATGGATCGCCCGCAGGTGCGCAACGCCATCCATTATCCGATGGCGCGGGCGCTGGCACGAGTCTTTCGCGAGTTTGAGGCCGACCCATCGCTTGCGGTGGCCGTCCTCACGGGTGCGGGCGGCACCTTCTGCGCCGGTTTTGACCTCAAAGCCGTTGCCGATTCTCGGCAAAGCCTCGTCGTTTCCACGGAAGGAGACGCGCCGTTAGGTATTTCGCGTATGTTGCTCAGCAAGCCGGTCATCGCGGCAGTAGAGGGCTATGCCGTTGCGGGGGGGCTGGAAGTTGCCCTCTGGTGTGACCTGCGCGTCGCCGCCGAGAATGCCGTCTTCGGCGTCTTCAATCGCCGTTGGGGTGTGCCGCTCGTCGATGGCGGCACCATTCGCCTGCCACGCCTCATCGGCCAGAGCCACGCGCTTGATATGATCCTCAGCGGGCGCGGCGTTTCCGGGCAGGAGGCGCTGATGATGGGCCTGGCAAATCGGCTCGTGCCTCCCGGCGAAGCCCTGTCAGCAGCCCTTGCTCTGGCGCGTGACCTCGCTCGCTTTCCACAGAACTGCATGCGCTCCGACCGCCTCTCTGCCTACGAGCAGTGGTCGCTCTCGCTTGAAGAAGCCCTGCGTAACGAGACCCTGCATGGCCTTGAAGTGATGCAATCCGGTGAAGCTCAGGCGGGCGCGCAGCGTTTCAAAGAAGGCCGCGGGCGGCATGGCAGCCAGGAGGACATCTAGCGAGGGAGCAAGATATGACTGACTATAGTGGCCTGCGACTTGGGAACTATCAACTGGAACGCTTGCTGGGCCAGGGCGGCTTCGCCGATGTCTACCTGGGGATGCATGTCTATCTCAAGACGCAGGTCGCTATCAAAGTGTTGCAAACCCGACTGACGGGCGAAGATGTCGATGCGTTTCTTAACGAGGCGCGCACCATCGCCAGTCTGGTTCACCCGCATATCGTGCGCGTCCTCGATTCTGGTATAGAAAACAGTCTTCCTTTTCTGGTGATGGATTACGCGCCGCATGGCACACTGCGCCGTCTCTTCCCCAGAGGGGCGGCGCAGCCCCCGGCGAAGCTGGTGCCGTATGTTAAGCAGGTCGCCTCGGCCTTGCAATATGCGCACGAGCGAAACCTGGTGCATCGTGATATCAAGCCGGAGAATATGCTGATCGGGCGTGAGGGTGAGGTCTTGCTCTCCGATTTTGGCATCGCCACCGCCGCTAGAAGCTCACGTTCGCAGGAGGTGGCGGAGACCGCCGGAACCGTCATCTATATGGCCCCCGAACAGCTGAGAGGCAAGCCGCGAGCCGCCAGCGATCAATATGCCCTGGGTATTGTTGTCTACGAATGGCTCAGTGGCAACCCGCCCTTTCAGGGTACTTTCAGCGAGGTGGCCAGCCAGCATTTATTCGCCGATTTGCCCTCGCTGCGCCAGAAAGTGCCGTCACTGTCCCCGGCGCTTGAGGCGGTTGTCAGACACGCGCTGGCGAAAGACCCACACCAGCGTTTCGCTACTATTGCCGAGTTTGCGCATGCCTTTGAAAGTGCTTGTATCCTACCATCATCCTATCCCTTCTCTCCTATCCCGGCTTCCTCTCAGGATATCTACATGACCGTTCCCATGCCCTCACAGGCGTCTATTCCCACTATGATAAATACGCCCTCTCAGCCGCCGCAAGAATTGTCGGCTTCAGCCGCGCAGGTATCTTCTACGGTGACGCCCTCTGCGGCCCCCATTGCTGCCTCTGTGCAGACGCGGCAGGCGGTTTCGCGGCGCGGCTTGCTGTTCGGCCTGGTGGGCGGGCTGGTCGTTGTTGCTGTGGGTGCGCTGGGTGGCTATGAACTGGCGCAATCGCATGGCGGCACGCCAACCCCCGGCATTACTGCGACTTCTGGCGCACCTGCGCCCACGCCGACGCCAAAGCCTACAACTGCTCCAACCTCTTCGCCCGTGCCGGTAGGAACAACGCTGCTGACATATCGCGGGCATCGCAATTACGTCTACTCCGTCACATGGTCGCCCGACGGGCAGAATATCGCTTCCGCCAGCAACGATCATTCCGTCCAGATATGGAACGCGACGAGCGGCGCGCTGGCCTTCAGCTATGCCCATAACGGCGCTGCCAACTCCGTTGCCTGGTCGCCTGATGGCGCGTTGATCGCCTCCAGCGGCGAGGATAATGTTGTGCGTGTCGTCAACGCGAACAACGGCAATAGCATTATTGTGTATCAGGGCCACACCGCCTCTGTCTACGAGGTTAAATTTTCCCCCGACAGTACGCGCATCTCTTCGGTCAGCGCCGATAAAACGATACGTATCTGGGATGCGCAGACAGGAAATACCGTTCTGATCTATAGCGGCCATACCGCTCGTGTCTGGACGGCGGTCTGGTCACTGGATGGCCGCTTCATTGTCTCCGGCAGTGACGATAAAACCGTGCAGGTCTGGGATGCCTCGACCGGTGCAACACTGCTGACCTATAGCGGCCACACCGCTCCTGTGAGGGCAGTGGCCTGGTCGCCGGACGGTCGCTACATCGCCTCTGGCGGAGATGACAGAACGGTACGGGTCTGGGATGCGCAGAGCGGCAAGACGCTCTACACCTTCCGGGGCCATAGCGACCGCGTCTGGGCAGTGAACTGGTCGCCGAACTATACGCGCCTCGTCACCGGCGGCAAGGACGCCACCGCCCAGGTCTGGGATGCCCTCAGCGGCAACCACCTCTACATCTATCGCGGCCATAACGATACTGTCTTCGATGCTGCCTGGTCTCCCGGCCGTGGCACTCGCATTGTCAGCGGCAGCAGCGACAGCACCGTACAGATATGGGAGGCGGTGTAAAAGTAGACAACAGCCCTTGTTGTGGACTATACTATGCCAGTCAACGGACTATGCAGGTTAGACAGTTTCTATCAGGGAGTGTTTCATATAGCCAGAAGGATATTGATGCCAAACGTGTCGAACGAGTATGATGTATTAATCGTGGGTGGGGGGCCTGCGGGCCTGGCCGCCGCCGAAGCTGCCGCGCGGGGCGGGGCGAAAACACTGGTGTTGGAGCGGCAGAACGAGATTGGCTACCCGGTGCATACGAGCGGCGGGAGCTGGGTCAGCGATATGCAGGCGCTGGGCATTCCAGAGCATCTTTACCACCCCATCAATAAGGTATTTTTCCTCTCGCCAGGGCGGGAAGTGCCTCTGTTCTATAACCCCGCCGTTGCCTGCGTCCTCGATGTGCGCGGCGTCTACCAGCATCTTGCCGGGCGGGCCGTTGCCGCCGGAGCGACCTTGCGCGTGCGCCATACCGTCGAGCAGACCCTGCTGGAAGATGGTCGTGTAGTAGGCGTGACGGCGAAGAATCATGTCGGCGAGCGTCTCACCCTGCGCGCGCAGATAACAATCGACGCCAGCGGCTTCTCGCGCCACGTTGGGGTGCGCACAGAGATGGGCAAGGCGTTTCACCGTTATGGTTACGGGGCTGAATACGATCTGTATGCGCCGAACTATCCGCAGGATGAACTGTACCTTATTATGGGCAGCAAATACGCGCCGCGCGGCTATGCCTGGGCTTTCCCCAGAGGCAACGGGCGCGTGCGTCTGGGCGTGGGCGTGCTGCATCCCGATAGCGAAGAGGACGCCCGCGCCTACCTGGACAGCATCATGCGTGACATTCCACAGCTTGCCACGCGGTTCAAAGATGCCAGCCCTATCGAATACCACACGGGTCTGTTTCCTTCCGAGGGGCCGCTTGAACGGTTCTCCCGCGATGGCCTGCTGCTGGCGGGAGACGCGGGTGGTCATGGCTCGACGCTGGTGGGTGAGGGCATTCGCTTCGCCATCTATTCCGGGCAGATGGCGGGTCAGGTCGCTGCCGAAGCGATCAAAGCGGGGAATGTCTCTGCCGCTTTCCTGTCGCGCTTTGACCGCAAATGGCGCGCGCGCTTCGGGCGTGATATGGATATCGCCTACATGATTAACAAACACATCGCGCAGTACAGCGATGAGAAATGGGATGACGCGCTTGATCTGATGAAGCGGCTCACGCCTGCTCAGGTGGCGCAGGCGCTGCGTGGCGATTTCAGTGCGGGCCTCGTCGTGGGCGTGCTGGCGCGCAACCCTGGCCTCGTCGCCACCGGTGGTAAAAAGTTTCTCGACCGCATGCTGGAACGCATCAACAGGCCAACCCTGCAAGCGGTTGAGGGGTAGTATGCCCGGTTGGGAATACGCGGCGCGCAGTGGGTGTTTCAGTAGGTAGGAAGTAATATCTAATCCTACCTACTGAAGGAGTATTTGCGCCGAACATGCAAACAACAGGTACCTCAGCCGAGACACAGGAAATCATCAAGATGTACGCCACCACCTGGTGCGGCGATTGCCGCCGGGCCAAACGCTGGTTTGATTCGCAGGGCATCCCCTACGAGTATATCAATATCGAAGAGGATCCCGATGCGGCGGCCTTTGTGATGAAGGTTAATGGTGGTATGCGCAGTGTCCCGACCATCATCTTTCCCGATGGTTCCGTTCTCGTCGAGCCTGGCACGCGCGAACTGGCCGCAAAGTTTGCAAAATAGTCTCATACGTGCCATAATGATGACGCCCCCGCAATCGTGGGGGCGTCATCTTTTGTCTTATCTGGCTTTTGTTCATTATGCCATCCATTGTCCGTGTCATGCGGAGCGGCAGCGAGGCATCTGAGTGAGCATGCTTTGCCTGTGGTGGCCTTAGATGCTTCGCTGCTCAGCATGGCACGGGCCAGAGGATTCTCACTATGCAAGAACATACACCACTCGATAGCGCGCAGCAAGCGTCGGCAACGGGCGATATGCACCCGGAAGACTTTCGCCGCTATGGACACCAGGTTGTGGACTGGATCGCCGATTACCTGTCCAGTGTTGGCGACTACCCGGTGCTATCACAGGTTGCCCCCGGCGACATTCGTCACGCGCTGCCCGCGCAGCCGCCGGAGCAACCGGAGGCAATGGAGATCATCCTCTCCGACGTTGACCGTGTGTTGATGCCCGGCATAACGCACTGGAACTCGCCCGGGTTCATGGCCTATTTTGGCATCACCGGCTCCGGCCCCGGCATTCTCGGCGAGATGCTCTCCGGCGCGCTGAACATTAACGCCATGCTCTGGCGCACTTCTCCGGCGGCGACAGAACTGGAGCAGGTGACGCTTGACTGGCTGCGCCAGATGCTTGGTTTGCCGCGTCCGCTCTTTGGCGTCATCAACGATACCGCTTCCTCTGGCGTCCTCTACGCCCTTGCTGCCGCACGTGAAGCCATTCCCGATCTGCACATTCGCCAGCAGGGCATGTCTGGCCGCTCCGAGGTGCCGCGCCTGCGGTATTACGCTTCGCAGGAGGCGCACTCCTCGGTTGAAAAAGCTGGTATCGTGCTGGGCGTCGGGCAGGCAGGGCTGCGCAAGATCGGCGTGGATAGCGAATTTCGCCTGGATGTGGCCGAACTTGAGCGCGCCATTCAGGAAGATATTGCCGCCGGTATTCGCCCGTTCGCCGTTGTGGCCACCGTTGGCACCACCTCCACCACCAGCATTGACCCGGTGCCGCAGATCGCCGATGTCTGCGAACGCTATGGCCTCTGGCTGCACGTTGATGGAGCCTATGGCGGTTCCGCCGCCGTCGCGCCAGAGATGCGCCCGGTGCTGGCAGGCTGCGAGCGTGCCGATAGCTTGATCGTCAACCCGCACAAATGGCTCTTTACCCCCATCGATTGTAGCGTCTTCTACACACGCAAGCCCGATGTGGTCAAAGCCGCCTTCAGTCTGGTACCTGAATACCTGCGCAACGCCGAAAGTATGGGCGATGAAGTTCCCAACCTGATGGATTATGGCACCTCGCTGGGCCGCCGCTTCCGCTCGCTCAAGCTCTGGATGGTGATGCGCTACTTTGGCGAGGAGGGCCTGGCCGCCCGCATTCGCGAACATATCCGCCTGGGCCAGTTCGTCGCGCGCCGGGTGGACGAAGCGCCGGACTTCGAGCGCATGGCTCCCACGCCGTTCAGCACCGTCTGTTTCCGCGCTCATCCACGCGGGATGGATGACGAGGCCGCGCTGGAAAGCCTGAACGAGCGCATCATGAATCGCATCAACGCGACCGGCCATTTCTTCCTTTCCCATACGAAATTGCGCGGCAAATATACCATTCGTATCGCCATCGGCAACCTGCACACCACCGAGCAGGACGTGCGCAATCTCTGGCAAGAATTGCAAGCTGCCCTGCTCGCCGAACTTGCGGCGTGAAGGGAGCGTGGTTTGAGGCAACCCATGTTAGCGCAGGAAGAGAGGAAGAAAGAAATGATGGTATCGCACCTGGGGCTTATAGGCCGCCCTGTCTATCTCGATTATAACGCAACCACCCCGGTTGACCCGGCGGTATTCCAGGCCATGCTGCAATGCCTCGCCTATCGGTTTGGCAACCCATCGAGTACCCATCGCTACGGACAGGACGCTCAGGAAGTTATCGCTGTGGCTCGCCAGCAGGTGGCCGCTTTGCTGGATTGCCAGGCCGACGAAATTACGTTTACCGGTGGCGGCTCTGAAAGTGATAACCTTGCCGTTCGCGGCGTTGGCCTGGCGCAGCAGGCGCAGGGACGAGGCAACCACATCATTACGCAGGTGACAGAACACCCGGCGGTTCTCAATACCTGTCGCGCCCTTGAACGCCTGCACGGCTTTCGCGTCACCTATCTGCCCGTTGATGGCTACGGGCGCGTTGATCCCGCAGATGTTGAGAAGGCTATCGACGAACAGACCGTTCTCGTTACCATCATGCATGCCAATAACGAAACCGGCACAGTGCAGCCCATCGCGGAAATCGCCGAAATTGCTCACCGGCATGGCGCGCTTATGCACACCGACGCCGCGCAGTCGGTGGGCAAGCTGCCCGTGCGCGTCGCTGATCTGGGGGTTGATCTGCTCACGATTGCCGGGCATAAACTCTACGCCCCCAAAGGGATTGGCGCGCTCTACGTCCGACAGGGTGTGGAACTGGAGCCGGTGATCTATGGCGGCGGCCAGGAAGGCGGACGACGTGCCGGTACGGAGAATACTCCCTACATTGTCGCCCTGGGTGCCGCCTGCCAGCTAGCACAGGAGCGGCTCGCGGAAGACATGCCGCGCATTCAAAGCCTGCGCGATCTGCTTCAGGCTGAGCTGGAGCAGCGCCTTCCCGGTCGTATCTCGCTCAACGGCCATCCCACCGAACGCCTGCCCAACACGCTCAACATCAGTATCGCAGGCGTCAGCGGCGAGGCGGTGCTGGCGGCAGCGCCGGAGATTGCCAGTTCCACCGGCTCGGCCTGTCACGAAGGCAATACTGAGCCATCCGCCGTTCTTATGGCGATGGGCCTCTCCCGCGAACGCGCCCTCGGCGCCTTGCGCCTCACCCTCGGTCGCTGGACGGCGGAAATCGATGTCGAGTGGGCCGCAAGATTGCTCGCGCGCACGGTGAACAGGCTGAGTTCATGATCTGTGAGGAACTAACCCGGACATAGGGACACGTAGCCTCGTTGTGGTAAAATAGAAGAAGGTTCTTGATGATTGTTGACCGGGCGAACAGACGATTTTCGGAAGGCTATCTGTGAAATGAAATGAGGGAGCCTGAACATGACGATGAGTGAGTCCAGGACGCCAAAATCCGCTCCTCCTGCCCTGGAGAACCCCGAATTGCTGGCCTATCGGGCTGAATTTCCCATCCTGCAAAACAAGACGTATCTGAATAGTTGCTCGCTGGGCGCGCTTTCAGACCGCTCTATGCGCGGACTGGAAGAGTTCATGCAGATGTGGAATGCATGGGGGGCGCATGCATGGTATGATATCTGGCTGGGTGAGATTGCGAAAGTGAAACAGAAGTTCGCGAAAATTATCGGCGCGCAGCCCCATGAAATCGCCATTGCTCCCAATGTCTCCACCGCGTTAAGCTCCATTGCCGCCTCTCTCGATTACACGAAGCGTAACAAAGTCGTGGTAGGCGATATGGATTTTCCCACCGTTCCCTATCAATGGCTGGTCAAGCAGCGCCTGGGCGTTGAAGTCTGCTTTGTGGAGAGTCCAGATCGCATCTATACGCCGCCGGAATTGTTTGAAGGCGCCGTTGACGATAGAACGGCTCTTGTGGCTACCTCGCGTGTCTTTTACACCAGCGGCTATATTCAGGATGTGCGGGCCGTCGCCGATATTGCTCATAAACACGGCGCATACATCCTGGTCGATGATTACCAGGGAACCGGTCAGATTCCCATCGATGTCAACGCGCTTGATATCGACTTTCTGGTCTCCGGCACTCTCAAATGGCTGATGGGCGGCCCCGGTCTGGCTTTTGTCTATGTGCGTGAAGGGCTGATTCCGAAATTAGAGCCGACCATCACGGGCTGGTTTGGTCACAAAGACCAGTTCGATTTTAAGCCGCGCACATTTGAATATCGTACCGATGCCGCCCGCGTCGAGCTTGGCACGCCCGCTGTGCCAACCATCTACACGGCGAACGGCGGCATGGATATTGTGCTGGAAATTAGCGTCGAGCGCATTTGCGAGCGCACGCGCTACCTGACCAATGACCTGGTCGCCCGCGCCCGCGAACACGGCTGGAAGGTGCGCGCCCCGCAGGAGCCGGAGCGGCGCAGCTCCATCGTCATGCTGGAAATGGAACGCCCCCATGATATCGTCGAGGCCCTCATCAACCGCAACATCATCACCGATTCGCGCCCCGGTTTGTTGCGCATCTCCCCGTATTTTTATAATACGATAGAGGAAAATGCTCTGGTGATTGATGCTATTGCAGAGATACTCGAAGGGAAGAAGTAGCATATCAGTTTTGTGGTCTGGAGGAGGAAACGCATGTATTGTCCGAACTGCCGCGCAGAAGGCTTAGATGATGAACTGTACTGCCGCTTTTGTGGCGCTGAACTCATGGAACATTCAACCAGCCTGGTTCCACGCAACTCCTATCTTCCTGCCGTCTTGCAGAGTCCACCATTATCGCGCGTGGTGGCGGGCGTGGGCGCAGTCGCGGTAGGCGTCGGCCTTGAACTGTTGCGCCGTAGCCTGCTGGCTCGTCTTGAGCGGCCCCCGGCTCCGGTGGCCAACGCGCTTCCCCCCCTCAACGGGCTGAAGGATCTGCTGATGCCGCAGGAGACAAAAACAAGAACAACAAAGCTCACGCGCGGCTATGAAATTGAGGAGACGGTGGTCTACATGCGCCGCGTCATCCGGCGCGCGCGCTAGGCCAGCAACTCACTCGCTCACCGGCTGAGCAACTTTTCTCACCGTCCTGTTAGTCTGTCGTTTGAGTATGCCTTATGGCGCTGGTATTGCGTGAAAACGATGTACGCCGCCTGCTGACCATGCCCGACACTATACGGGTGCTGGAGCAGGCTTTTGGCGCGTTAGCAGAAGGGATGGCGACGAACCGACCGCGTAACCGTCTGGTTATTCAGCGTGGCGTTTTGAATGTACTGGCTGCTGCCGCGCCTACCCTGGGCGTCATGGGCTTCAAAACCTACACCGCCTTCCACGAGGGCGTGCGCTACGTGGTCATGCTCTTTAGCTCCCAGGACGGCAAACTGCTCTCTCTTATCGAAGCTGACTGGCTGGGGCGTATGCGCACGGGCGGCGCCAGTGGCCTGGCAACGAAATATCTGGCGCGCTCCGATGCAACAACTGTCGGCCTGATCGGCGCGGGCAATCAGGCGGCGATGCAGTTGATGGGTGTGTGTGCTGTGCGCTCGATTACCGCCGTCTCCGTCTATAGCCGCCGGACGCACGAGCGGGAGGTGTTCTGTGAAGAGATGTCTCGCCTGCTCCACATTCCGGTGCGACCTGTTGCCTCGGCCCGCGAGGCGGTCGGGCTTGCCGATATCGTGATTACCGCCACGACTTCGCCGGAGCCGGTGTTGCGCGGCGAGTGGCTCAAACCCGGCAGCCACGTCAATGCTATTGGCTCCAACTGGCCTCAGCGGCGCGAAATTGACTTCTCGGCGTTACAACGCAGCTATCTCATCGTTACTGATTCAAAAGAGCAGGCCCGCGCCGAGGCCGGAGACCTGATTATTCCTGCTAACGAGGGCCTTTTTGACTGGAATCTTGTCTTTGAACTCTCAGATGTTGTCGGTGGGCGGGGTCCACAGCGCGAATTGCCCGACGATATCACGCTGTATAAAGGTCTGGGTATCGCGCTCGAAGACGTTGCGACAGCGGCCCACGTCTATAACCAGGCATTAAAACAAGGCGTGGGGCAGGAACTTCCGCTACTTTCTTGATCGGTTGAGGCAAATGATGGATACGTCGTTACGACACAGGCAGGGCAACCATGCCCGCCTGCTCATGTCCTTTCTATCGCTGCTCTGCCTGCTGCTCCTTCTCGTGATCGGGCTGGCTGCCTGCGCGCCTGATACGGGCATCTTTGGCGGTAACTGGCAGACAACAGGCTTGCAGCATGCGCATATCCGCACGCTGGAAGTCGATCCCAACAACCCGCAGACGCTCTACGCTGGAGATGAGCAAAACGGCGTCTACACCTCGTCCGATGCTGGCGCGCACTGGACGCAGAGCAGCGTTGGCCTGCCCTCACCGGTCTACGTCCACGCTCTCTCGTTCGATACCAGCGGCAAAAAGCTCTACGCCGCTACCGACGCAGGCATCTTTGTCAGTATAGACGGCGGCCATCAATGGCAGGCGGCAGGCAAGATTGGCACGGCTCCCGGCGAACTGCCGGCCGATACGTATACCTCGCTTGCCTTCGCGGCGAAAGCTCCCTACAGCATCTATGCCGGTACAGCGCAGCACGGCGTCTTTGTCAGTAACGATGGCGGCACAACCTGGGCGGCTGCCAGTACCGGCCTGCCCCCTGGCGCTGCTATTAATGACCTGATGTTTGATAGCATAACGAACCAGCTCTGGGCGGCTACGGCTCAGGGCATCTATCGCTCGGACAATGGGGCAGCAAACTGGCGCGCTCTCAACAACGGCCTGCCTGCCGGTCTCAGCATCAATGCAGTCCAACCGGCTGATGTGGCCGGTGGCCTCAGCGGCCTGGTTTACGCTGCCAGCAATCACGGCTTTTTTCTCTCGCAGGACGGCGGCGCGCACTGGGCCGCCAGCGAGGAATCGTTGCAGGCTATCCATATCTACACCGTGCTGGCCGATTTCCGCAGCACCAACGGCACCACTGCCTACATCGGCACCAGCATTGGCGCGTTTCGCAGCGACGATAGCGGCGAAAACTGGGGTAGTATCGCCACCGGTCTGCCGCGCGGTGAGGCCATCTACGCGCTGATTATCGGCGGTCTCAACAACTCCCAGCTCTACGCCGCCACCGACGCTGACGGCGTCTACATCTTCCCTGGCAGTAGCAACGGCCTCAACATCGGCCACCTCTGGCCTCTCCTGCTCATTGCCGCCCTCTTCATTCTCCTCTACGCCCTCATCAGCCGCACGCGCAGGCGCACCCTTCTGCAAGTCAACAGCCGCTTCGAGCCGCGCGAACCCGAAGAACCCGAAGAGGATGAAGGGAATAAGGCTGAGCCGGAGCCACCGGTCAGGCACGGGCCGACGGATGAGTCGCGTGAGGAAACGTAGGTAAATAACTCAACCATCATCTTGCATCAGCCACTCCATAATGCTGCGAATGTTGTGTTCGTGCGCCCAGGTGTAGTAGGTGCGGTCGATGGCTGCATCTGGCGGGACAACGGCATCGAGCGGGTAGCCGATCAGTTGTGAGGCGTGTTCGAGTTCTCCGGTTGTGGGCGTGTGGGTGGCGAGCAGCGCGCGGCTGCGGCGCTCGATCTGGCGCAGATAGGCCAGGTTCTCGTCAATCAGGGTGGGGCTGCTGCTGTTGCCGTGCGAGCAGAGGACGCGCCGGGCTTGCAGGGCCTGCAAACGTTCCAGCGTATCGAACATGGGTTGCACGCCTTCCGGGCCTTCGAGGCCGGGCAGAGGGTACTCTACAGCGTCAAAAGCCAGCAGCAGGCGCAGTTCGGGAAGCCATGCCGCAATATGATCGGCATGATGCCCCGGCGCCGGTAGCAGTTCGATGGTCAGGTCGCCGCCGTGAATCGTGCATAGCTGGCTAAAGGTGAGCGTGGGCGGGACGAGCGCGACCGAGGCAAAGATGGGATAACGCTGCCGGTAGTCTGCCAGTTCGGCTTTTGCCTCCTCTGAAAGCAGGCGGGTGCGGCAGTAATCGTGAGCAAGAATGGGCGCGGCCTGTGCGCCGGTAAAGTACGCATTGCCCCAGCTGTGATCCCAGTCGGCGTGGCTGTTGACGACCAGCACCTGTCGTCCGTTCAGCGCCTTGCGAACGTACTCTTCCTGCATCATTGCCGCCGCGTCTTCCGGGCGCAGCAACGTATCAAGGGTAACCACGTAGCGGTCGGTAATCACCACGTAAGCGTCGACTTCCATACCGTCAAATTCCCCTTCGGCGGCAAAAAAGCTGCGAAAGACCCGTACCCGGTCATCGCCGCTCAACTCAGGAATAGCGGTCACGCTTGCTGCTTCTGGCATGTTTGATCTCACTTTCTTTGATATCATAGCCTCTCTGTTCGGGCAAGGTTCATCACTGGCGCAGCGCGCGAGCAATAGGTGCCTACGGGTCTGGGTGTCCACCAGTGTGTTTACAGGTGGTGCGTCCCCAGATAGGCGACGAGCAGGTAGAGCGCGAACAGGAAGATGCAGAGCAGGATGATGGCGCCGTAGCAGGTCAGCGCCCAGGCCCGGCGGTTATTGAGGGCCTGGCGGAGCTGCTCCGCCATATCCGGCGGCTCCAGTTCAAGGTTGGGGCAGAGTTCCACGATATGAGGGATCATTGCTCTGAAGTCACGGGCGTTGGTCATGCCTTCCGCCAGGATGATAGTTGTATCATCGATCAGATCCGCCATCAGGATGAGTTTGGAGGGAGTGGGGTCGCCTGGCATGAGGGTGAGTCGTTTGATTTCCGCCAGTGGCACCCGTAGCTCTCGTCCCTCTTCCCTGGTCGTGACGACAATTTCGTCAAGGTATAGCTGTATCTCTTTTCCTATCCCGAAACGCACCGTACTGATCGGGACTTTTTTCTCAGATTCTGCTTCGTTCATAGCTCACTTCAAATCTTTCTCGCAAACGCTCTTCTGGCCTATTGATTGTAGCGCATTTCGCGTTGTGAGTCGAGATGCTTGACAGTTGTAATAGCAAACATTACAATTTGGAAACAGGCAAAGAAAATAGCAACAAAGGAAATGGCGAACGTATGGCTCAGGTCGGTCTGCTGGAAGATAACGCACGCATCGCGAAAATGTGCGTGACCATGCTGCGCTATGTGGGGCATGAAGTGGTTCTTTATGAGCATGGCCGCGCCTGCCTGCAAGCGTTATCTATCCCCGATGGAACGACGGGCGAGCAGCGAGTGGCGCAATCGCAAGAAAGGCCAACCCGCTTACCCCTCGATGTACTCATTCTCGATCTGCACCTGGCCGATATAGACGGGATGGAAGTGTTGCAACGCCTGCGCTCCCATCCACATACCCAATCGCTGCCGTTGATCGTTTGCACTGCCGCCACTTCTACCGAAATTGCGCGGGCATTGCGCATCGTGCCGGATGCTGTGCTGATTTCAAAGCCGTTCCACCTGTATACGCTTGTTTCCGCCATCAGTGATCTGCTGGAGAAAGCATCGAAATGATGGCCTCTTTCTCTGTCGCTTTTTCATCCCCGACTAATCTCCCAGTGTGGCCACCAGCACGGCTTTAATGGTGTGCAAGCGATTTTCGGCCTGATCGAAGACGATGGAGGCATCGGACTCAAATACGTCGTCGGTGACTTCTAATGCCTCAAGTCCGTAGCGTTCGTAGATTTCTCGGCCCAGTTTCGTTTCTGTGTTGTGCAGGGCGGGCAGGCAGTGCATAAACTTTGTATGCGGGTTGTGGGTCATTGCCATCAGCTCACTGTTGACCTGATAGGGCAACATTTGCTGGATGCGCTCTCCCCACAGGCTGGCCGACTCGCCCATCGAGACCCAGACATCGGTATACAGGAAATCGCAGCCGCGCACCGCCGCTTCCACGTCTTCGGTGATGGTCAGCCGCGCCCCCGTTTTCCTGGCAATTTCGCGGGCTACCTCAACGCGCTGCTCCTCTGGCCAGCACTCTTCTGGGCCGGCTAAGCGCACATCCATTCCCATCTTTGCTGCCCCGATCATCAGTGAATCGCCAACGTTGTGGCCGATATCGCCAAGGAAGCAGAAAGAGACTTCATCCAGTGGTTTATGGGAGTGTTCCTGCATGGTCAGCAGGTCGGCCAGCACCTGCGTCGGGTGGGCCTCGTTCGTCAGCCCGTTCCAGACGGGGACACCGGCGTAACGCGCCAGTTCTTCTACCTGCGCCTGCTCAAAGCCCCGGTACTGGATGCCATCATACATGCGACCCAGCACGCGGGCGGTATCCTTCATGCTCTCCTTCGTGCCGATATGCGAGCCGCTTGGCCCGATATAGGTCACATTCGCGCCCTGATCGTAGGCCGCGACCTCGAAGCCGCTGCGCGTGCGTGTCGAATCTTTCTCGAAGATGAGCGCGATTTCCTTGCCTTTCAGCCGCTGAACCTCTCGTCCCGCATACTTCGCCGCCTTCAAATCAGCCGCCAGTTGCAACAGAAAGTGCAACTCCTGCGGCGTGAAATCGTCCAGTTTCAAAAAGTGCCTGTTTCTTAAGTTTAAGGGCATGCTTTTCCTCTCTCCTGCTACAGGGGGTATCAGATATTGATGTAGTATTATAGCATAGAAATGCATGCTATTGAGAGTCAGCGCGGATCATGTCATGCCGGGCGCGAGCGAAGCATCTAAGGCCACCTTTTTTCATGATGGCGAGATCAGATGCTTCGCTCGCGCCCGGCATGACAGAATATGGAACGGACAGGAGAAAAATTGTGGCATTTCCTTCATCTATCCCGTATTATGCCTGGGATAACCGGCAGGCAGGCGAGATGCTTGTCTGGCTGCGCGAAGGGTAATCCTGTTAAGGATTTGTCCCGTACATTTCCTGCAGTTGCCGGGCTTCCGCGCGTTTGAAGACAAAGGCGAGCAGGCTGATGCCGATAACGCTGAGAATGACGATGGTGACGGAGATGGGAATGCCGGGCGGGATGATGAAAAACACGGTTTGCGGCAGACCGTCCCAGAGTCCGTGGATTACGGAGACGCCGATATAGGTCAGGATGACGGGGAGCGTAATGCGGAAGTGGTTGGATTTGCTGCTATCGCGGAAGAGGATGGCGCCCAACACTCCTGTCCAGACCCCGTGACCAAAAGGGGCCAGCAGGCCGCGAATCACCGTTTCCACAATCGAGGTTCCCACCACGCCGTGACTGAGCAGGAAGACGGTGAAGGCGTAGCCGGTGCTTTCCAACGCGGCAAAGCCCATGCCGACCGCTCCGCCCAGCAGTAAGCCATCCATCTCCGAGGTGTGGCGCATGCGGCGTGCCAGAATCATCAACGCGACGATTTTACAGCCCTCTTCAATGAAGCCGACGAGCAGGCCGCTGCCCAGCGGGATGCCTTTATTGGGGTTCCCTGTCCTGGGTACCAGCAGCGATTCCAGAATCGAGGCGCCAAGCACGCCCAGGATGCCGCCGACCACGAAACAGATGGCCACGCTTTCCAGCCGCAGCGTACTCAGGTGCCGGTGGTTATAGAGGAACGCGACAAAGGTGACCGGCACCAGAAAGTTACCGATCAAGATGACCGTCGGGTAGAGGTTGGGGTTGCCCGTCCAGAACATTACAATGGTGGTGACGATAAAGAGAACGAGGCCAATGAGCAGCACTTTGAGCCAGCTCGTTCTTCGCTGCTGTTTCGTTTGTGCTGGCTGCGTGCCGGGTGCCGCGAAATTTGTCTGGGACATACACGCCCTCCGTTTCCTGCAAGATGATGAGTAAGGTTTCTCTTCTACTGAATGGTACGAATATGGCTGGCAGAAAGTGGAAATGCGCCTGTTAGCTCAGCGAAAGAAGAATCATAACCGTATAGAGTCATTTACAACCATCTCTCAACTGTATTATAACGTGTTTCGCCTGTCCCATACCCTGCCTCACCTCTATAATGGTGAGTGGAAAGGCTCTCAAGGTTATCTCTATCACCTCGCATTATGTCAGCTTATTTCAAAATGAAAGGGTGCAAAGAATTGAAACACGTCTGGATTTTCAGATCCCGGTGGCGCATGACTCTTTCGTTGCTCGCGCTTGCCCTCATCACCGGGCTGTGTCTGTTGCATTTCTCCGGCGTTTCCACAAAGGCAGCCGGTGTTCCTGCCCACAGAGGAGTGATTGCGATTAACTTCCAGGGCCAGTCATATAGTTTTGTGCAGGGCGCTGTGCAGCCGCCGCCCACCGATAAGCAGTGCCGGAAGTCCCTGGGTATTCCCTGCTACAATCCCTTCGAGTTGCGCAGAGCGTATAATGTCGATGGCCTGCTCTCTATGGGTGATGATGGTAGCGGTCAGACCATTATTATCGTCGACTCCTTTGGCAGCCCGACCATTCAGCGTGACCTGCATGCTTTTGACCAGGCGTTTGGCATTCCTGATCCCCCCTCGTTCAAGATTTACACGCCGCTCGGTACAAAGCCGTTCAATCCCAGCAATGGCAATATGATCGGCTGGGCTGCTGAGACCACGCTGGATGTCGAGTGGGCGCATGCAATGGCACCGGGCGCGAATATTGCCCTGATGACCAGCCCGGTGAATGAGACACAGGGCGTACAGGGCATGCCGCAGTTCCTCTTCCTGGAACAGTACGCACTGGACAAGAATATTGGCAAGATCATCTCCCAGAGCTGGGCCACGACCGAAAATACGCTCTTCTATAATGGCGGTCGGCAGGTTCTTACCAGCTTTAACGACTTCTACCGGCAGGCAGCCGCCGATCATGTGACTGTTTTTGCGTCGAGCGGCGATTCGGGCGTTGCCAACCCCAATATTCACGGCCAGATCTATCCCTTCCCCACCGTCAATTTCCCGGCTTCCTCGCCCTATGTCACTGCTGTTGGCGGCACGAACCTCTACGCCACGACCGATGGCCGCTATCAGGCCGAAACCGCCTGGGACGGTTCCGGCGGCGGCGTCAGTCAATACTTTAGTGAGCCTGATTACCAGGTCAAGAATCTCAATCGCTCGCAGCAGGCTATTCTCAAGGGCTATCGCGGCCTGCCCGATATCGCTTACAACGCCTCCGGTGAAACGCCTATCCTGGTCTACCTGAGCTTCATTCCGGGCCAGCCTGGCTGGTACCTCATCGCCGGAACGAGCGAAGGCTCGCCGCAGTGGGCGGGCATCATTGCCGATGGCAACCAGTACGCCGGTCATCCCCTCGGCTTCATCAATCCGGCTCTCTATGCTCTCGGTCACAGCGACAACCGATCAGAGGACTACCACGACGTGACAATCGGCAATAACAGCGTGGGCGGCATTCCCGGCTACAATGCCGCTCCCGGCTGGGACCCGGTTACCGGCTGGGGTTCGCCCAACGCTACCAGCCTGATCGAGGATATTGTACAGGCACAGGGGTAAACAATTTATGGTACTGCGATCTCCCGGCGTAAGAGGGCCGAGGAGAGCGATTTGCCCGGCGAGTCGCTTGCGCAGCGACTCGCCGGGGGGGCAGGAGTTGCAATTGCTCCTGTCCCTTTCATATGGTTCAACCTTAAGTCAGCATAGCCACCAGCCGGGGCAGCACGTCACCGGCTCTTTCGTTAATAACCACATCGGCATACTCATCAAGCGGGGTAGGCTGCAAATTGATGATGATGAGGGGGACGTTGCGGTTGAGGGCGAGGCGCGGCAGCGTGGCGGCCGGCACGACTTTGAGCGAGGAGCCGACGACCAGGAAAAGATCACATTCTAGCGCAAGCTCTTTTGCCCGCGCCAGCTCGCGTTCCGGCACGCGCTGCCCGAAGAGGATGGTGGCCGCTTTGAGATAGCCCCCGCACAGAGAGCAGGTCGGGTCGATCTCGCCCGCGTCAATGCGCTGCTGTAATTCCGTGATTGAGGAACGCGCGCCGCAAAGGGTGCAGGCGGCCTCGCGTGACGTGCCATGCAGTTCGATGACCCGTTCCGGCGCGTGACCGGCCTTCTGGTGCAGCCCGTCAAAGTTCTGGGTGATGACGCCCGGCAAAAGCTGGCGGCGTTCCAGTTCCGCCAGCGCGTAATGGGCCGCATTGGGCTGAGCCGCCGCCACCTGTCCTGAGAGGCTGCGCCGCGTCTGCCAGTAACGCTGCCGCGCCTGCGCGCTACTGAGAAATTCGCGATAGCTCACCGGCGGTATCTGCTGCCAGATGCCGCCGGGGCCTCGGAAATCTGGAATGCCCGATTCCGTGCTAATGCCCGCGCCCGTTAGCGCCACGATGCGCTTTGCCGCCTGCATCAATTCTGCCGCGTCCTGCAATTGTTCCTGAAAGGTAAGCATATCATTATTGTACCACCAGAAGGGATGTTCGTTGAAAGGCCATATTATGATCTCTCCTCTGCACTCTTTTCCTGATCGTGTCGATACAAATCGAGCAGCACCAGGGCCAGGTACTCAGCAAGCTCGGCCCAGAGAGAGGGATCGCCGATATCGTTGGTCACATCCGTGACCAGTAAAGTGCTGGCGGCGTCGATGACTTCTCCAATCAGACGTTGCCGCGAGAAGGCGTAGACTCTGTGGCTCTGCTCCTGGCCATAAGGTGCATCGACCACCGACCAGACGTGTTTGTCATCTCTTATTCCCAGGTAGCGGATGTGGAAAAGAGACCACAGGGAACCTCTAAGGGCTGCTCAACTGCACCGAAGTCACGGTAAAGCTCGCATTCGGCCCGGCCACCATCAACGCTGGTTGGCCGCCTGTGTAGTCCGCGTCGGCGGTAGATGGCGTTATGGCTGTACCGTTGACCGTGAAAGAGAAGTGGCTTCCCTGCACAACAACTTTTAACGTGTTGAACTGATTCGGTCCGTGAATGGCTGACAGCGTTCCCTGTGTTAGTGTCGCGTATGAGGTTGAGGTGTTCACTCCATATTTCAGTACCTGATAATCGCCTTTTGCGTCAATGACGAAGGCATAGCAATAGACGCTGCTTCCGTTTTCCTTCAGGTGAAATGCCAGCCCGTAAAAGGTGCTGGTAGCGCCTGAGTTCTGTTCCATATTGACGGTGTAGGTGAAGTTGGTCGGCAAATTGCCTGCGTCGGGATGAGGAAAGTAGGTATTACCATCGCTCACACGCAGGCTGTACTGGTTGTTGCCGACACTGGCGGTCAGGCCGTTCAGGTTACCGCTTGTCCAGTTGCGGTCGTTATTCTGGAAGCTTTCGGTAAATGGCTGAAATGTAGCCCCTGTCGACGGGTTGCCGGAGCCGAAAGGCAGCCAGGAGGGATGGGTTTGCCAGAGCAGGGCGCCGATGACTAACAAAACTAGCAGAATGCTGAAGATAAAGGTGCCAGGGCGCAGGGCGCGGGTCGAGGTGAGTTTGCTGCCCGTAATCGGGTCAGTAATTGACTGGCGCGGTGGGATGGATTGGGCAAGGGGCGTTTGTGGTTGTTGCCGGGGTTGTGAGCCATAGTACGAAGGGAGCTGTGCGGCAGGAGTGTAATGCATGGCGCCTGCATTGGATGGTGTGGGGAGCGTTGGCCCGGCCAGAGGGCTGATGGTGGCGTTGCTGTCGAACGGGGGCGTTGCGTGGCCAGGTCTGATCGTGTATGGCGCGGAGGTGGTAAATGATTCGAGGGCGCGGGCCATCTCTTCCGCCGTCTGGAAGCGCGCCTGCGGGGCTTTTGCCAGCGCCTTCGCGGTGATCTGGGCCAGCATTTCAGGCACCTGCGAGTTCAGCTCGCGCACACCGGGGGCGGGCGTATGCACGTGCTGGTAAAGCAGGCCGATTTCGCTGCTGGCGAGGAACGGCACACGCCCGGTGAGCATCTGGAAGAGTACCACGCCCAGCGCGTAGACATCTGTGCGCGCATCGACAGGCTGGCGGTTGATCTGTTCCGGGGCCATGTAATCCGGAGTGCCGATCATCTGCCCCACGTTTGTCAGCATGGGAGAGGCGCTGCTACCGATCATGGGCAGCGTTGTTTCCTGTGTATCGAAGAGTTTGGCGATGCCGAAATCGGAGAGCAGCAGTTGGTCGGGATCGCTGGAGGAGACGAGCATGTTCTGCGGCTTGACATCACGATGCACGATGCCGCGCTGGTGCGCGTGGTGCAACGCCCGCGCCATCTGTTGCGCATAGGCGGCGGCCCGGCGCAGTTCCAGCGGTCGCTGCCCGCGCAACTGATCGCGCAGCGTACCGCCGCCCACGTATTGCATGACCAGATAGGTGAGGTTGCCCGACTCGCCAAAGTCATAGACCGCGACGATATTGTGGTGTTCCAGCCGCGCCACCACCTGCGCCTCTTGCTCGAAGCGTTCTTTGAAGCCGGGCTTGTCCGCCGCCTGCGGCAGAATCACCTTAATAGCCACGTCGCGCCGCAGGCGTGCATGATACGCCTTATACACACGGGCCATGCCGCCTTCGCCCAGTTTCGCCTGAATCTGGTAGGCCCCCAGTTGTTTCCCGATCAAGACATCGTTATCCATCATATATATTTGCCCCTGCCAATCCTCGTTTGTGCCTATTATACCTGATACCTCAACCGATGATAACGCAGTACCAGGTGATGTTATCGCTGTTGGCCGGGCCGCTGAAGGTTAGCGTGGCCTGCGCCTGGCAGTTGTTGGCCGGAACGATTACCTGCACGCGCGTTCCCTGGTTCGGCCCCAGCGTCCCGCTGGATGGGTTGAACGAAATGCCCGCTATGCCGCTGCTGGATGATGTCCAGTTCAGGCTCAAGCTGCTTGAGCTATTGGCGATGGAAGCTGTGCAGAGCCAGTAGCTGCCGGTGGAATTGTAACTGCAATTCTGGTTCGCATAGAAAGTTGGCGGGTTTGGCGACTCGACCACCAGCGTAGGCGCGGCCTGCACGGTCAGCGTCACATTGACGACCGATTGTGTGGAACCGATGGCGAAGGTAATCTGACCGGTGTACGTTCCCGCGCTCAGCTTCGTCTTCACCACCGAGGCCGTGACCGTCACATTTTGCGCCGATTTGCCCTTCAGTGTGTCGCTGCTCGTATCCAGGCTCAGCCAGTTGCCACCCGAACCGGTGCTGACCGTCGCCGTCCATGTGGCCGCCAGCGCGCTACAGTTGGTCACCGAGACGGTCTGGGAGGAGGGGTCGCTGACGCCAGCCTCGCCCGTGAAGCTCAGTGTGGTTGGCATGGCGCTGACACAGCCTGCTTGCACGGTGAAGTTGACCGTCAGTGTCTCGCTGGTGCCGTTCTGGCCGTCGGTGAATGTCACCGTTGCCGAGTAATTCCCCACTTTTAGCCCGCTCGCACTTGCGCTCACCGTCACCTGCTGCTGGGCGGGCGCCTGAATTTGCCCGGAGGTCTGATCGAGCTTCAGCCAGGGGGCGGCGTTCTGGTCCCAGCTTGCCGTCCAGTTAACTGTGCCGGAGCCATTGGTGCAGAGCGTCACCACCGAGGAGACGGCCTGGTCATAGCCCTCGCTGACCGGCCCCAGCGCCAGCGTCGTCGGGTTGATGCAGCTCAAACCCGTTGTTATGCTGGTTGCCGTCATGGTTGGTGAGGGGGATGTGGTGGGCGTCACCGTTGCCGTCGCGGTGGCTGTGCTTGTCGCGGTAGGTGTCGGTGTGGGCGTTGTGTCGTTTGCCAGGACGGTAAACGTGAGTTCGGCGCTGCGCGGGCTGATGTTTTCGGTGGCGCGAATCGTATGCTGCCCCGGTTTCCAGTTTGTTCCGACCTGAATTGTCACATCAAAGCTGCCATCGCCGCCTGCCCGCAAGACGTTGTTTTGCTGTGCCGCCAGCGTCCAGACTTCGCCGGTTGTGGGAAGCGAGGCGTGTGACGCAAAAAAGGATGGCGCGGAGACAGAGAGCGGGATGCTGCCGTCCAGCGTCAGAGTGATGCTGCTGCCCGGAAGGAAGTGACTGCCGTGCAGATGCAATGTGCCGCCCAATGGCACGCTGCCGCTGCCGCTCAATGAAAGCGTGGGTGTCAGGATGGTGAACGCGGTTGTGATAATACTGGTGATGATGAGGATAATGGCGCTGACAATAATGAGCCAGGCAGGGGCGCAGCCGGGGGGATTGGGCTGTGGAGGATGAGGATGCGTCGGCGGCCTGGGATGCGTCGGCGGCTGAGGTTGTGTCGGCGGATTGGGCTGAGTGGGGTACGAAGGCGCCTGGGGTGAGGATGCCCCGGACGGCATGCTGGCAGTTCCCTGCATGGCCCCCATAGAGGCGTTGCCCATGTGTGGTGTTCCCTGCACTACCGGCACGCTGCCCATGTGCGGCGTTCCCTGCGCCATCGGCACATGGTCAGCCTCTGGTCTCGCCAGCCCGACAAAGCCCAGCCCCAGCAATGCATCTCGCCGTCTCTCCTCTTCCTCCTCCGCACTGTTGGCAACCGTCATCTGCGCCTGATCCTGTCCGGCATTTGCCGGAAACGAGGGGTTGGCCTGCCCTGGATGTTGCCAGACAGGAGAGCTGCTCATGCCCTCTCCGCCGTTTTCAGCGGGTGAAAGATTCGCCTGTGATGGGCTGATGATGGTTGAAAATGGATTGTCCATAGGAAGAGCGTCCAGCGACGGAAAGCTGGCGCGCGTGGGCGCGTTGGGCCCTGTGACATATGAGGGCGCCTGCCCGCAGTGTCCGCAAAAACTGGCATGTTCGGGTATATCAGCTCCGCAGTATTCACAGATTGCCATAGAAGTCCTCCTGCACTCTATTACCGTCCGGTGCAAAAGCATTTGACTCTTTCAGGTTCGATGATATACTTCCCCTATCCGGGAAGCTGGAAGGAATCAGCAGAACCTGGCTCCTTTCCCGCCAACCCGTCTGGGATTGAAATATAGAACGTATATCGGGCCAGGAAAATCTCTTGTATAATCGGTCGTGCTTATTATAGCAGAATTGGTGAAAGGTGGAAGTAGGTAGTTTCACCGCGTTGCTGTGAAGTGCGCCACAGCCTGAGGGGCAGGGGAGAAAAAGCAGCCCTCAGAGGTGCCAGCTCTAAGGGCTACGACAGAGAATAGGAAGTGCGTCTTGTATTCTCCTCATTCAATATGACGTTACAGGCAATGGAGGCTCAAATGGCAATTGTTGACTTTGCTTCCACTTCGCAGGAATGTGTAGGATAAGAAGGTGGAAACCGTGTTGCTACATGGAGCGGAGCCGGTGAAATGAGCTACACCGTGTTTGAGAATCCTTTTTCCATTGAAGACCTCGCGGTGTTCGATGAGGAGACCATGCAGGATATTCTGGGTGGCAGCTTCGGTGTGGAACTGAGCAAGCTTGCCCTGAGTCTGCGCGACGCCTCGTGGTCGCTGATTCGCTCGATCAGTCGGCACCTGTCGCCATGCCAGCTTCCTGCCTTCATGCACGAACTGAGCCGTCCGGTGGCACAGCAGGAGGTGGAGGCAGCACGACGAGATGTACTCGACCGCCTGTTCTGGGAACTGATGTACTGGAACATGCCTGAACTCTACGAGGAGTTGACGATGGGTGAGCGTATCCATCCCGGCATTTTTCAGGCGTTAGAACCGGACATGCGCGACCGGATAGTGCTTGACGCGGGCGCAGGCAGCGGGCGCGCTTCGTTCGAGTGCCTGCATCATGGCGCCAGAAGAGTCTACGCGGTCGAGCCTTCGCCCGGCCTGCTGAGCATCCTGCGCCGCAAGCTCAGCAAGCGATCGGCGGGGGGTATCATTCCCCTGCGCGGCAGTTTCGAGCATCTTCCTCTGGAGGATGACAGCGTTGATCTGGCTCTCTCCTGCTCGGCCTTTACTGCTGAGCCGGGACAGGGCGGCGAAGGCGGGCTGGCGGAATTGAAGCGCGTGACGAAGCCGGGGGGCAAGATCGCGCTTATCTGGCCGCGCGCCGAAGATCGTGGCTGGTTGATAGCGCACGGGTTCCATTATATCGCCTTGCCGCTGCGTGGAGAGATGTACGTGCATTTCCGCTCGTTACAAAGCGCGTTGCGCTGCGCCCGGCTGTTCTACGCCCATAATCAGGCGGTGACACGCTATCTCCTCACGCGGCAGCAACCGGACGTCCCCTTCTCTGTGCTGGGTTTTAACCCGCCACGCGATTACTGTTGGTTGATTGTAGAGTAGTAGTGATAATACGCGAAATGCTCTCCATATGTGAGAGGAAAGGAAAAGACATGAGTTCCGATGCAGTAGAGGCAATTCCGGCGCCGCAGCATGGCTGGACTGAGACGCCGCCAGTCAGCCCACCGTTGCGGCACTGGATTGGAGAACTGGTTGAGCATCAAGCCTGGACGGATCAGTATGCCGCTCCAGTTCAGGACTGGCTGTTGAAGCTATTTGGTCAACCGGGGCAGTTTGGGCGCAAAGTCAAGGGTATCCTCAATGGCACCTGGCTTGGTCACGCGCTTCACCCCGTCCTGACAGATATTCCCATTGGCGCCTGGACAGGCACCATGCTCTTCGACTTGCTCTGGCTCAATGATGAGCAAGAAAACAACGCCAGAACCGCCGAAGATATGCTGCTCTTCGGCCTGGTTGGAGCCGTAGGCACGGCTATCACAGGCGCAACGGACTGGAGCGATCTCTATGACACGGACCGCCGTGTGGGCTTCATTCACGGCGCGCTCAATACGGGCATCGCGCTGATCAATACAGCATCCTACGCGCTGCGCAAGCTGGGCCTGAAGCGAACGGGCATCGCGCTTTCGACCGTCGGCTATGTTACCCTGATGTTCACAGCCTATCTGGGGGGCGAACTCTCTTATGCCAAGGGGGTTGGCGTCAACCACGATGCCTTTGAAGGTGGCCCGGAAGACTTTGTAGCGGTCATGAACGAGAGCGACCTCGTTGAGGGCAAGCTCACCCGCGTCAACGCCGGTGGCATTCCTGCTGTGCTGCTGAAGCAGGGCAGCACCATCTATGCCATCGGCGCCGTCTGCACGCACATGGGCGGCCCGCTGGACGAAGGCACCGTAGAAAACGACGTCGTCACCTGCCCCTGGCACGGCTCCCAGTTCCGTCTGACCGACGGCAGCGTCGTCACCAGCCCGGCAGTCTACGCCGAACCCAACTTCGCCGTGCGTGTCCGCAACGGCAAAATCGAACTGCGCCGCCTCGACCACGCATAAACCGATAAATCCTTACTGGCAGACCGTTCCGCCTTCTAAGATGGAACGGTCTTTTTCCCTCTTTCCCCTGTTGCCAGCACTCCACCACCATGTTACAATCCCCCTGCTAAGATGATTGACTTTTCGCAAACGATGGTGTTCACACAACGGGGCGATCATGCTGCTAACGATTACCACAACCTGTCAACCGGCGACCGGTCTGGGCTACCTGCTGCATAAGAACCCGGCGCGCGTGCAGTCCTTCTCGCTTTCGTTCGGGCAGGCGCACGTCTTCTACCCGGAAGCCAGTAACGAACCCCCGCGCCGCGCCCACGAATGTGCCTTCGGCGTCCTCGCCCGCGAAAGCGAGCCGGTCAATTCCCTGTTTGTAAGAGGAGAAACGGAATGGGATTTCTCAAAGTCTTGCGCCTGCGCCATCTGGCTTTACTATGGATGAGCCAGGTGCTGTCGGCGATGGGTGATTACTTCTATGAGATTGCAGTGATGTGGATTGCGGTGAAGATGGTGGGTGGCGCGGCTGGTATTGTGGTAGTGGCTGAAACCGGCTCCGGCTTGCTCTTTGGACTGCTGGGCGGCGTCTACGCGGACCGATGGAACCGGCGCACGACAATGGTCGCGGTCGATGTGCTGCGGGCAGTGGCGGTGGCGACGCTGCCGTTTGTGGCGCTGGCGGGAACGCTGCCCCTCTGGTATCTGGTAATTGTGGCCGTGATTGTGGGCAGCCTGGGCGCGCTTTTTGATCCCGCGCTGCAAGCCAGCCTGCCCGCGCTGACGGGAGACGCGCAGACGTTGCAGGCCACCAACGGCCTGATGGATATAACACGCCGACTGGCGCGCATGCTCGGCCCCAGTCTCGCGGGTGTTCTCATCGCCTTCATTCCGTTGACCCACTTTTTCACGCTCGACGCCATCAGTTTTGGCATCTCCGCCCTCACCGTCTTCTCGCTCGGACGCCGGTATGCCTGGAAGGCGCTGCGCGGCGAGCATGGGAATGAAGTTTTACCCGCTCGCGGCACAGGCGGTATCCTGAAGGAGATCAGGGGCGCATTTCGACTGGTGCAGCGACACACGCTCCTCCTGTGGGCAATTATTGTCAACGGGCTGGTCGCTGTCGTATGGGGCGTGGCCTTTATTGTTGGCGTGCCGCTGCTGGCGGCCAATGCGCTGCATGGCGGCGTGGGCGCGTATGGGCTGATCGTGGGAGCCTATGGCGTGGGCAATGTTGCCAGCAATCTCGTGGTGGGCAGCCTGCATATTCGTCGCCGGGGGCTGTCAATATTCCTGGGCAAACTGATTCTGGGCCTCGGCTTCTTGCTGCTGGCGAACTCGATTAATCTCTGGATGGCGCTGCTCTGCGCTGCTTTTGCCGCCATCGGTGGCCCCATGGGCGATATCATCGCCACAACCATGATCCAGACCGATCTGCCCGCCGACCAGATTGGCAAGGTCTTCAGCCTGTTCATGCTTGTGGAAAGCGCGGGCCTCTCTCTGGGCCTGATCCTGGCCGCCCCGCTCTACGCCCTCATGAGTGTGCGCATGGTGATTGATCTATCCGCTCTGCTGGAACTGGCTGTAGCGGTAGCCGGATTACTCCATTTCGGTCTGGCTATCTCTACTTTCTCGTCAAATTCAGACAAAAGCATGTCATCCTGAACCAGGTGTGGACCGGAAGCTAACACAGACGTGTCATCCTGAGCGCCGTGAAGAACCTGAGGTCACTACCTGATTGACATAGCGAACCTTAGATCCTTCGCGGCGCTCAGGATGACACGTCTGAGCAGGTCTTTGACAGGAGACTTATTGCCCCTGTGTTTCCAGCGGCTCGTACAGACTTATCAGGTTGCCTTCGGGGTCTTCGATGAAGAAAGAGCGGATGCCCCAGTCGCTATAGTTAGTCGGGTCGGTAATCAATTGCACCCCTTCACGGCGCAGTTTGTTGCTGAGTGCATCTACCTCGCTGACACGAAACTCGATCACGCAGCGATGGCTGTTGACCTCACCTGGCTGCACCAGCGGTATCGTCTGCTCCATCTTCTTATAGTCGAAAAACGAGAGCTTGACATCTTCACCCGCTTTCAGTTCCGTGTAGCCGTTCGTTTCATTCAGCACCTGCAGTCCCAGCATCTCACGATAGAAATTCAGCATGGACTGCATATCCTGGACAAAGAGAGAAACATGCGTCAGGGTAATACTCATCTCTGTAACCTCCTTTATGTCGTCAACCACGTGTCTGTAATCGTTTGTGAAAGTAGTCTCGCCGCTTCGCCGTGCCTCTCTTCTATTACGTGCTTTCACACAGGAGCCGTTTCAAGGCAGCAAATGCAGTGATCTGGATGAGCTGTTCTCTCGTAATAGAAGAAATGCTCTGGCAGCGACTTTCACTGGCGCCTGCCGGGTTTGTGGACAGATATTTCGTCAAAGCGTATCACATACAAACAGGGAGAACAGCATGGCAAGCAATGCATATCATTTCATCACTCACTGGCGAGTGAAGGGTACCGTCAAAGAGGTTGCCGATATTCTGGGTGACGCGGCAGACCTGGTGCGGTGGTGGCCGTCAGTCTATCTGGGGGTGAAGGTGCTGGAGCCAGGTGACGAGCATGGCCTGGGGAAAGTGGTCGATCTGTATACCAAAGGCTGGCTGCCCTATACGCTGCGCTGGAGTTTTCGTGTGACCGAGGTGCGCGAAGATGGCTTCACGCTGGTGGCATGGGGCGATTTTGTGGGCCGGGGCATCTGGACCTTCGAGCAGGACGGTCCCTGGGTCAACGTCATCTATGACTGGAAGATTGATGCAGAGAAGCCGCTATTGCGCTATTTCTCCTTCATCATGAAACCCATTTTCTCGGCCAACCATCGCTGGGCAATGGCGAAGGGAGAAGAGAGCCTGAAACTCGAACTGTTGCGCCGCGCCACGAAGCCCGAAGAGCGCGCCAGTTTGCCCGCGCCCCCGCAGGCAACGATGATTTCGCCACGCTCTCTGCTGGCGGCAAGCGCCGTTGCTGTGCTGGCAATCGGCGGCTTATCCTACCTGGCACGCAGGGCATTCGCCAGAAAGTAATCGCTCCTGACTGCAATACGTGACAGCTCATGCACTTCCTTACTATCGTAGCGATACGGAAAGCAAAGGAGGATGCTGTTTCAGTGGAAGGGCTTCTCTATATCGGTTGTCTCATGCTCCTTCTTTTGTCGACAGATCGCACGCATCTGAGTGATAAATGCATTTGCCGTATCAACCATTGGTTCTGCTGAGGAAAACACGCCTCAGAGGCGATCATGATACTGGTTGCGTTTCTTTTCCCTGGCTCGCCTTTTGAGGTCACTATAGATCATAAATCCAAATGCAGAGGCAAAAACCAGCAGGATAAGGAGCAAGAGGATGAAAGAGGGCATAACACGATCCCTTTCTGTGTAATCCAGCCATACGTCTGCCTCAACACAGGGGAGTATGACGAGAAGGAGAGTTACATCTCAAGCGTCTGTAATCGGTACGATACGTTGTCTACGCAGATTACCAGGGCCAGAGGAAAAGGTCTTTGAAACAGGCAATATTTTTCCTTTTTCGGGGAAAGCTTCTCGTTTCCCTCAACTACATTATGCCACATATTCCATGATTATGGAAATGTCATGAAACAAAAGACTGCGCAGATATCTCTAACAGGTGTTCCACATTTGCGGTGGAGCATCTATCAGGTGGAGGTTTCATGAAACCCTTTTCTGTCTATAAAGGTGTTGTCCTTGTCGTTGTGATTGTGCCGTTGCTGGCTACTGTTCTGGCTATTGTACTCCTCTGGCAGCACGCCGTTCACTGGACCGATCTCGCGCTGCTGGCGACAATGTACGCTCTTGTGGCGCTGGGCGTGACTGTTGGATTCCATCGCATGCTGACACATCGTAGCTTTCGGCCTCATCCTGTGGTCAAATGCATCTTGCTGATCCTGGGTTCTATGTCCTTTGAGGGACCAGCTATCGAATGGGCGGCGACACATATCAAGCACCATGCGCAGGCCGACCGTGAAGGCGATCCACATAGCCCCGTCGAAGGTTTCTTTCACGCGCACATCGGCTGGATGTTTGGCGAGAAGGTCGATCCCAGCGTGTACTGTAACTACCTGGAGAAGGATCGTATGGTGGTCTTTGTCAGCCGTACCTTTATTCTCTGGTCGCTGCTCTCATTGCTCATTCCATTTGCGCTTGGCGGTTGGACCGGGCTGCTCTGGGGTGGACTCGTGCGGATGTTTCTTACCCACCATGTTACCTGGAGCGTTAATTCGGTCTGCCATACCTTTGGCAAACGCGAGTTCGAGACGAAAGATCGCAGTCGCAATGAGTGGATAGTCGGGCTGTTAGCGTTCGGAGAGGGATGGCATAACAATCACCATGCCTTCCCACGTTCCGCCTTTCATGGGATGCACTGGTGGCAGCTTGACCTCTCTGGCTACCTCATCTGGACTTTTGAACGTCTCGGCCTTGCCCGTGACGTTTGCCGTATCCCACCTGCCCTGAGAGCGCGCCGCAAGGCTCAGGGGAAGGATAGGGTATCGAGAACGAGAATACCCTTGATACGAGATGCGATGCTCATACCTGGAGAAGAACTTCTCTAAAAGAGTTTCCCGTTTGAAGCGCCTCTCTGGCTCAGGCGTCCCTGATCTGTTGCGTCAGGAAGCGTTTCAGGCGTGTGACATACTGCTCTGGATCACTCCCGTAAGCTCCGCCATGGGTGGCGTGGTGGACAAAGTAGGTTTCGATGGGAATATGATATGCCTCTGCCTGTGCCGCAATCTGGCGGGCATGAGAGAAAGGTATCAACTCATCATCTCTGCTATGGATTAACAGGATGGCGGGATAAGGTTGATGTGTTGCCTTTGTCGGCGTGGCCCAACGCTTGAAACTGCGATCAGGACGCGCCATTAAGGGGTGGCCAAAGCGCAGACGAAACAGGAATCGACTCGCCACGACTGCCGCCCAGGAAAGAGCAGGCAAGAGAGCCTTAAGCCTGTGGAAGAGAGCAGGCCAGGAAGTGCTTTCTGCGGTGAGACGGTAGTGGGTGAGACGCTGCAAGATGGCATCCAGACGGGCATAGGCACTATCAGCAATGATGCCGACCACCTCCGGGTGGGGCGGCATGAGCAGACTGACGGCGGCCCCCATCGAAAAGCCATGCAGGGCCAGTTTGCCCGGCAGGGTTTCAGGCTGCTGGCGCGCTGCCTGCACTGCCGCTTGCAGATCGCGCACTTCGGCGATGCCGCCACTGATGACGGCGCGGGCACTCTTGCCGTGTCCGCGAAAATCGAAGAGCAGGACATTGTAGCCTGCGTTGTACTCTAAGGCCGCGACCGGGCGCAGATGAACCTGGGGAACGCGATAGCCATGACAGAGGATGATCGTCGCTGCCGGATGAGGCTGCGCCCAGAACTCGCCGCAGAGACGTTTGCCGTCACAGGTGTCGATTCTCAGTTGCCGCTGCACCACTACTGGCGGCTCTGGCTCTGCTATCGGCATATCCCACGTGAATTGATCGACATCTAATAAGACATGCGAATGGGTAAATTCGTTGACAAACTGATGTGCTAATACGAGAATTGCGCTGCTAACCATCACAGCTAATAGCCCGATACTGCTTGCTGAACCAATGATCCACCGAGACCATTTTGTCATGGCTGACTCCAGTCTTTTTTATGCTTCCGTCCTTTTCTTCTTTAGAGCGTCCAGAAGCAAAAAAGTGTCAGGCAAGAAATTGCAGCTGGATGGGCGCGCACGAGGAGAAGCGTGACACCTGATGCAGTCTCCCTTTTGCTTTTCTCTCCTGGTGAATCTCACGTTTATGATGCGGACAAAGCTGGATCGCTTCCCCTTTGCAGGCGAAGTGTTGTTTCCAGCGCAGGGTCAATTCCGCCTGCAGTGTTAGCAACATAGAGATTATCGGTCACATGGTAGAGGACGCTTCCTTCATACAGATGTCTCTGACCGGAAGCCATAGGTTCCCTCTCCAGGAGAGTAACGATCTGCTGAATGTATTCGGCGATCAGGGACTCACTCTCTGTATCGATAAGCAGCAATGAGATATCTGTAGGAAATGCTCTGGCTCGTTTCACGAATTGAACCAGATGAGCAAAGGGAATGTCCGGGTTTGATTTACATTCGACGACCATAACCAGGCCATCTTCCGTAAAAGCCAGCACATCGAGATCATTCAAGGCCGGGCTTTGCCACTCTTTAAAGCTCACGCAGCGTCTGACGAGCGCACGATGCCGCTGTTGCAGATACGCCTGTACACTCCATGCAAATGTCGGGCCAAAATGCTCAACATGCGCAAGCAAAGGACTACTTACCCACTCATCGGGAGCCTGGGCCACAAGGTACTCTTGCAGTTCTAAAAAATGCAGTGCATGCATCAGCCGTTGCCGCGTGATTTCTGGCCCCACTTTTTCGAGCAATGCTTCCACTTTCCAGGCCCGTTTCCAGGCAGACTCAGCCACTGCGGGGTCAGCACCATCTGTGATCAACTCCTGGAGATCCTCAGAAACTGGTTCGTGTTGAAGAAAGCAGCGCAGGAGCAGACGATGGTGCCGCTGATCAAGAAAATCTAGAAAGCCCGCCTCATCACACCATCTCTTGCCCTCAATCAGCCAGCGGAGACGGATCACACCAGGGGCTCCAGCATGGACAAAACTTCTACCAATGGTATTCCAGGAACCAGGAACGTGACGCAGACGCTCATCAAAAGCATGGAGCTGCTGCATATCCATCGGGGGACGATAGGGGAGAGTTTTCAACATGTTTTTTTCCTGTCCTCGCTCCCGCTGCAACGGAATGAGCGGTGTGTTCTTTTATTTTTAGTATAACATATACTTGCGTCAAAGTCAAAAACGGATGAAGATAAAAATAAAAATGTTTGGAAAATAACGTACTGATGTTAGCTATTGCATCTTCACCGAAAATAGTATATACTTACCATATGGCATCAGAAAGTAATTGTATCGCTTCTGTGAGAAACGGTTTCTACGAGCGTCAATACGTTGAGAGATGCCAACACAGGAGCGTACTATCATGAGATTGTATGTAGGGGGACTTCCCTATCAAACAACTGAGCAAGACCTGCTTGATCTTTTTGGGCAGGTAGGAGAGGTGAACAGCGCCTCGGTCATCATTGATCGCGACAGCGGGCGAAGTAAAGGTTTTGCCTTTGTCGAGATGAGCGACGATCAAGAAGCACGAACCGCTATTGAGCGACTCAACGGCACCAGTATGGGGGATCGCACCATCACGGTCAACCAGGCGCGCGAGCGCCCATCAACTGGTGGCGAAAGGCGTTCAAACAACAGGTATCGGAGTGACCGCTACTAAGTTCTGACGTTTCCCATGCTTTGCATGGAAAAACGTTCAGAGGAGACAAGATCAACAAAAGGTTTGTACAACTACGAGCCTTTTGTTGATCTTGTCTTGTGCCTGCTATTCTCCCATTACTGCTCCTTGCGTTTCTGCCTGATGACCTCCGGGCCATGATGTATTCTATCAACATCAACGCCGGAGACGAAACTGAGCAAATGAGTAGTTGAAGCAGGTAAGACCCCGATCATGCTGCCTCTTTGACCAGGTAGCCCCGCTCATCCATGCGAGGGCCGAAAAATTCGATGCGGTAGACGCCGCCTGGACAGGTGACCTCATGGTAGTAACAGAACTGTGGGAAGACGGTTTGGATCTGACTTCCATTATGCACTTCTCGTGAGGGCAAGGACTGGAATCCCTGAACTGCCCCGGCACGGTCTGCATACTCATAGACTTGCCCATCAGCGGCAATCACTGTGTAGTGGGTGGTACAGGGAAATTGAACGCAGGGAGCAAAGAAGGTCATGGCGCTGTGATCGGACTCTGCGAGCGCAGGGCCAGAAGCAAACCAGGCTTTCCAAACGGCATTGGAGAACGTCCCTCGTTGTGGGTCAATATAGCACACGGCGTAGTCGGTTCCAGAGACCGCCTCTGGTTGCAGCCGGGCATCATCCGAGATGATGGCGCGCATATTTTTATTTGGACTCCACCTCCACGCGGCTTCGGCTCTTTTTGGATGCCCCCACACATGCTCTGCGTAGAGCAGAACAGGTATGCCTTGTTGAGAGGTCGCAGACGCTTCTTCTTGCGAGATTTCCCGCCAGGTGGAGACAGGCACGGAGAAGTTTGTACTCTTCAGAGGCAACCGCTCGGCCAATTTTGATTTCGCTGACTGCGATGAAAGCGGCACATCGAAATCGGTGAGCTGCTTCATCGCGCAAGTAAGGTTGGAAACCGAGAGTTCCTGCCCATTGCGCAGTTGTGCGTGATACGTTCTTTCAAGCAGCCATGTTTCGCTGAGACGTTCAGAAAATGAGATGGTCATCGGCGGTATCGCCGTCTGTGGTGAGGTTGTCATAGATGTCGCCCTTCCGGGTAAAGCTGGAGGAACAATCAACAGAATTCATGGCTCCCTTGCTACTGAACCCTGTTCCTCCAGCCTATGTTTACGTTGGGTAGGTCAGGGATGGCTCATTTGTGTGAGAGCCGTTCAGCGGCTCATGGGCTGGCTCGCTTGCCTGGCGCTGCATAATCTGCATCAGCGGCGCTACCAGGTCGAGGGGCAGAGGGAAGATGATGGTCGAATTCTTCTCAACCGCGATCTCGGTTAGCGTTTGTAAGTAGCGTAGTTGCAGCGTGGAAGGCTGCGAGCCGATCACTGCGGCGGCCCGAGCGAGCTGGGTCGAGGCGAGCAATTCTCCCTCGGCGTGGATCACTTTGGCGCGCTTCTCCCGCTCGGCCTCCGCCTGTTTGGCCATGGCGCGCTGCATGGTTGTCGGCAACTCCACATCCTTGATCTCGACCGCTGTCACTTTCACACCCCAACGTTCCGTCTGCTCGTCGATGATCACCTGCAGGTCGCCGTTGATCTTTTTGCGCTCAGCCAGCAGTTCATCCAGTTCCGATTGACCCAGGACATTGCGCAAGGTCGTCTGGCCAATCTGGGTGGTCGCCTGGTTGAAGTTCACGACGTTGACCACCGCTGCAATCGGATCGGTGACGTAGAAGTAGAGTACCGCCGTCACCTTGATCGTCACGTTATCGCGGGTGATCACCTCCTGCGGGGGTACCGTGAGCGTGACGATACGTAAGTCTACTTTCATCATGCGGGAGATGAAGGGGGGTACCAGGAACAGCCCGGGGCCTTTCGCCCCGATCAAACGTCCCAGTACGAAGATGACACCGCGCTCATACTGTTGCACCACGCGAATGGCGGAGAGCGCGGCGATCACCAGGATCAGCACGAGAACGCCAATCACAAACAGAATCAATATATTCATAGCAAGCCTCCTTATGGCCTGAGAAACTGAAGGGAGGAAAGACCGCCTTTAGTTTCGCTTATGGTCGAGCTTCCACTTCTTTGTGTACGCTCGCCCCTCAGGTGGAAACCAGACGTCATGGTACCACAGGGCGCAGACAAGAAGTACGAAGATCAGAAGCAGGGGGAGAAAGATTGGCATAACGTTGTCCTTTACTGTTCTATTCCAGACGTCCTTCTTGCTCACTATGAGGAAGCTATGACGGCTGGACAGGCCCTTCTCTACTTGTAAGTGTACCGAGAGAGCGTTATAGCGAGCGTTATGTCGGCGTTAAATGAACTTCTTTCCGCTTAGCTGTCTGGTTGCTGGCTTGTCTCGACGAACCAGAGCCATTTGTCGATGCCTCGTGCGATCTCTGTGAAGATATCGGCGGTATCGGCGTCCTTCAGCTCGGTCGCCTGTGCGCTGGCGTAACGTGTATGCCTTGCAAAGTCGGTGAGTGTTGTCGAGAGCGTATCGATGTGGTCGTTCTCATCTGTACTCGAAAGCCGATATCCGTTGAGCGAAGACCGCTCGACGACAGTAGGGGCTGTTCCCTCGGCCTTGCCACCGAGCTGCACAATACGTTCGGCGATCAGGTTCGCATACTCCTCCACTCCCCCGGTCACCTTGTCGAACAGCTCACGCAGGGCCATGAAATGAGGCCCTTTGACATTCCAGTATGTCTGTCTGCTTCGCAACTGCAGATCGATGGCGTCGGCTAAGCGGCGGTTCAACAGGTCGATCAGTTTGGCCTGCTGCTCTGCGGGCAGAGCATTCTTTTTCCTGGGCATGGGAGGCTCTCCTTTCACTTCGGTCTGTTTTGTGCGATAATAGATAGGTTCTATCCAGTCGTTGGCTTGAAACTCTCTGACATCCTTTTGTTCTTTATGTGGAGCAGTCCTCTTGCCTGTCGCATTTCTGATCTCATCATAGCAGCAGAGCGTTATGAGGAACGTTAAATGGGTGACTTATACCTGGCATTACTGGGACCGCCAGAAGCGCGCCATGCGAATCAGGTGCTACTGTTCTCCACGCGCAAGGAACTTGCGCTGCTCATCTATCTGGCGGTGGAAGGCGGCGTCCATGCGCGCAAGAAACTCTCCGAGCTGTTCTGGCCAGAAGGGGACGCGAAGCATGGCCGGGCGGCTCTGCGCATTAGCCTGCTCCATCTGCGTCATTTGCTGTGTGAGGATACCTCTGTTGAACCGGTGTCTCACTTCCTCATCAAACGCGACACGCTTGGACTTGATCTCACTTCCAATCTCAAACTCGACCTCCATACCCTCCAGGAAGCCTGGGCGGCGGCACATACCTCGACCCACACGACGCTGACCATGCCAGAAGAGGAACGGCGCACCCTGCTTGCCAGGCTTCAACACGCGATCAGCCTCCCGCGTGGTGAGTTCCTGGAGGGCTTCTCGCTGCGTGATGCCCCGGCCTTCGACGATTGGGTGCGGTTCCAACGCGAGTACTGGCACCTGCGCACAGGTGAAGTTTTTGACCGCCTCTCCCAGGTGCAATTCGAAACAGGAGAGCTTGAGGCCGCCATTGAAACGGTCAACCGCTGGCTCGTCTTTGCCCCGCTGCATGAGGATGCCTACCGGCGTCTGATGCGTTTGCACTTCGCGGCTGGTAATCGGGTCGCTGCCCTGCACGCCTATGACAATTGCCGGGCTATACTGGCAACGAGCATGCAGACCGAGCCAACTCTGGAAACTGTGGCCCTGGCCAGCCGGATGCGCGCTGTTGCTCCTCCACGTCGTAAGGAAGTGCGACCGCCCGCGCTGGCGCTTTCCCCGGCGGCGTTCCTCGAAGGCCCGCTCCTGGGGAGAGCGACGGAGTTGAGCACCTTGATCAAGGCCTACCATACTGCCCGGCGAGGCCAGACGCAGGTTGTGCTTCTGGAGGGAGAGGTCGGCATCGGCAAGACGCGGCTGGCGAGCGAATTTCTGGCCTGGGCGCAGGTGGAGGGTGCAGACGTGCTGCGGGGACAGGCGTTTGAAACCGGTGGTCAGCTGCCCTACCTGCCCGTGATCGAGGCCTTGCGTCCCCGTATCGAGCGGGAGAATGCCCCGGATGACCTGCTTTCCGACCTGTGGCTGGCGGAACTCTCGCGCCTGCTCCCCGAACTGCGCGATCGCTACCCTGACCTGCCTGACCCTGTCGGGGACAGGTCGGTAGCGCGCAATCGGTTGTTCGAGGCGGTGGCGCGCCTGGGACAGGCCCTGGCGGCACGGACACCGCTCGTCTTGTTCATCGATGATGTGCAGTGGGCCGATTCCGCCTCGCTCGACGTATTGCATTATCTGGCCCGGCGCCTGGCGGAGAGCAATACTCCTGCGCTCCTGTTGCTGACGCTGCTCGTGGGGAAGAGAGAGATGAGGCCTGCGCTTGCCGAGTGGCGAGCTGGTATGGAACGCGCCGCCCCGCTGATCCACCTGCGGCCTGGCCCTCTCAGCGCCGAAGACATCCTGCGCCTGCTCCAGGCATTCAGTGGCAAAGGGGACAACGACGGCGGGCAGTCTTCGAGCCTGGAACGCTTTGGCCAGTGGCTCTTTGCTGAAACAGAGGGACAACCCTTCTATCTGATGGAAACCCTCAAGGTCTTGCTCGAGCGCGGCGCACTCGCCTCCCACCCCAACGAAGATGGTGGATGGACGATTGACTTTACGGCAGCTATGGAGCATGAGATGGTGGTGCGTGGATTCTTCCCGCCCAGTGTGCGCGAAGTCATCTGCACGCGCCTGGATCGACTTACGCCGAACGCCTTCGCGCTGCTGGTGGCAGGAGCCGTCCTCGGCCAGGGAATCACCTTTGAACGCCTGTGCCGGGTGGCCGACCTCACAGAACAGGACGGACTCTCTGCCCTGGACGAGGTGCTGCATAGCCGCCTGCTGCATGAGTCGGAGCGCGAGGGCGGGCGCGGAACTGCCGGGCGCTACGTGTTCGCACACGCGAAGATCCGTGCAGTGGTCTATGGTGAGGCAGGTGAGGCGAGGCGCTCCATTTTTCACCGTCGCGCGCTGGAAGTGTTGCAAGCGGTCGCTGCACCTGCCGCAGTACTGGCATATCATGCGTTGGCTGCGGGACTTGTGGAACCGGCCTTCCGCTGGAATCTCGCCGCAGGTGATGAGGCCATGCGTCTGGTAGCGGTGCGCGATGCCATCGCCTTCTACGAGCAGGCACGGCGTCTGTTGACCGGGTCTGTGCCATCGCCGGGCCTGGAAGCCACCCTTCCTGCGCCAGAGATCGAGCATCTTTACACCCACCTGGGCCGGGCGTATGAACTGAACGCCGAGTGGGATAAGGCCCGGACAGCCTATACCTCGCTGCTCGCCTACGCGCAGAATGCATGCCATGCGGCGATGGAGAGCGCCGCCCTCAGCCGCCTGAGTACCCTGACCGCCCGGTAGCTCTTCGATCTGACGAGACGATCCACAGGAACTCATCGCACCCTATCTGGTTGCTGAAGCGAATCCTGGCTTGTTGCCCCTGACAGAGACTCGCCGCACACGCTGTTGCCATTTCTCCACTGCTCCGTCAAAAACCAATCCCTGTTCCATTGAAACATTTTTTAACGCTTGATTTAACGCGGCGCGGTTAGTATGTTATTAGACAGAACGAATAGTTTCACTAATCGCTCAGAACCATCATGGGTCAGTTCACAAAAACAGACCTTGCAGCGCATGTTTTAGCCAGCACCTGTCGGACTGAGGCAAGCAAGACTGCGTTTCAGGAACGAGATAATCTCATGCAATTAGCACCCCTCCGGGAGATATTCCTTCCAGACATCGCCTCTTCACAGGCCGAGCAGAACGAGGCGCAACTGGTGAAAGCCAGCCAACAGGGAGACCAGAATGCTTTTGCCTTGCTCGTGCAAAACCATCAGCGCCTCGTCTTCAATATGGTTTTACGTATGCTGCAAGACTACGAAGAGGCCAGCGAGATTACCCAGGAGGCTTTTTTTGCTGCCTGGCAGGGGCTGCCAGCATTCCGTGGCGAGGCCCGTTTTGCGACCTGGCTCTATCGCATCGCCTATAACTGCGCCTTGAAACAGCTTGAACGGCGCAAGCGAGAGCGATCCTTGCAGGCGGCCATGGCAGGGGAACGAATCCTGGAAGGGGTAAACAAACAGAAGGGGACGGAAGATATGTTAGAGCTACATGCCCTGCAAGTCGTGGTGCGTGAGCAGGTTGAGAAGCTGCCGGACAAGTATCGTATGGTGTTGATCCTGCGCCACCTCCAGGAGAAGACGTATGAAGAAATGGCTCGTATCTTCCCAGGCCACAAACAGAACCCCATTGGCTGTCTGCAGCGTGGGGCTGGTCCTGACAGCAATGTTGTAGGTGACCTTCGTATTGAAGGTGCTGGCATCAGCCGAGGAGATGATGTTCAAGTGACCATCCGTGCCTCTCCAGCTCAGGTAGAGACGACCATTGAAAGTTGTAATGGAGGGCGCACTGTTCGAGGTCTCGCTCAAGGTCACTTTGTTGGCCAGATGCGTCGGATCGCCTGGCTTGAAGAAGGCCACATTGAGATGATGATTGGTTCCCATCCATGCAACACACAGATTGCCGTTAAAGATCGCCAGACTGGGTCCTGCACCCACCAGAGTCGTGTCGGTGAGTACCTGGGCGAGGCCAAAGGTCTGGTTGGTCTGGTCATAGCTCATCAGGTTCAGGTTGTGAGCCGTATTTCTGCCCGTCCAGCCCACATAGATCGTCCCATTAAAGGCGCTCAGGGCCAGAGCAGAGTCCGCCTGCTGCTTGGAAACGGTGGCGGAATGCAATGGAGCGGAAGAGCTGGCAATCCCCGTGTTCATTCCGACAAATCCAAGGACCAGCAGCGCAAGCAGCAATGGCAAGGCTCCTCGCCATAAGAGCCATATCCGCCATTTCGTGGTTCCCTTCACCTTAATATTGTTTATTGACGTTTAGACTAAATCGCGTCGGAATTGCTATGAAGCCACTCTAGAAGCGGGTCGCGCCCTCCATTTGTCGTATGGCGCGCAGCCGCCTCCCAAGCCGGTCCGTACACATTAGTCTAAACACCAACCCGCTCAATACCGGTCACAAAACTCTTGAGTTCGGGAATACCGCTTTTGAGGGCTTCCTCCATCCAGGGGCGCAATTGCTGGTGTTTGCGCTCGCGCACCATGGAGAGAAATTGGTGCAGGAGCGTCCGAACCGTTTGAGGGTTGCTCTCAATCGTTTCGTCTGCCGAGCAGAGCGTGCAACGACTTCGGGCAAGGGCTCCACAAAAGTTCGTTTGTGACATGCCTGGTTCTGACAACGAAAACGGCTTGCAACCACAGGTAAAACAGCATGGGTGACCGAAGGGACGCCTTTCGCCCGCACCTCCCCTGGCCGCAGGGCGAAACAAGGTTATCAGCTTGGTGCCTCTCTTGCGCACATATTTATGGGGCTGAAGCCTGGCCTTCCCTTGAGGCGGCCAACTCGCACCTGGTTGGGGTCGAGTCGCAGAAGGACCGGCTTCGTCTTGACACCACAGTGGCAGCCCGCACGCCTCGGCCACCTGATACGCTCGTTCGATCAAACGTTTTTGTTCTGGGTCTGGGGTCATGCACCCGGTAAATCCCTTTTTTGCGCACTCGCAGTGCGGTTCCGATGGAGTCCCAGGTGCGATCCTGCTGGACACTCTCCCTCTCCTCATGCAAGATGCGTCCAATCGTGGTGGCCCCAAGAGGTGGAAAGGCTGCTTTGCGTAGAGCTTGTTGCAGTAACGTGAGCGACCAGGTGGCCGTTTGATCGATCACTCGATCCGGCTGGCGCTGCACTTCTTGCACCACGCGCGCGGGCAGGTCATAGGTCGGCTTCCTGCCACGCCCTCTGGCAATCATCAGGACGGCAAGCCCATGCTGATTGAATCGCTCAACCAGTTGAGAGACGCCCTCACGGGAAAGCTGAGCGATCTGCCCAGCCTGCGTCAATGTCTTGCCGTCTGCTACTGCCAGCAACGCTTTCGCGCCTTTGACCGCATCAACTCGTTCACTGCTGGCTTTGGCGACGCGCTACAATTTCTTTCGTTCCCCTTCCCTCAAGGGTCGAAGCGCAATGTTTGGTGATCTTCCCATTGCATATCTGTTTGCTTTTCCTTCAGCACCTGCTTCATAAGCTATAGGTTATCACTCTCTCGCCTCTTATGCAAATCAATTGCAGCGTGACCCACTCAGGGCAAAAACTCTTAACTTTTGACAGATAGGCTGAAATCTGGGAGACGGCTATCCTTGCTTACGACGCCAGCCAGTGTACGCTGTTTACCCACAACTGCCTGAGTGCGGGACAGGCGAAGGCGCGCATATCATGTCCGTTTGCCAGGTAGATAGAACGTCCCGCTCCGTTTACTCGTCCCCCTCGATAGCCATGACATTGGCAGATGCTGTCCTTCCCACACCGCATATGCCAGTTTTGTTGGCGTCACTCCGTTGGTAATTTGCACGTTGTAGTACAACTCATCATCGAGTTCGTAATCATGCATATCAGTTACAAGCGGATGGTCGGAGAGCGGCACCGTTACCTTGTATGTGCCGAAGGGTGAGTGGTTGGTCACCCCCCGCTTCCAGGTAAAGCCGAGCAATTCCCCAAATTGCGGCCAGTCATCATAGCTGGCAATGCCGCCGTGATGGCAGAGCAGCGGGCGACCAGAAGCCACATAATCCTCGAAAGATTGTTTCTGCCGTTCATTCAAAGGTCGATAGGTGAGCCCGCCGACCCAATCCGCGTTCATACCTGTCCAGTGCAATCCCATAACCACCAGCAGGTTGCAGACAAAATCATCACCAAGCCACTGAGCTATTGAACGGGCCTGTTGCGCGACAGGATGGAAAGCCGGGCCGCCGACGTGAAAAATGAGCCTTTTTATCCTCATCGTTGTTCTCTCTTTTTCATAGAGATAGTATCGTTTGAACTTCTGTTAAGCAACATTGACGTGTGTCATGTTGAAAAGGTGGAGAGCTTTCAGATCTCCGGATCAGCCGTGATCTCGTCGATCAAACGCAGTTCTTCGTCGCTAAAGGTCAGATTGTGCAGAGATCCCACATTCTCGACAATCTGCTCGGCCCGCGAGGCACCGATCAGCACGCTGGTCACGGCCTGATGGTGCAGGTTCCAGGCCAGGGCCATCTGTGGCAACGTCTGGCCACGCTCCCTGGCCAGTGCGTACAGACGCTGCACCTTCGCCAGCCTCTCGTTGTCAATCATACTTTCCCGGGACTTTTTGCCCCACCAGGCGGCTCGCGAGTCAGCGGGCAGCTCTGTGCCGAGATATTTCTCGCTCAGCATTCCGTGTTCCAGAGGACTGAAGGTAATCACTCCGGTCCCGGCGGCAAGCGTCTGGGCAAACAGATCGCTTTCAGGCTGGCGGGCCAGCAGGTTAAAATGCGGCTGGTGAATGATGATCGGTGCCAGGCCCAGTTCTTTCACGAGCGCGATGGCCTCGTTGAAGAGAGCGCCGGGAAAGTTGCTGACTCCGACGTAGAGCGCTTTTCCCTGGTGTACGATCAGATCGAGGGCGGTCAGCACCTCTTCCAGAGGAGTTTCAGGATCAGGCCGGTGGGCGTAGAAGATATCGACATAATCCAGGCCCAGCCGCTTGAGGGACTGATCGAAGCTTGCTACCAGGTGCTTTTCGGACAGGCCGTCGCCGTAGGGTCCCGGCCACATATAATTCCCGGCCTTGGTCGAAATAATCAGCTCGTCGCGGGGCATGTCGCGCAGGATCTTTCCCACTACGACCTCCGCGTTGCCGGGAGGACGCCCGTAGTTATTGGCCAGGTCGAAGTGCGTGATGCCCAGGTCAAACGCCTGGTAGAGGCACGCGCGCGCGATTTCTTCTCCGCAATACCCGCCAAAGGTTTCCCACGCTCCCAAGGAGATTGCGGGCAACTTGAGTCCCCACTTTCCACAGTGCCGATAGAGCATCGTTTCATAGCGATTCTGTGCAAAAGATGGCATGTGCATTCCTGTCCTTTTTTCAACTTATATAACGCCGTATGCAAGTTTCACTTGCCAAAGAATATAGCCCACATTCCGCAGTTTGAATCCGAAGAGACGCATTCTCAGGAAAGCCAGCCACGGAGTAGAGGCAACATGGCACGACAATCTTCTGTCGGGTCGAATACTTTTGGCTCGTGTTCAATGCTGTAGCAACCCGAATAGCCAGAACTTCGCAATGTTGCCATGCAACCCTGTCCACCGCCGCAGGTGTCATGCGCTCCAAGAGTTTGAGAGCCTGGACCGTGTAACTCGATATCAGCCGCGTAGGGCTGAAAGGTCTGGCCGTATCTGTTCGCAATATTGTTACAACCGACTATCAGAACGTGTAATGTTTCATATTTTACCTCCTTTCAGGAAACTGATTTTCGCCGTACTTCTGTGGGTAAATCCATTGACTAGTATTGATCTAGTGTTCTGTCCATCAGAAACTGATGGGTGAACGATCAGGTGAAAAGAGGAGGAATCAGGGGGTATTCTTGAAGAGCAAAAACAGAAAACCCTGCTCATCAAGGAGAAGCCCCCATGAAGAAGTATATCGTAAAGCTCACGAAGGAAGAACGAGCGTCCCTGTCCAAACTGATCGCCCAGGGCGAGGCCTCAGCCCGCAAATTGATGCATGCACGCATTTTACTCAAAGCCGACAGCGGCGAGGACGGGCCTGCATGGACCGATCAAGCGATCAGTGAGGCGTTGGAAGTAGGGACCGCGACGGTCGAGCGGGTGCGCCAGCGCCTGGTGGAGGAAGGAGTGGCAGCGGCACTCACTCGGCATCAGCCTCACACGCCTCGTCTGCGCAAATTGGATGGAGCGCAGGAAGCGCATTTGATTGCCTTAGTGTGCAGCCAACCAGAAGAGGGACAGGAGCGCTGGACCTTACAACTGCTGGCGGACAAGCTGGTGCAATTGCACATCGTCGAGAGCATTTCGCGGGAAACGGTTCGACAGGTACTCCAACAGAACGAACTCAAACCGTGGCTGAACAAACAATGGTGCATTCCGCCCAAGAGCAATGCCGAGTTTGTCTGCCAGATGGAAGAGGTGCTAGAGGTGTACACCCGCCCCTATGATGAGCGGCGCCCACAAGTCTGTGTGGACGAAACCAGCAAACAGTTGATCAGCGAAACCCGTGTACCGTTACCGATACAGCCGGGGCAGCCAGAATGCTGCGACTATGAGTATGAGCGAGAGGGCACCTGTAATCTGTTTGTGGCGTGCGAGCCGCTGGCGGGCAAGCGCTACCTGCAAGTGACCCGGCAGCGCACCAAACACGACTTCGCGCTGTTCATGCGCGATCTGGTGGACCAGTATTATCCGGCGGCCGAGAAGATTGTGCTGGTCATGGATAACTTGAACACCCATACCCTGGCTGCTCTGTATGAGGTGTTTGAGCCTGTGGAGGCGCGGCGGCTGATCGAGAAGCTGGAAGTGCATTACACCCCCAAGCACGGCAGTTGGTTGAACATGGCCGAGATCGAATTCTCGGTACTCACCCGGCAGTGTTTGAATCGTCGCATCGGCTCGCGCGCGGCACTGGAACACGAGGTAGCCGCCTGGCAGGCCAAACGCAATGGGCAGGCGATCGGCATCAACTGGCGCTTCACCACCGCTGATGCCCGCATCAAGCTCAAGCATCTCTACCCATCAATTGCTGATTGACAAAACACGAGTATACCAGAATATGAATACGTTTGCAAATCTGAAATACGGGCGATTTTTCCCGAGAAATGCGCAAAATGAACAGGGCCTTGTGCATTTTAGAATGCAGAACCTGGATTTGAAGCAAATTGGCCCTCGAAATTTCAGGAATCTTCTCTCCTGGTGAATAAAACTATGAGATGAAAGGCCCAAAAGACTTTTTGGAGCCTGAATCCCTTGACGTTCCTGCATTTCAATGGTACTATCGAGGCATAGTGAAGAATACGTATTCATTTGGAGGGTTCATGACCACCAGTAGGGACATTGCGCAGATTGCGAATGTGTCACAATCAACGGTATCACGCATGCTCAGTGGTTCTGCTCGGGTCAGTCCGCGCGTGCGAGAGAGAATATTGGAGGCGATCGCGCAAACCGGGTATGAGCCAGACATCGCCGCGCAAAGTCTGGTCAAGCGGGTTTCGCGTACCATCACCCTGACGCTCTTTAGTGATCCTGAGGGCCTGGCTTTCTCGAACCTCGCCCATCCGCAGGGGTACTACTTTACGAGCATTCTTGCCAGCCTGGAGCGGGAAATTGTCGCGGCGGGCTACGATCTGCTGCTGCCCTCGCGCCCTTTCAAGCCGTTTTCGTCCTATGTCCAGAGCTTGCAGAAGCGCAAAGTCGCCGGGGTAATTATGATGGCTCCCCAACCATCTGATGCACGTCTTCAGGCACTTCTGGACTCCAATGTACTAGCAGTCTTTATCGATGCCTATGGCCAGGGACCTCGTGCCACCTATGTGGCAGTTGATAACCTTTCTGGCTGTAAGCAAGCGGTTGAGCATCTTGTCCAATTGGGCCATCGTCGCGTCGCTTTGTTGATCGGGAGTCTGATCGACTTGAGCGGCACCGAGCGTTTGCTCGGCTATCAGCGGGCATTAGCACAGGCTGGTATCGCCCTGGATGACCGTTTAATCATTCAGGCAAATTGGGAAATTGAAGAGGCTTACCAGGCAACGCTCTCGTTATTGGGTGAGCGCCCAGATGTGACGGCTATCCTTGCTGCGAGCGATCCCATGGCCATTGGTGCATTGCGGGCCATTTACGAGCGACGTCTGCGCGTTCCTGAAGATATTTCGCTGGTCGGTTTTGACGATACCGACATAAGTAGATACCTTCCGCCGCCCTTGACCACGATCTGTCCCGACCGTGATCAAATTGGAAAGTTTGCCGTCCAGGCATTGCTCTCCATCATTGGAGGGGGCCAGCATGTCTCTCCCATCATGGTTCCGACACAGCTGATTGTCCGAGAATCCACCGGGCCAGCAGCGACATCCAGGGACGTCTAGGGCTCGCTCACTTTTTCATCCTTTGCGAAAGGTGAAGCAAGCGCTGATGGCCATCGACTTTTTGCAGGCGTGGGTGAAAGACCTGGAAGAGCAGAAAGCCAATGACAGTCATAACAGTCCCATCCTTACTTTGTGTAAGGCGAACTTGCACATGGCGTTAACTAAAAAAAGGAGCCAACGTCACGATCATGATCAATCCTCCCGAACGCATTCACCTGGTCTTCAAAACCCATCTGGACCTGGGTTTTACCGAGCTCGCAAGAAACGTGGTTGAGCAATATTTTACGGTGTACATTCCGAACGCCCTGCACACAGCCAGGCTCCTGCGAGAACAGGAATCTGCTGATCGTTTTATCTGGACGACTGGCTCCTGGCTGATTTATACTTATCTGGAGCAGGCATCTACCAGCGAGCGGCGATTGCTAGAAGGGGCCATTGAGGCTGGCGATCTGACCTGGCATGGGCTTCCTTTTACCACACATAGTGAATTGATGGATGCATCACTTTTCAGGTTTGGATTGAGCCTTTCACAGACGTTGGACAGCCGTTTCGGTCGGCAAACGATCGCGGCCAAAATGACCGATGTTCCTGGCCACACGCGTGGCATTGTCCCGCTGCTCGCAGAAGCAGGAATCACCTTTCTGCATATCGGAGTCAATCCTGTCAGCACTGCTCCAGATGTTCCCCCGGTCTTTCTCTGGAGAGACACCAGCGGTGCGGAAATAATGGTGATGTACCAGGTCGGCTCTTATGGGGACTTCGGCCACGTTCCTGGCTCACCGGCGGCTCTGGCTTTCGCTCACACGAACGATAACCTTGGCCCTCAGTCTCCTGAAAAAGTGAGTCTGGTGTACCAGCAGTTACGCGCACGTTTCCCGCAGGCACAGGTCACTGCCTCGACACTCGACGCGTTTGCTCGCGAGCTCGCACCGATCAAAGGGCAGCTTCCTGTGATTACTGGTGAGATTGGAGATACCTGGATTCACGGCGTGGGCAGCGACCCGCTCAAGGTGAGTCGTTTCCGCGAACTGGCGCGCCTGCGTCATCAATGGCTGCAAGATGGCCGGCTTCATGAGCATGAGCAGAACGCGCGAAGCTTCAGCCTCGCGCTCTTAGCGGTGCCTGAACACACCTGGGGACTTGATGAAAAAACCTTTCTCAACGACTATACAAATTATCTCCCCACTCAATTGCAAGAATTGAGAAAAACCGCGCCGGCGCGCCACATGGTCGAATCCTGGCAGGAACAGCGTGCCTACCTGGACCAGGCCCTGGCCGCGCTGGAAGGTTCTCCCGTGGCGGAGGAGGCGCTGGCTCATTTGCAGGCACTGGTTCCTCAACTGCCAGAGCGCGCCGCCTGGCAACAGGTGCAGGACTGGAGCCAGCACTTTGAAACCGATCATTTTCTCATCGGGTTTGATCCTCATGCTGGCGGCCTCAGCTATCTCCAACACCGGGCAACTGGCCGGCAATGGGCCTCGGATGAACATCTGCTGGGGCGGGTTCGCTACGAGCTCTTTGCTCAGAGCGACTATGATCGTTTCTGGCATCAATATGTGAAAGCAGACGAACAATCGCGTGGGTGGGCTTCCCTGGACTACTGTAAACCAGGCATCGACGAGTACATTAAAACGCATCAATCATGGAGCCCACGCCTGGCTGCGCTGTATACACGGCAAGATGACCAGGGCATTTCATTTCTCCTTGATCTGAGCCTGCCAGAGTCTTGTACAGCCCTGGGGGCTCCCCGTTGTCTGACCCTGAAACTGCTTGCTCCTCGCGACGAGCCAATCATCACGCTGAATCTTCAGTGGACAGAGAAACAGGCAACTCGTCTCCCGGAGGCACTCTGGTTTTCGTTTCATCCTATCATCAGTGATCCACAAGGATGGTCATTCACCAAAGTCGGCACGACGATCACACCTCTGGAAGTTGTTTCGCGGGGCAATCGGACCTTGCACGCGGTCGATCGGGATATAGTTTACCAGGGAGTCGAGGGGACCTTCATCCTGGAAACGCTGGATGCACCCCTCATCGCACCGGGGAAACCTTCCCTGTTGGATTTTCCAGACGAGCAGCCTGACCTGTTCGGCGGTATCCATTGCAATCTCTATAATAACGTATGGGGAACCAACTTTCCAATGTGGTACGACGAGGATACGCGCTTTCGCTTCAGGTTCCGATTCAGCTAACTCGTATGTCATTCCTCCCCCGATTGAAACGCGGGGCATCCTGACCCGGCTTCGGTGAACGCTTCGAACTCACGTGTCCTCGTTGAGAGGACGGGTTGATTGTCGTACCACCAGTTCAATGGGTAAAATGGTGAGATCAGGAATATGTTCGCCACGAATCTTGCGTAAGAGCAAACGCGCAGCGTGCTGCCCGATGCGAGGTACATGTTGCCTGATCGTCGTTAAAGGTGGCGAATACATCTGCGAGAACGCCAGATCGTCGAAACCAACAACCGAGACCTGCGCGGGAACCTGCCAGCCCTGAGCAGTCAAAGCCTGGATGGCCCCAAAAGCCATTTCATCGTTGTAACACACCAGAGCGGTAAAAGGAAAGCCTGTGGATAAAGCTTCTTCAATTCTATTGCGTGCATGGATATATGAGAAGGTTGGCAAATTACTGGGAGCGGTTGAAGTCCGCAACCACCATTGTTCTGGCAAAGGTATACCTCGCTGAGCAAATGCCTCACAAAAACCGGTGCGGCGTTCGTTGATGACTCTCAGATCAAGGTCGGGGGAGAGAAATGCGATCTTGGTATGCTTTTGCGAGAGTAAATGTAACGTTACCAGCCGTGTCCCTTCGATGCTATCAACATCGATCTGAGGAATTTTCTTATAAAAAGAAGAATGTCCGAGCATGATACAGGGTTGTCTACTCTCTACCAGCGCATCCAGCAGAGTATCGATGTGCGCGGGATTAAGCAGAATAAAGCCAGAGATCTCTTCGAGTTGAAGGGTTGTCCGCATCCAGTTAGTTACCTGCTCAGGGGTACCGCTGTGCAGCCAGTTAGGCGTATTAATCAGCTTCAGATGATAGTTTTGATTGAGCAGAACATCATTAATACCTGTGACCAGTTCAGAAATATAGCCTTCCTGCATATATCCTTCGAAAGATCCCTCCGGTCCCGCTAGAGAAGCAAGATCAGCCGGCTCTCCACTTTTGTAGTCGCTGGGGGGAAGAGGAAGTTCGCACAGCAGAACGATCGTCCTGGCCGTCGTGGAAAAAACCGGGCGTACCAGGGAACGAGGTATATAGCCGCTTTCCTGCAGAACTTTGCGTACACGAGCAGTCAACTGCTCATCAACCTGGTTGTTCCCGTGGAGTACGCGGGAAACGGTTGCCGCACTTACATTCGCTCGCCTGGCAATATCATGAATAGTTAAACGATGCTGTTTTCCCACAGAAAGATGCCTCTCTTCTTGCAATTGTAACCCTTTTTAACGAACTACGCCATTCTCCCAGAAAAATTTTCTTGTCCAGAGAAAATAACCAGCACATAACAGCGCAGTACAGGTTTACAAGCGCCAGTAGGGTGTTTCCTACTAACCAGAGAAAAAATTATCTCACTGTAAGCATAACTCATAAAGCTTCTTCTGGCAAGATACCAAAAGTGCCTGAGAATGCTGTCTGGCTCAGCCGCTTCTTAGCCTGGTGTGGCAACCATCTCAATCGAGGCGGGGCCAACCTGGCAAGCTGCATTTTCTAAGCGAGAAGCGAAAAGGCAAGCTCCTTGACTTTTTCCTCCCTGGCGACCCTTTACCAACTTGCGAACAGTCACGAATATTCTTGAAACATATTTTTGGCTGAAGGCGAATTTTCCAGAACTAGGAGAAAACAGGCTCTATAAAGATGTTGTCTAAGGCTCGTCCGCGGCCATCCCAACTGATGCGAATAGCGGAAGCCTTGAGCCGGTTGGTAAAGTCGGCACTGGTGAACTGCATCCCCTGATCGGTGTTGAAAATCTCGGGGGTGGCGATGCCCAAGGCCCGATCCAGAGCTTGCAAACTTGATTTCAGGGAGATCGCGCTTCTGTTCGTAGTAGGTGGCGATGCCCAAGGCCCGATCCAGAGCTTGCAAACAAAAGCCGGTGTCCAGCGTGTTGGAGAGTTCCCACGACACGACGTAGCGGCTGAACCAATCGATGACGGCCATCAGATAGAGAAAGCCACGGGGCATGCGGATATAGGTGATATCACAACTCCACACCTGATTGCAGCGCCCAATGCAGAGACCGCGCAGCAAGTAGGGATAGCGCTGCTCGGTGGCTCCCGGCACACTCGTTTTGGGTTTGGGATAGATGGCCTCCAGGCCCATCAGCCGCAGTAAACGCCTCACCCGTTTGCGCTCGACGGGATAGCCCTGCGTGTGTAACCAGGCCGTCATCTTGCGTGTGCCATAGAAAGGCGTGCGGGTGTATTGCTCGTCTAATAAGCGCATCAGGTGTAAGTTCTCCTCGCTTTCCGGGGCCGCTTCATAGTAGTAACTGGAGCGCGCCAGACCCAGCAGCTTACATGGTTGGGCAATGCTCAAGTCGGGATGCTCCGGCTCGATCAGCGCCCGTTTCTGCTCAATGGAATGGTTTTGATTTTTTTTCCAACCAGTCCACCTGGACTTTCAGTTGGCCGATTTGTTGATAGAGCGTGGCAATCAGAGCTTCTTCACTTTTCGCTTGCCGACTTTCCCGGCTCCCGAACAGGTTGGGCAAGCCATCGAGTGCCTGCTTCTTCCACCGGGTGATCTGCGTTGGGTGAACTGCATACTCCGCCGCGATCTCATTGGTCGTTTTTTGCCCTTTGATAGCTTCCAGTGCTACTTTTGCCTTCAGGGCTGCGCTGTATCGTTTGCGTTGTCCCGCCATCTTTTCCTCCTTTTTCTGCCTCTCTCGATACAGCTATTCTATCTTATTCCCCTGTCCAGTTTCTTGGTACCATCATATTGGGAACCATTGACAAGCAGGCAATTATCAGGTACTCTTTTCTCAGAAAAATATCTCTCGTACAGAAATATTTTACAGCAAAAGCTACCAGCGGTATCTTGAACGAGGGAGCGTAGTGCAATTGTTGCAAGGAAGGAGGGAATGGCTTAACAAAGATATTTTTCCTTCGAATTGACGTTTAAACTCACACGGACCTAACTGAGCCATAAGGTCAATAACCCAGAGCAAAGAAAGACGAGTGAAGATGAACAAGATCAGCCAAACCACCTCACGAAGAGGAGTGCTTCTTACCTGTTTTCTTCTTTTTGCTCGTTTTACGAATCACGGGATGACAGGTTCTGGGTGCAGGATGAAAGCCTTTGGCTCGTCCCGGCGCTTTTCCGCGCAGTTGCGGTGGGCGAGCAGGCGTGCCTACCTGGCGCAAAAGGGTAGGCATGGCCCGTCGCACCGGCGTCAACGTGAGGTGCGAGCGCCGGGTTTCCCATGGTCGATAGCATCCCCCTACCAGCGGACGAGCCAGGACCAGCAGATTGTGGACCCAGGCGATCACCTGGGTCCAGCGCTCCGTGCGTTCTGGTGTACTCAGCCGTGGGACATCCCAGAGCAACTCCTGCGTGTCGAAGCAATAGCCATGCTCCTGCGAATACCGCAAGCGATAGTCGGGCTGATCTCGGCCAGGGGAGCAGGTCGCTCGCCTTTCCAGACAAACCAACTGCTCCCGGGATCACGTGTATGGCCTGTCGCCCCATGGCGGATCACTTGGATGACCGAGATCTCGGCCCAACGAGCGGATGCGCAGGTGCAAGTGCTTCCAACAGTGTACCTCGACCTTCGCTTCTTTGGCATCGAGGCCCTCCCAGGTTTCGTCCGGCTTCCCATGGGTGTTCGGGTCGCTGCACTGAAAACGATCCCCATCCTTGCGACTGGCACCCTGTTGACCGGGAAGCCGGGCAGGAGCCGGACGGTAAAAGACGCGATGGCTTTTGACGCGCAGCAGGCACGCGGCCTCCACGTCCGCCATCCGGGCCAGGAATGGGGCGCAGGCATACCAGCGATCCCCGAGAATGACGGGACAAAACCCACGTGCCGCCAACGCCGCCACGATCGCGCGCAGTTGACGGGCGGCGACCTCAGTGGCCAGTTCGCTCGATGTCACCCGCACCGTATCCAGCACAAAGATCCCTTGACCGGGGAGCCTGGGCAAGAGCACCACATGGCTGACTACTCAACCAGGGCTAGCCACATGCGTGTCCGCAGGCAGCGTGGCGATTTTCCCCAACGTTCGATCGGCCGCCGTTTCGGCCTTGGGGCGGTACAGGTTGCTGGTGTCGATGCCCACAAACACCACCTGACTCGGCTCAGGCAGGGGCACGAAGTCAAGAAAGACCTCGCGCAGGCGCTCGGCATCGGTCCGGCCATCTTCCAGGGCTTCGTACAAGCTGGCCCAGGTTCGCTCAAAGAACGGCGAGAACGACAGTTCGGGAAAGCTGCACGCGCTTGCTTCGCTGGCCAGGGCATCTACCAGGTTGAACAGGGCGTCCCTGGCCTTCCCAAAGCAGCCGTAGACCCCGTGACGAAACTGGTTCAGTGTGTTAAGGTTCATCAGAGTAATGCTCCTACCTTTGCATGGTTTTGGATACATTACTTCCCTCAGCCATCCCTTCGCAATGATTGCTGAGGTTATTTTAGTTTAAACGTCAATTACTTAAGAACGTCAAACAAAATGGAGGCAGACTCACCTCCTCTCTCCAGGAAAACGGACAGCATACACTGTCATCCTGAACAGGGAACGCCGTAGATTAACGATGTTTTCTCACCACAAGCGATCCTGCAATGCAGAAGGTTGCCAAGTTGAATGTTAGTCTCAACAAGAACATGGAGGTACATGTACATGAACAATTCACATGAGTCAGATCAACATCTGCCGGATATCATCGGAAAGGAGCTCACGCGGCGCACGTTTCTCACCGGGACCGCGGTAGCGATAGGAGGCGCGGTGGTAGCGGCAATCGCTGGGGACTGGCACGCGGCAATCGCGGCTGCGACGGTGGTGCTGCCGGGGGTCGGGGCTACACTCTCGGCCGATGCATCGGGAAATGTGACGGTCCTTGACGCGAACGGAACGGCGCGCGTTCTGCTGGGGAGCTTGTGGCTCAATCCCCAGGGAAGCCCAACAGGCGGCACGGCTAGCCTCGTCACGCTGTCCGATGGAACGCAGACGCTCCAGGTGAACTATACCCCCCTCACCTACAACGGGAACACCTATCAGTTTCAGGGAACCTTCTGGTTCGCCGGACCCGGCCACCTTCACATCCACCACGACGTTCAGGGAGCCAATATCTGGGCTGGTGGGATCATGATGAACCGGCAATACGAGCCGATCACCAACACGGTTACCGATACCGCGCCCCCCAATGGCATCCCGGTAGCCTGGACCTACGATCCGCGCGGAGGCATCCCCTTCGAGACACCCCTGAGTGAAGTGTTCACCAACATGTGGTCGGACGGCTATGCCAGCCAGTTCGTCATCCCAGGTAGCAACCCCAACTGGAGGGACCCGTGGAAGGTCAATGCCCCAGGCAGCGCGGTTGGTACTTCGACCACCCACTTCACGGTTGACATGGACCTGTTCGTCGGCAAAACGCAGCGACCGAACGCGGCGGCGAGCCTGGCAGCGGGGAAACCGGTAGCGGTCGAGCTGTGGAGCGATCAGCCCTATAATCTCTGGAACAACTTTGCGTCCCCGCTGACGATCCACACCGAGTCGCTCAATGGCGGATCGAGCGCCGCGACCATCCAGCTCAGTTGGACGGTTCGCACTTGGGATGGTATCCTGGCTGCCAGTGGTAGTGCCAGTCAGCAGGTCGGCGCGACACAGACCTGGGACTATGACATTGTGCTCAATCTGAGCGGCTACAGTTCACAGCGTATTCTTTTCCTCGAGGTACAGGCCACGACCGGTCGCGTCACCGCCCTCTCGCGCACGAACCTGGTTGCGATGGCACCGTATCAGTTCGTGACCGGAGAGCAGAGCATGATCGGATTGGGCGGTTTCTTCCTGCCTCATACGGGAGTTCTCCCGCAGCCAGGCGAACTCGAACTGGCCCAGCGGATCGGGGTGAAGTGGCTGCGCAGTCCAGATTTTACCGCGCCCCCCACCTTCTTCACCACCAATCAGCCGACCAACAACGGGGTTGACCTGACCAGGACACCCGACCAGAACTGGTTTACAACCCTTGACACCGCTATTCAAACTTATCACGCGCTAAACATCGAGTTGTTCAACGAGTTGAATTTCCCTGCTCTGCAGAACAACGTCCCCCCCGGCTCCACCGCGGTCGCCAACTATGTCAACAACTGGTTGCAGCCGGTGCGGCAGCACCTGCAAGCAACGTTTCCGAACGTGACGCTCGCGACGATGGGTGTGGGAGGGATGGACTATACCTGGGTCGATCAGTTCATCGCCGACGGAGGATGGAATCTCATCGACGGGCTGGCCATTCATCCCGGCCGCGGCAACTTCACTGCTGACTACGCTCCGCCGCCCGATCAATGGGTACCCGGACCCACCGGTTCGTACTGGAACTACTATGGGGCGCTCAAAAAAGCGCGCGAGACCATCGACCAGCACGGTCAACGGGATTTGTGGCTAACCGAGTGCTATACCCTGGACTTTCCAAATCACTGGTGGAATGATACTTTCCGCCATGCTGCGGAGAACACCATGCTTGAACTGTTTCTCGCGGTTGAGAAAGGCGTGACACACGTACTCTGGTATCAGTTCCACAACGGCGTCTGGTACGATCCCACCGGGATCAGCACCACCGACCGCGAATACCACTTTGGCCTGCTCAACCACGATCTGAGTCCCAAACCGTCCCTGCTGGCCTTCGAGACGGTGGCACGGCTGCTGGATGGCGGCACGCAGTTCAAACGCTGGCTCAATCTGGGTGATGCTGACCTGCGCGGTATGGAATTTAGCGGGCCGAACGGGGGGGTTGTCGTGCTGTGGAGCCGCAAGGATGGCTATATCTTGAACGCGGACCACGGGAGTTCCGACTGGTACCCGTTCCCAGAGGTGTGGGTTGACCCCTGGCCGACCAAAACGGAGATCCGCCTGCATGCCGGCAAGGCGGGTGTGCGAAAGATCGACTGCATCGGCAGGGAGACGACGATCCAGACGCATCCCGGTATGGTCCGCATCACCCTAGACGGCGCTCCCCAGGTCTACATCGGACTCGATACGACGAAAATCCCCACCGGTCAGGAGCCACCTTACAACACGTAATGGGGCAAACTGGACGATCATCTCTCATACAACCATAAAGAAAGGAAAGGAGGCAACGAAGGGCATCCTCTCTCCTCTCAGGCCGAGAGGATGCCTGTGCAAACTGCCGACCACGCTCGTAGCCAGGTCGTTCAACTGGTTTTGTCCTGAGCGGAAGAAGCGGGAGCGGAAACACCGAGAAAGCCTCGCCGGTACGCGGTTCGTCGCCGCACTTGAACCGGCGGCGCGGGAAGACCATCCGCCAACCAGTTTATTTTTCCGCTCTGCACCCTTCATTGGTAGTTCTATTTGTGTGATGAGCAGGTAGACTCGCACGTTCATACCTGGTTCGTGAAAGGAGATACTCATGACATCTTTCGTTTCAGCCCGACTCAGTCGTCGGCGCTTTCTCGGCACTGCTGCTGTGACCGCTGGCACTCTGGCTGGTGTCGGCACCTTACTGGATGCTTGCAGCAGCGGCGGCCCCGGTCCTACCTCAAGTGGCCCGACCACCCTGACCATTATGGGTACGTCCGGCGAAATCACCCCCGCTTATATAAAAGAGTTTGAAAAACTCAATCCTGGGGTTAAGATCAATTTCCTGACTTCTGACCAGACCCGCCTCAATGCGATGTTTGCTGCGGGCCATCCGCCGGATATCATTCGCGGATTTGGGATCGACAGTGCCTTCTACAACTCTCGTGGCCTGGCCCTCAACCTGGACCCCTACCTGGCGAAGAGCAGCGTGCTCAAGACAGACGATCTGCTCCCCATCCAGAATCTCTTCCGCTGGGATGGCAAGCAGACCGGTCAGGGGCCACATTATGGCCTGGTGAAAGACTGGAGCCTGGATGGGGCGATCTGGGCGGATAGTGCCATTTTCCAGCAGGCGGGAGTGCCGGTCCCCAGCAGCACGAATCCCCTCACCTATGATGCCTACCTGGAACTGGGCAAAAAGCTCACCGTGCGGCAGGGAGGAAAAATTCAGGTTTACGGCATCTATCCGGGGTGGCCGAGTGCCGGCTCGTATGGCACCGGCGTTCCCGCGGCCCCTGCGATCTATCAGATGGTGCAGCAACAGGGGGGAAGCGTCTTTTCCTCTGACCTCACCAAAGCTGATTTCACCACCCCCGAAGTGTTCAAAGCCTTGCAGTGGTATATCGACTATGCCAATGCCCATGTCGGGCCTTCCCCGCTTGACCCCGACGCAACCGGGTCCTGGCAGCTCTACACAGCCAAGCGCATGGCTCTGCTCCAATTAGGCTACTGGTTCGGCGGGGGTATTACCAGTGATACCGGCCCGAACGCGGCGACGCTCCAGAAAGCTTCCGTTCTGCTTCCTGCTCCTCAGATGGGACCACACCGGATCAGTTCCACCTTTGCCGGCACCGGCTACTGGATCGCGGCCAAAAGCCAGCATCCCGATGTGGCCTGGAAATTTATGGAGTATTTTATGACCGGGACGCCGGCTACTGATCGGGCAACCAGCGGCTGGGGGATTCCGGCTCTCAAACAATTCGTGTCCTTGATGCCTCAGAAAACAGATATGCAGAAGGAAGCCTTCCAGGAAGTGCAGAGCGAGATGCAGTATTTTGCTCCGCTCAGAGTCTCCCCTTACGTGGGAATCGCGGCGGTCGATACGATCCTGGGTCAAGCTCTCCAACAGGTCCTGCATAATCAACTGACGCTGCCGGCGGCTGCCAAACAGATCACCGATAACGTGAATCTCCTCATGCAACAGAGTCAGCAAGCCGTGGGCTAACCCTCACTCACTCACTCACTTCAGAACCCGGTCAGCCGGCTGACCGGGTTCTGAAATAGAAAAGGAGACGCGCAATGATTCGCGTACAATCGGGCCAGACTGAGCTTCCTCCCGCTGTGCATCAGCCGCGGCAGCAGCGCCGCCGGGGGTGGAAACGCTACTCCAGCCGGACCTTTTATCTGTTCATTCTGCCCTGGCTGGCGGGATTTCTGGGACTCACCCTTATACCGCTCATCTACGCACTGCTGGTCAGTTTTACGAATTTTGATGGCATCTCGCCCCACTGGCATTGGGTTGGCCTGAGCAACTATCGCGAACTGCTGCGCAACACGGACACCTGGTATAGCCTGGGACGCACCCTGTTCTTTACCGTGCTGGCGGTGCCGCTGAACGTGGCCGGCGGACTGGGCCTGGCCATGCTCCTCAATGAGCGGGTCAAAGCGGTTGGCGTGTTGCGCACCATTTTTTATGTCCCCTCCATTGTCCCGGTGGTCGCCTCCGCCATTATGTGGAGGCTCATCTTTGACCGGGACGTTGGCGTGCTCAACGCGGTCCTCGAACGCCTGCGTATTCCGGTAATTACCTGGCTGGTTGATCCCACCGTATTCTACGCCCTCCTCATCATGATCTTGTGGGGTCTGGGAGGCGGGATGGTGATTTCGCTGGCCGCTCTGCAGGGCATCCCCCAGGAACTGGAAGAAGCAGCGATGGTGGATGGTGCCAACGGCTGGCAGATCTTTCGCCGGGTCACACTTCCTTTACTTTCGCCTGTGCTTTTTTTCCAGGTCGTCACCGGTAGCATCACTTCCTTGCAGATCTTTGTACAACCGCTCTTGCTTGCCGGAAACGGCGGCGGCGTCCAGGGTCTGGGAGGCAGTGTTCCTCGTGGAGACTTTTTTTACATGATTAATGTCATCCAGCAATTTCTGGTTTTCGATCGCTTTGGCTATGGGTCAGCGATGTTGTGGATCTTTTTCCTGGTCATTCTGGCCATCACCCTGCTGCTCTTTCGTTCCAGCAGCTTCTGGGTCTACTACGAAGCGGATCACGACCACGAGTAAAGAGGAGACGTTCCAATGAAGATATTTGCTTCTCGTACCCCGTATCGCTCCCGGCGTCGCCGGCGCCTGGCTCTGAAAGAGGGGAGCCGCTACACACTGCTCATGGTTCTGGCGGTCCTCTTTCTCGCGCCCTTCCTCTGGCTGGTCAGTATCGCCCTGAAAACGCAGTCCCAGCTGGCGATCTTCCCCATCCTCTTCTGGCCGAGTCAGGCAGACTGGCAGAACTTTGTGCAGGCTCTCACCCTGGTCCCTTTCTGGAACTACGCGGCCAATTCGGTTATCCTGGCGATGATCTATGCCGTCCTGACGACCTTCTCCAGCGCGCTGGTCGGCTTTGGCTTCGCGCGCTTGAAAGGCCGGGGCAAGCGTCTGTGGTTTGTAGTGCTGCTTTCCACGATGATGTTGCCACAAATTGTGACGTTAATTCCGACCTACGTACTCTTTGCCCGCCTGAACCTGGTCAACACGTACTGGCCCTGGGCACTGTGGGGCGTGGGGGCTTCCCCGTTCCTGGTCTTTCTCTACCGCCAGTTCTTCGCGGCCATTCCCATCGACCTGGAAGAAGCGGCGATCCTGGATGGATGCGGCTATGGGCAGATCTTCTGGCGGATCTTCTTGCCGCTGTCGCTGCCGGTGATCGTGACGGCGTTTTTGCTTTCTTTTGTCTGGGTCTGGGGAGATTATGTCACCCCGACATTACTGCTGAGCCAGGATAACACGACGCTGGCCGTGGCAATCTCGGCGAGCTATGTTGATCCCAATAACGATCCTTTACCAAACGTACAGGCCGCCGCCGCTCTGCTCTACATTCTCCCGGAAATCGTGGTCTTCTTCTTTGCCCAACGCTACTTTGTCCGGGGCATCGTGACCTCCGGCTTGAAGGGATAACCAACATCAGACAGGTGAACTGCTCCTGAGAAAATCCAGGAGCAGGATCCTGCTCCTGAACAAACTCATCAATTTGTATTCCTATCATTAAGGTAACCTTGACCCCGCTCCTGGAGGGGCTTTGCAAGATGGCAAGGCGACCTGACTAGTTACAAGGAAATTTTCTCATGACGAAGGTAACATTCCTGGGTGCAGGAAGCACCGTCTTTGCCCGCCAATTAATTACCGATATTCTGCATATCGAGGATCTGGACGAAGGAACTATCGCTCTGGTTGATATCGATCAGCCACGCCTTGAAATGGCGCATCGTATTACAGAGCGTCTGGTTGAACGGAGCGGAAAGCGCTGGCGTGTTGAGTCGTCGATTGAACGCCGCGACGTGCTGGCCGACAGCGATTTTCTGGTCAATACGATTGAGGTCGCCGGACTCGCCAATGTGCGCCACGACTTTGACATCCCGATGAAATACGGTGTCAACCAGTGCATTGGCGATACCATTGGCCCAGGCGGCATTTTCAAAGCGTTACGCACCGGTCCTGCCTGGCTGGCTATTCTGCGTGATGCCGAAGAACTCTGCCCCGCTGCCTGGGTCCTCAATTATACGAATCCGATGTCCATTCTGACGCTGGCAGCCCTGACTGCGACCAGGATGCGCACTGTTGGTCTCTGTCACAGCGTTCAGAGAAGCTCGAAGCAACTGGCCGACTACTTGCAGGTGCCTTACGAGGCACTGGAGTGGCAATGCGCTGGCACCAACCATAACTCGTGGTTTACCACGCTGCGTTACCGGGGCGAGGATATGTATCCCCGTTTGCGCGCGCGCGCGCAACTGGCCGACGTGTACGAACAGGACCCGGTGCGCTTCGAGGTTATGCGGCATTTTGGGGCCTTCGTCACGGAGAGCAGCGGCCATTTTTCGGAATATGTGCCCTACTTCCGCAAACGTCCTGATTTAATAGAGCGGTATTGCCGCGAGGGATATCTGGGCGGCACGGGCTTTTACGCCAATAACTGGCCGACCTGGCGCGCCGAAAATGAGCGGCAAATCACTGAAATGCTCAGCGGTCTGCGCGAGATCCCTTATCAACGCAGCCACGAGTATGGCTCCTGGATTATCGAGGGGATTGTGCTGCATCGTCCTACGGTCATTTACGGCAATGTGCGCAACACCGGCCTGATTGATAACCTGCCCAATGGATGCGTCGAAGTTGCCTGCCTGGTGGACCGTCATGGTATCCGTCCCATGCATTTTGGCTCCCTGCCTGAGCAACTGGCGGCGCTGAATCGCGCGCATATGGCCGTTCATCAGTTGGTATGCCAGGCCCTGTTGGAGCGCGAGAAAGAAGCAGCTCGCTACGCGCTTCAACTCGATCCTCTGACCGCCGCGGTCTGTTCGCCAGCCGAGATCAGCGCGCTGTTCGATGAGATGTGGGAAGCCCAGCGCCCGTACTTGCAGGCCTTTGCCTAGTGCAACTTCAAGAGACCTGTTGTGCGAGATGGTCGACCACCGGACAGCCAAAGTAATCACAGACGCGACGTTCCACTTCCTGAGCGGTGAGCAGACGGGCCGGTTCTACGATGGCCCGTTTGC